>CALGHE010000089.1 GCA_937915765.1 uncultured Bacteroidales bacterium | reverse complement strand
ACCAAGACTCTCGTGATGGTTCCTGACAATGATCAGATTCTCATCAGGTATGAACTGGTAGAGGCTCCTGCCAAGGTGTCTCTCCAACTGAGACCGTTCCTTGCCTTCAGGAGCGTGCACAGCCTTACAAGTCAGAATGCAGATGCATATACTGCATATGACGAGGTTGACGGCGGCGTATCTTTCAGGCTTTACAACGGATTCCCTGACCTCAATCTTCAGACTTCGGCAAAGGCTGCATTCAAGTATCAGCCATATTGGTACAACGGTGTGACATACTCCGACGAGTACCGTCGCGGATTCGACTGCCGTGAGGACCTTTTCGTACCGGGAGTGTTCACACTTGAGATGAAACCAGGTGAGTCAGTGGTGTTCTCCGCTTCTGTAAATGAAGTGAATCCACGCGGACTCAAGAGAAAATATACGGACATCCTCAAGAAGATGGATGTCATTGAGTCATATCATGACCTTCTCGCTCACAACGCAGAAATGTTCAAGTGCCATAAAGGGGACAGGGCTCAGATCAACGCCGGATTCTCATGGCTTGAGACAGGTCTTCTCAGAGAGACCATCGAATCTCTTCCTGGCCTTACACTCTATGCCAACGGTGACTGCGCTGAATTCGAGAAGATTCTTGATACACTGATCGCTGACGAGCAGGAGAGACTTTTCCACCGTACCACACAGTGTGAGGCTCCGCTCCGTCTTACAGAGACAATCCAGCAGTACATCCGTTTCTGCGGAAAGGAAAAGGCCATCTGGAAGAAGTATGGCGAGACCCTCAAGGGCATCATCGAAAGTTATGCTCCGGGCCGCAGAAAGGAGATAGCAATGCATCCTAACGGCCTTCTCTGGGCTCAGATGGATGGTGTGGCGACTTCATGGATGAACGCATATGTATACGGCCGTCCTGTAACGGAAAGAGCAGGTTACCAGGTGGAGACAAACGCATTCTGGTACAATGCCCTCTGCTTCGCGATCGACATGGAGAACAAGTACGGTCCTAAGAAGAGCTCGTTCGTGGAGCGCTGGGCACCGGTACGTGACCTTGTGAAGGAGAACTTCCAGCCTACATTCTGGAGACCTGAATGGGGATATCTTGTTGATTATGTGGGCAATGGCCCTCAGGATCAGGCAGTAAGGCCTAACATCCTCTTCCCTATCTATCTCGAGTATTGTCCTGTTGACGACGAGGTGGTTTCTGAGGTTGTGATGACAATCAACGACGAACTTGTGACCAAGAGGGGTCTCAGGTCGCTCTCTCCTAGAAACGAGGCATACAGAGGCGTATATGAAGGATCGCAGATCGACCGCGACCTTGCATATCATCAGGGCTGTGCATTCCCTGCACTTCTCGCTCCATACATCGACCTTTGCTTCAGGATGATGGGCGAGACATTCTATGGAAGGGCAAAATATCTTGTTGAGGGCTTCTTCGAGGACATCAGCAAGCACGGTGTCGGAGCATTCTCTGAACTTTACGACGGAGACCCTCCACACGAACCGCACGGAGCCATCGCTTCTGCACTCAGCACAGCCGCTCTCCTGCGTATTGAATATATCATGAACCAATATAAGTAAGAGGAGGAATAAGAAATGAGAGTTCTGATGTTCGGATGGGAGTTCCCTCCACATATCGCAGGCGGTCTCGGAACAGCATGTTACGGAATGACCAAGGGTCTGGCATACAATGATGTTGACGTTCTTTTCGTGATGCCTTCCGCTTCAGGAGATGAAGACGAAAGCGCAGTGAAGATCATCAACGCCAGTGATGTTGCCATCGACACCGTGAGCGCCACAGTAGACGAGTTCCTCGGAAAGGTTCAGTTCGTGCATATCGGTACAAACATGGTCCCTTATGTCGATCCAAACGACTTCAAGACTATGGTCGAGGAGGAGCGCAAGAGACAGATCAAGGGCTTCCGTGTGCAGTACGGACAGAAATACAAGTTCTCCGGCAAGTATGGCGCAAACCTTATGGAAGAGGATCTGGACGCTGAGGTGGAGCGTGTCTGCCGCCAGGTGGACATCGCCGAGATCCTGGGCGCTCCCGTTATGCGCCACGACGTTGCATGGGGTTTCCCCGAATGGTACAAGGGCACTAAGACCTTTAACTCCGTTCTGCCCCGCCTTGCCGAGGGCTGCCGCCGCATTACCGAATACGCCGCCAAAAAGGGCCGCCAGCAGAGCATCGCCTTCATACACGGGAAATCCGACAAACACATAGTCAACTCTTTTCCCTATCATCTTTTCAGACGGGGCAAAGCCCATGTACTCCAACGACTTTTCAAACGAAGCCCTGCCCGCCTCTTCGACCGACACAAGCGACGGTATCTCACCTTTTATTCCGACACCCATACCGGGATTCGTGCCGTAAGTCACCATCGGCTCTATATCCGCAGCATCAAAAACGACCTCTTTGTCAAACACCGCATCGGCGCCGCTCTTAAGCGTCTTCCAATATTCCACAGCCTTGTCCCACTCTTCGCCCTTAGGCGCGAACTCTCTGCCTTTGATGTATTCGAAAGTCACCTCATCAGGAGCAATCATTCCGCCTCTCGCCCCCATTTCGATAGACAAATTGCACAATGTCAGCCTGCCCTCCATGGAGAGAGCCTTCACCGCATCACCAGCATACTCCACAAAATATCCTGTAGCGCCGCCTGTAGTCATCTTCGAGATAATATACAGAGCCATATCCTTAGCCGTCACGCCGCGGCCAAGAGCGCCGTTCACTGAAATGCTTAGCCTGAAAGACGCACTGAGTAGCAAGCACCATTTCGACCTCGCTTGTTCCTATGCCAAAAGCCACCGCGCCCATAGCCCCGTGCGTCGAGGTGTGCGAGTCACCGCAGACCATAGTCATGCCCGGCAGCGAAAGCCCGTTCTCAGGCCCGACCACATGAATGACGCCGTTCTTTTCGTGCCCCATAGGGAAATACTGCAAACCATAAAAACGCGCGTTTTCATCGAGAGTTTCCACCTGTTTGCGCGACACCGGGTCTGCGATAGGCTTGTCCTGATTCAAAGTCGGAATGTTATGGTCCGGAATGCAAGTTACCTGACTTGGTCTGAAGACCTTCAAGTTTCGTCTGCGAAGGCCTTCGAAGGCTTGCGGACTTGTGACCTCATGACAGTACATCCGGTCAATGTAGAGCTGAGACGGGCCGTCCGGAATTTCAGTCACCACGTGAGCGTCCCATATTTTATCAAACAAAGTATTCATATAGTAAATTATGTAAAATCAATTCAAATTAAATTTATTTATCGCGTCGATATAAGCCTCGACAGAAGCTGCCACAATGTCAGTGTTAGCGGCAAAGCCAGAATAGACACAACCTTCGTGTTCCACCTGCATGTGCACCTTTCCAACGTCGTCGCTGCCTTTCGTTATAGCTTGTATCAGGAACTCCTGAAGAGTCATCTTTCTTTTGATGATATGTTTCACCGCCTTTATTGCCGCATCCACCGGCCCGTTTCCGCTTGCCGCCGCCTCGAACCGTTCGCCCGATATGTTAAGGCATACAGAAGCAACAGACTTCACGCCCACGCCAGAGGTAACTTGCAGATAATCAAGCTTAATTCGTTGAGCAGAAGACAAATCCTGCCCGGCAAGCATAAGGATGTCGTCATCATTAATCTCCTTTTTCTGATCAGCAAGTTTCAAGAACGCCTCGTAAACCTTGTCAAGCTTCTCGCCGTCGAGGTCAACGCCATGCACGCTTAACCTATGCTTTAGAGCCGCGCGACCACTGCGGGCAGTCAGCACGATAGAGTTGTCGTCAATACCCACATCCTTCGGATTCATAATCTCGTAAGTCTGAATATTTTTCAGCACGCCGTCCTGATGTATTCCGGAAGAGTGTGCGAAGGCATTTCGTCCGACGACTGCCTTGTTCGGCTGCACAGGCATGTTCATCAGGCTGGAGACGAGCCGGCTTGCCGAGTAAATCTTCTGCGTATTGATATTTGTGTCAATGCCCAGCCCCTTGTGGCACTTCAGAATCATCGCCACCTCTTCGAGCGAGGTGTTTCCTGCCCTCTCACCGATACCGTTCACCGTCACCTCCACCTGCCTTGCGCCGTTCATCACGCCGGCAATAGTGTTAGCGGTAGCCATGCCAAGGTCATTATGGCAATGAGTCGAGATTATTGCTTTATGAATACCGTTCACATTCTCCATCAGGAACTTAATTTTATCACCAAATTCAGACGGGAGGCAATAGCCCGTAGTGTCCGGAATATTCACAACCGTAGCGCCTGCTTTAATCACAGCCTCAACCACACGGGCAAGATAGACGTTATCCGTTCTGCCTGCATCTTCACAATAGAATTCAACATCCTCCACATACCGCTTCGCATACTTCACCGCAGCCACGGCACGCTCCAGAATTTCGTCTTGCGTAGAGTTGAATTTGTATTTGATATGCAAATCAGAGGTCCCTATCCCAGTGTGGATACGTTTGCTTTTCGCAAAACGCAAGGCGTCCGCCGCAACATCAATATCCTTCTGCACTCCGCGTGTCAGCGCGCATATCGTAGGCCATGTCACCGCTTTAGAGATCTCTACCACAGAATTGAAGTCGCCCGGACTCGAAATCGGAAATCCGGCCTCTATGACATCAACTCCGAGGCCTTCCAACGCTCTCGCGACCTCAATCTTCTCGACCGTGTTAAGCTGACAGCCTGGCACCTGCTCGCCATCTCTCAACGTTGTGTCAAAAATAAATAACTTGTCTGCCATATCGTTATAACTAAAATTTATCATAAAAAAAGAGCCTTTCTCACACAGAAGCGAGAAAGGCTCTTCATATCATGAATATACACACATCCTCACTTCTGCCTGCTTCGCAAGAGAATCAAACCCAAAATGAGAATAATATATGTATATACGCTGTTAATCATATCCAATTAGTTTTATCACGATGCAAAGTTAAACATATTTTTTTACATGCAAAACAATTTATAATTTTTTTTACCTAAAAAGTAACAAAACATAAACTCCACGAACTTGCAAGTTGCAATTCCCAACCTCAAAAAAGAGGTTCCAGAACCGCACAGAGCTAAATAACTGCCCTTGACTTCAGTTCCAAATATTTGTTCAGAACATTTACAGACAAATCCTTCGGCGGAGTCAGCAAGGCATATATTCCATGACGGTTCAGCTCCATCTGTATGGAACGCTTGTCGCTCATGAACTTCTCTGCTATGACCTGCTCGAAGTAGTCCGACGCGGCTTTCGGCCTTTTTGAGGCAATGTTTTTCAACTCTTTGTCTTCGAAGAAGACCACCAGCACCACGTGTTTCTTTGCCAAAGTCTTGAGGTAAGGCAGCTGTCTTCTCAGCGACTGTTTATTGTCAAAATCCGTGTATATGACCAAGAGGCTGCGTCTGCGCACAAGTTTGCTAAGCTGCCCGAACAGAGCCTCGTAGTCGCTTTCGTAAAAAGACGACTTCTGTTTGTAAAGCACGTCCTGAAAGACACCAATCTGACCCGCATTCTTGGACGCCGGCACAAACGTGTCTATACTTCGCTCGAACGTGACAAGCCCGGCCTTGTCGCTCTTCTTCAGCGAGGCGTAGCCCAGAAAGAGCGAGGCGTTCACCGCGTAGTTCAGCAGCGTCATTCCGTCAAAAGCCTTTCTCATGGCGCGGCCCTTGTCGATAACGTTATATATGCACTGCGACTGCTCTTCCTGATAGACGTTCACCATCAGGTGGTTTCGTCTTGCTCCTGCCTTCCAGTTTATGTGACGGAAGTCGTCGCCTTTAACATAGTCACGTATATGCTCAAACTCCATGCTCTGCCCTATTCTGCGCACCTGCTTCAGGCCAAACTCCTGCGTGAAGTTTTTTGTAGAGAGCAACGCGTACTTATGCAGCATCACAAACGACGGATAAACCTTTACCGAGCACGGATTTTTGAAAACGAACCTGCGTGACACGAGCCTGATTTTGGACGACACAAGCGCATTTATGTTTCCGAACTTGTACTCGCCGCGCATGGTTGGCTTCAGCGTGTACTGCACCTTTCCGGTTTTGCCTTTCGGCACCTTGCAGAAGAGGCTGAAATCTCTCATCTGGAATATTGCAGGGCATTCGTCTATCACCTCCACGTCAATGTCGAAGCCGAAGTTGTTCGTCAGCCGCACCTCCACCGGATTGTCGTCGCCGTTAGAGAAGCGCTCTTCGCATATTCGCTCGCACTGCAGAGATTTTTTTGAGCCTCTGTACAACATGGCAATCTCGAACAAAGCAAGGCACACGAAAAGCACCAAGCCAAGTATCCCTAACAGATAAAAGATTTCCACCCAAAAGCCAAAGGCTATCAGGACAATCAGCGCTATTATACATTTAAAGAATCTTCGTGTTAAAAACATCTCAGTCCTTTATTAAAGGTGAGTTCTATAAAATCACCGTTTATAATTAAAAAGTACAAATCGTGGGCTGATAAACCTTTCGGCACTTTTGTCGAAATGAATTTATAGAACCCACCTGAAAAAATTATTTAGGCACATCTACATCTTCGACCAACTTCTTCAGCACCTCCACAACAGAGTGACCCTCCATTTCGGTTTCGGTGCTTAGCGTCACACGGTGTTCCAGCACCGGAATTGCCATAGCCTTTACATCGTCAGGAGCCACAAAGTCTCTGCCGTCCATCAGCGCGTTTGCCTTTGCCATACGCATAAGCGCCACAGAAGCACGAGGTGACGCGCCGAGGTATATGTTCTTATGGTTTCGAGTGCTCTGCACTATCTGCGCGATGTAAGCCATCATGCTCGGCTCCACTCTCACGCTGTGCATGCAGTCTCGGAGCATGAGCAGCTCTTCTTTGGTTATTGCGGCCGACACATTTTCCAGTTTTGTGAACTTCTTGTTCTTGTCGTGTCTTTTCAGCACGTCTATCTCCTCTTCCAGCGAAGGGTAGCCAATATTTATCTTTACAAGGAAACGGTCCATCTGAGCCTCCGGCAGCCTGTACGTGCCCTCCTGCTCCACAGGGTTCTGGGTTGCCAATATAGTGTAAATATCGCCCATCTGGTAGCACACGCCGTCTATCGTGGTCTGACGCTCCTCCATCACCTCAAACAGAGCCGACTGCGTTTTGGCAGGCGCTCGATTTATTTCGTCGGCAAGGACGATGTCGCCAAACGCAGGCCCTTTGTGGAACTCAAACTCCGAGGTCTTCACGTTGAACACGTTTGTGCCAAGCACGTCCGACGGCATAAGGTCCGCCGTGAACTGTATTCTTGAGAAAGTGGAGCCTATCAGCTTAGAGATAAGCCTTGCGGTAAGCGTTTTCGCCACACCCGGCACACCCTCCAGAAGCACGTGCCCGTCGGCAAGCACAGAGGCGAGTATCATGTCAACTACTTTCTCCTGCCCCACAATCACCTTCCCGACGCTATCTTTAAGAGCCTCTATCTTGCTCAGCACAGCGTCTTTGTCAAACGCGTACAGTCTGCGCTCGCCCAGTTCAGAAACGTTGCTTTCGTTTTGTTCAAAACCGTTGTTGGTTTCGCCTGACAATCTGTCAGTATTCAAATTATTATCTGCACTCAAGTCCATATCGTTATTTTTTTTTACATTATACATAATTATTTAAAGAATGCGTTCCACATCACTACAGGCGCTTGCGTTCGCCGTTTATTCTGTCTATGATGTCGTTCATTCCGTCTATAAGCTCTTTCATGTCATGCACGTCCACAGCCTTTTTGCCGTCGCGCACATCGTAAAGCAGCTCTATAAAGGCACGCAGCTTTCCCGTATCCATTTTTGCGTTCAGAGCTACCCTTGCCACCTTCTCAGCAGTCAGTTCCTCGTACAGTTTGACGTGCAAAAGGTGGTCTATCATAGAGAAGAAATAGACAATCTTCTTCTGCACAAGGTCCAGATAATCACCCTGACTTTGGTACAAAGTGCCCTCGTGCCTGACCAGATCCACGGTTCTGTTCCTTGGAGCGGTAACCTCCGGTATCACGTTCTGCTTGCGCCTTGCAGCAAATATCAGGAACAGCAAGATTGCAATCACAGCCAGCCAATAGGCAAGATTCAGAGCGTCCTGCTTCGTCAAGTACGACAAAGACGGGTCTTTCTTTGCTGGCCCGCTCTCATACTTCACGTCCAAGCGCACCACATAATTGCCGTCCACATAAGACATTATCTCTTCCAAAAAGCGCTTGTCGCAATTCATCACCCCGTAATTGGAGAAGAATAATTTGTTTGGCAAATAATATGCATAACCCTTCCCCATCCTGACACGGAAAGCCACAGGATTTGTTCCCGAATAAGCTATAACCTCCACATCCGCATTACTGATGCCTTTTCTCCTAAACATCCACCTTCGTCCATCTTCGTCTTCAACCATTACTCCTGAATACTCTTCGTAATGGTCACCTTCGTCCACAAGAGTATCTGACAATGCCGCCGCTTCCATCTGCTTCATCAGAACAGAGTCGTCCGCCGCCTTGGAATAAGGAGCCGCTGTATCACTAAGAACTTTCGAAACAGACGACAAGGATTGCTCATCTTCCACGTTCTCTGCATCAGCAACCTCCGCCAGTTCAGACGCAGTATCTTCGTCCATGGACTGCAAGTCCTCTTCCTTTATCACATCATCGTCATTTTCATCATCCGAGTCATCTTCATATTCAATTCCGTACGAAAAACACGCCACATCAAAACACGACGGAACAGAGACCTTGACCCTCTTGCCCTCCGCCGTACGTATCGTCACATCCGTATGTTTTACCGAGTCCTCTTCTATCTCTTCAATAAGATCTTGTGCCACATCATAATAATAGCGAGTTGTCATCATCCAGCTTTCTCGCAAACTTTTGTTTTCATATATATCAACCCTGCAACCGCCAAGCACAACCAAGACATTTCCCTTTTCCACAAAATTATAACCTATACTATCTTCGATGTAAGGCAATCCATAATTTTTAGCGTCCACAATGCAGGTCAGTTTGTCCTTGCTGCGTATTTTGCCACTGTCTTTCAATGTTTTGTGCACCTCGTCCAGATAATTGTAACTATAAGTATAAGAACCAGTTCTGACAGAGCGGTATTCGTAGCCGTTTTTCAGCGACTTAGACATCACATCGTCAAATATATTGCGTCCGAAAGGTTCGTCGTCATAGTGCGACAACGTGACCTCTCTTTTAGACTCTCTGTCCCAAACTTTGCTCACAGAATAGACCAGCACGCCCAGCAGAACAGCTGCAACAACAGCCACCAATATTATTTTACTGTTTTTTTTCACGATCTGCCCCTCCTTCTCATTTCTTTAACAGTTGACAAAATAGACTCGTGCATAAGCGACGCTCTGTCCGCATCCTGCTTGCTCGCCCCCACATCGCCATAACGCACATAGACAAACAGGCTTGTCAGTTTGCGCAGAGCGCTTTTGTCTTTCAGTTTAGCTTCGTACACATATTCGCCAGGCGTTTTTCCCTCGTCAAACTCCAGCATTTTGAATTTCGCAAGAGAACGCAGCGTGAGCAGGTAATAGAGCCTTATCACCTCGTCCCAACGGCTCTGGCCGTATGCCTTGTTCAATAGTTCCTCTATAGAGGCCTCGCTCATCTCTTCCCGCTTCAGGGTTACACGCCCCACGTCGCCAACACCTTGCTGTTTCTTACGGAACTTGCCGTTCATCAACAAAATCGCAACAATCAGTACCACAAACGCCGCAATAAACGGCAACGGGTGTTCAAACACAAATTCTATAAATTTCCAGATAAGTTCATTTATTTCGTGCATCAAACTGAAGTCATTCTGGTCTTTCTGCTTATGAAAGACACATTTGTAGCCATCCTCCCGGTGCTGTTCAAGGAGGTCGTCGCTAATCGAGGCGGCAACCGCTCCCTGAAGAGAGAACAACGCAAGCAACGCAGCAACAGCCCATCTAAAAAACGTCACTCTCACCTTCTCCATATCTTACTGAATAAATTTTTAAACATACTTGCGTCAATCTTTCTGCCGCTGACCTTCACCGGCAATACCACATAATAATATATGATAAAAGCGAGAGACGCCAAAATTATGAAAAGCCTCACCACATTTGGCCATTCGGCATGCCTCGTGACAAACCCTTCCAGGAAACCGGCTATCACGAACAGCGGCGTAACGGAAATCATAAGCCTGACACCTCTGAGCGCGCTATTCACGAATGACTTCTTGCGCGAGTACGTTCCCGGCAACAGCCAGCCCCTGCCCAGCTCTATGCTTGCGCCGCCTGCTATCACCAAGGACGATATCTCCAATGTGCCGTGAATCCATATCGCAAGCATAGATTCTATACCCACACCATGCGTGAAGAAGAAGGTCTGGAACGAGCCAAGCATAACCCCGTTCCTCAACAAAAAATACCCCGTGCCAAAAAAAGTGAAGATGCCACACATAAAGCAGTTAAACGCAACTCTTACGTTATTTATAGTTATCCCCAAGAACATGTCCAATTCATTTCCAGAATCATAAACGTCTGTCGGCTTGCCCTTCGCTATGTTCTCCAAAGTCATTTCTACGTAACCCGATCCCAGCACTTGGGAGGAGAATGTCGGGTCGTTGAGCTCAGACAGCACCCCAATCAGCACGCTCAGCACAAACACAGAGAACGACACCAGCAGAGCCTTTCGGCTTTCCCACACAGTGCGCGGCATGGTCTCCGTCCAAAACGACAAGAAACCGCGGGCAGTCTCCTTGCGCTTGCCGTAAACGCCGGTATGCACCTTGGCGGCAAGATTGTTCAGATATTCAGTTATCCTCGATTCGGGATAGTGGCTCTGGGCAAACGACAAGTCGGACGTAACCTCCGTGTACAGGTCCGCAAGCTCATCTACCGCGAGCTTGTCCATTCTGCCAAGATTATTCTCTATGAGCTTCCACTTCTTCTCGTTTCTCTTTACAAATACAGCCTCTTTCATTCGTAAAATTAAAGTCTATCTTTTTTGATTCACAAATATATAGTTTTTAATCCGTTTTCAACACATTTTTTGAAAAAAAAGACTTACATTTGCAAGACTAACGTAAGGCGGCCACAGCAGAAGGAACCGTCACAACAGAAAAAAAGGAAAAAAATGAGCCAGAAAATTAAGATATTGACAGGACAGTACGTGCGCATAAACTACACTGCGGCAGGACTTGGCAGGAGAATGGGTTCTCTTTTCATAGATTATATTGCAATGATTGTTTTGTACTTTGCGTTTTATGGAGGACTCATCTGGATTTACGAAAAAAATGCCGCTTTCAAAAAATTTGTTAACTCAACAAACAATGAGCTTTTTTGGGTTGTCGTTGTGCTAACATTCATCCTCATCGGATTTACAAAACCAATAATGGAATACTTCAACCACGGCAAGAGCATCGGCAAGATCTGCACCGGCACGGCTGTTGTCATGCGAAACGGCTCTGCGCCTACCTTGTCCGCCTGCATGCTGAGGCACATTCTGCTAACTGTGGACCAGTTTTTCTGGGGCGTTCCGGCTATCATCGCATACCTGAACTCAAAAGACAAGCAGCGCATCGGCGACCTTGCGGCAGGAACTGTGGTTGTGCTGACCTCTTTGTCCGGAGCAGAAAAGGTGTCGCTCTCCAACGACTTCAAATATCTGAACGACAAATACAAGGTGAGGTACCCTGAAGCCGGAAATCTCTC
>CALGHE010000088.1 GCA_937915765.1 uncultured Bacteroidales bacterium | reverse complement strand
GCGAACTTCAGCGGCGAGACAAGGAACATTGAGAAGTATTTGGAGGAGTGGGTGTGAACAGCTATCTTTTTTTGAATTAAATTTAAACAACTTAACGGTACACGAAAATGAAAAAAATGATTGCTTTATCCATTTGTCTATTAGTAAGTTTCGTATATTTGTTTTTTTTAGATAGAGATAAAATTGTCGTTTTTTCTTGTCCTGAAGACTGTGAGATAGGTATGTCGGGACAATTTGTTGAAATTGAATTTATTAATCAATTATTTCTGCCAATCGTATTTGAAAAAACAGATAGTTTTAAAGGATTGCAATTAGAGTCAATTCAGTCATTGTCTGATGATTTGGATTTAGAAACAAAAGCAAGTTTAGGATCATGGCGAATGGAAAGTTGTATTGTTCATTATAACAAGTTTGGATTTATTGATGACATATACGTACTTGGTAATAGCGGATATTACTTTCATTCTGTTTATCATGAAGTTAGTGTGACCAGCAAAAGGGAATTAAAGGTGATTGATTTGATAAAGCAATCTTCTATCATCTGACTGGTCTGACTTGCAATCCGTCCGCACTGACATATAGGCATTTGCAAAACATTCACTAATACGTATCTGGCTTCATGTTGCAATTTTGGATGAGTGGGTGTGAACGGCTATCTTTAAACATATAATAATCGTTATTTATGAGTGAAAAATTCATTGTAAAAACTGATAAAGGAAAAGCTTTGAGTTTCATGCGGGAACTGTAGTGGCCATGATTCAATTAGCCTTCTGTTTTCTGATGCTTAACAAAATATTTTAGATAAATTTAAACAGCATCTAATTTTAGCGCTCAACTTACTTTTTTATTTTTTCTTATAAATTATTTAGGACAATATTGCAGAAAATCAGTAAAAACTTGATTTTTTTTGAAGAATCTACAAGAATTTGCATACATTTGCAAGAAAAACTCTTAGAAGAGTGATTTTAGGATTATTTTTTTGCATACCAAATTCCGTGCCGATAAAAAATTTGTTTGTTTTCTATAGCAACACTAAAAACAAGCTAATTTTCAAACACGGAAAAAAACTGAGCAAACTTTGCTGTTCAGGATTAAAAAAAAGTTTTTATTAATGTAGTGTTGCGGAATTTAAGGATATGGTGAATAACAAAGCCAGCAAAGCGGAATGGTTGTGTGCTGCCTTGATAGACATTTTCACAATCGTTTATATTATACGCATTATCTACTATCTATGTTCCTTCTTGCCACTTAATCTTTGTGACACTAATACGGACAATGATGTTATTTCACATATTTTATTTTTCTTGCTACTTGTGTCAAAAGACCTTTTTTTCGGACAAAGAAGTTTTGGAAAACACGTCGTAGGCATCGCTGTCGAAAAAGAAAACAGGACATTGCCAGCATGGCTGCTGTTGCTCCGCAATCTGCCATTAGCCCTTTTTTACGTCCACTTATTCCTGCCCTCTTGTGGTATTAAGAACCTGGTGACAGAGAACAGCTTTGTGTTTTATTACGTTTTGGAAATGCTTTGCGTCAATTTCACTGGCAAGACTATCGGGGACCATATTTGCGGAAGCAAATTAACCAGAAAAGAGGCGGAACAAACAGCATTGTCTGACAAGTTTGACAACAGGACTGTATTGATAGTGACTTGCATGATACTTTTTTTCTTATGCAACTCTGTATTCTTTCCATGCCTCGTACTTCCTATAGAGGACTTTAATTTATATAAAGATATGGAAATTCAAGAGTTAAGACGCTATGTTCTGCTCCAGGATATTAAACAGTGGGGGTTCTTCTTAACTGCCTATTCTTTCTTTATTTATAAACTTTTTAAACCCAAAGGACTGAAAATCGCAGTCATTGCGGTGATGGCTCTTATGGTTTGCATAAAATTATTTTCCAACCGATTACTTGAGGCATTTGCGACATTTATTATTTTCTGATTTGATTATACACATAAAAAACAACGGATATGGAACAGGCAACAAACGCTTTAACAAATAAAATTAGCAGATTCAGATATTTGCTTGCCGCTTATTTCGATATCATTATTTGGTTTAATATATTTTTTTTAATTGACTTTATGGTAAGTCTGATTCCTTTGTATGATGTCAAATTGTTTGTTGGCTTGATACTTTATACCTCTTTGGCTCTTTTCTATTTGTGTAAAGATGCTATATTTAACGGGAAAACACCAGGGAAGTACATCTTAGGACTGAAAGTAATTTCTCTAACAGAAAAGAGGTCTGCGCAACTTGTTATGCGAAATATATTCGGCGCTATTGCGATTTTTCTGTATAGTATTAGTTCTTTGAACATTTATCCATACCCCAACATAACAGTCCTCTCGATTGTAGTGTACATAGTTCTACTATACACAATAGGCAGTATAATAGTTGCTTGTCTTATGGCGGACAGAAAGTTAAGCGACTGTATGTTTAACACCCGTATTGTAGAAGACACCGACAATAAAATGTGGTCCGGAGCCTCTTCTCATGAAAAAACTTTGTACTGCACTATAACGATATTGATGTTTGCGTATCTAATCTACATCAATTTGTTTGATGCTTTAGCTCCGATTTTACTTCGATTTCTTTCTCATTATTATACATTTTTTCGTCAATTGTCGCAAATCTTGCCTTATCTTGCAATGTTCATAATAGTGCGAAAGACAATTAATCATTCTAAATTAAGAGTGCTGCTTTATATTGTCTTGACATGTATTATTGCAAGATATTGCTATGGAGCTTTCCTTTTTTTCAGTCCTAAATAATTTGCAAAGGTGGGCTCTATAAATTCATTTCGCGGAATTTATGA
The DNA here is from genome assembly GCA_937915765.1 of uncultured Bacteroidales bacterium. Taxonomy (GTDB): domain Bacteria; phylum Bacteroidota; class Bacteroidia; order Bacteroidales; family Paludibacteraceae; genus RGIG9379. The sequence continues at coordinate 10,127 of CALGHE010000088.1, read as the reverse complement.
TCTTTAAACTTTTTTTCCATGACAAACAAGATTTTAACCATGCAAAAAAAGTGTCAAAACCTTCAACTTCCATGCACCATAAATCACCCCACCCCTAAATCGGTGTTCCCTATCAGCACCTCGATACGGTCGTCATCTTTTATCAGGGGATAAACCTCTTTCACAAACCAGTCTGCCAACTCCTCGTCGCGACGAACTTCGGTTTCGTTGTTACAAAATAGGTTGACACTCATGTACTCAAAATGCTTTTTAGCCAGTTCGATGTCAGTAATGATGCGCTCCTTTGTGTCGCCTTGCGTGCAGACCAGTAGACAGACACCGCTGAAATATTTTGCCACATCTGCAACAGTCACATCAGCGGGAACACCTTTGTTCCACTGCACCCTGCGAATACCGTCGAACGACTCAATACCGCAACGGAACTTAACCCTTGCCGGCGCAAAACGTTTGGCAAACTCCTCCAACCGATTGCGATACATATAGTGCATTTCAAACCAAACCGTATGGATTTTTTCTCCTCCACCACTTTTTTGATTAAATCTAAAGTCTGCTCGTCCAGTTCAAATCCAGAGCCTGAGTTTATCACGTCCAGCACACCATACTTGCCTGTCACCCGATTCAAAACCTTACGATTCACCTCAAAAGGATTGTTGCTCACATCCGTATGGTAATCACAGAACGAGCACCTTGCCCACTTGCAGCCCAAACCTTGCAGCAGCACAAATTCACGGGGCATTTTTGTTGAAATTTCTGCGTAACGTTCCATGACTAAATTCGCTCCATTCTTTTAGACAGAAAACCAATTGCAGCATACGCCATCGGTGTTCCTAAAAACGCCTCTATCAGCAACTTTGCAAAATACTGCGTGATAATCATCAGAATCAGATCCGCCATTGGCACAACGCCTGCAAAGGCTATCAGCACAAACGGGACTGTATCTAAAAGGTAACCCACAACGGAGCTTCCGATTGTGCGCACCCAAAGACGTTTTCCTTCTGTCTTCTGCTTTATTTTCTCCATCAGCCATGCGTTAGAAAGTTCTCCGCAGACAAATCCCACTAACGAACCAATCACTATGCGCGGCACGTAGGTGAAGATGTGCTGATATGCTGCGGAGGTTTCCGCCATATAATCCGGAGCCGGCAGCCACACCCCAATCATTGTGCAGACCACAAGAATGATATTGCAGACGAAAGTCATCCATATCACCTTCTTCGCCGTTTTGTAGCCCCACATCTCGGTGAGCACATCACCCAACATATAGGCGAAAGGGAATGTTATCGTCCCTGCATCAAAATAGAAAAGATTAAAGAAACCTATGACCTTGACAGCCATGATATTAGAGACCAAATACATGGTCACGAAGAGCGACGAGACAATCACCAGCATAGTCTGGCTGTCCGTTCGGTTTTTGAAAGGGTTTTCCGATACCTTGTTCATACGATTAATTTTTTTTGCAAAGGTAACAAGATTTTTTCACAAAGCAAGCGCATCACATTAGACAGCAGAACAAAAAAAAGTCCGCAATACTTTAATTGCAGACTTTCTTTAATTTTCAATCATTTACTTAGAAGTAGTTGTGACTCGCGAGACTACACTAGTCTCGCCACCAGAAGTTGCCTCCACCACTCTATCAAAAGAGATAAACCAGCCGGTCTTTTCATCAAAAACAACAGTTTCCTTGATCGCCATTGTACTTTCTACCTTCTTCAGTTCATCCAGCTTCTCCTTTATCTTATCCTCGAACATACTTGGCTGAACGCCCATGGATTTAGCCATATTATTCATTGCTTCTCTTAACGTTTTCTCAGAAGATGCAAACACCTTCTCTGCCGAAATATTTGCAGTCAGCACAAAAGTTTGCTTGCCCTCCAACGAGCCCACTCTTACCTTTGTTTCCACATCATCAAAAGCTGTTATCGTCACAGTAAAATCTCTCTTGATAACATTCTCTTTCTTATCGTCGAACTTCTTGTTCATGTACCAATAGACATTTTGCATTTCAGACAAATATTTGTCTTCTGCATCCTTCTGGCTAGAGCCCACCAGAGATTCCATCAGAGCACCCATCAAACCATTTCCAAACAAAGCGTTCAAGTCCTGATAGTTTTCAAAATGTCCGAACTCACCATTTTTATTCAACGAGAACTTATAAACAAAATCATTCATAGCCGTCGTAACCGAATCACCTAACATCATTTTCATTGCCTGATAAGAGTGGCTCGCTGTATCAGTAATAGCCAATTGGTAATCCATCAGATATTTATCTTTCTCCACTGAATTAACAGCCACATACATTGCATGATTCAATATCTCTCCATCTTTATCCACTGTCACGCAATCGTATTTACGAACGTCACCAGCTTTCCAGCCCTGAGGCTTCACCACAATTTCTGCAGCATTGGCAAAAGCGGCAAACGCTACCGCCACAATAAATAAACCAACCTTTTTCATTTTTAATTTTAATTTATATTAATTACTGTTTTTCAATCATTTAGCAGTTATTGAACGTCGTGAACTCACAATTGTTTTCCCTTCAGCCGCACTGATAGTGTCCACCACTCTGTCGTAAGAGACAAGCCAGCCAGTCTTTTCGTCAAAAACTACAGTTTCTTTTATTGCTATTGAGTATTCTTGTTTCTTTAGTTCGTCCAACGATTCCTTTATCTTGGCATCGAACATACTTGGCTGAACACCCATGGATTTAGCCATATTACCCATCATCTCTCTTAACGCTTTCTCTGTAGCTACCAAAACCTTCTCTGCCGGGATATTTGCAGTCAGCACCAGGGTCAGCTTTCCTTCCACAGAGCCAGCTCTCACATTTACCGGCACATCTTCATAAAAGATTACGTTGTCAAGAAGAATATTTCTTTTAAAAACATTGTTTTTCTTGTCATCATACGTTCTGTTCATGAACCAATAAATATCCCTTATCTCTGCCATAACTTTATCTTCCGCTTCCTTTTGGGTGCTACCTACCATGGACACCATTATATTTCCCAGCAGGTTATCGCCAAACAGACCAATGCACTCTTTGTAGTTTTCCAAATGAGCGAACTCACCATCTTTAGTCAAAGAGAACTTATACACAAACGAGTCGAGCGCCGAGGCAAGCGAATCCCCCAGCACCATTCTCAAAGAAGCATAACCTGAACTGGCTGTATCAGAGACATTTTGGTAATCGAGCAGATATTTATCCTTTTCTACAGATTTGACAGTCAAAATCATTTTATCATTATCAGTCTCACCCTTCGCATCCACTTTCACATAATCATAACTGCGAGAGTCGCCAACCTTCCAACCGTTAGGCTTGAGCTCAAAACTTCTTGCGTTTGCAACAAAGGCAAACAAAACGGCAATCGCCAATAAACCAACCTTTTTCATCTTATTATCAAATTTAAAATTAACGACGTTCGATTGAACAAAAATGTTCTGCAAATGTAAAAATTTTTCTCTTACTGCAAAAGCCAAAATCACTTTATTCAGACGACTTCCAACAAATTGAGCGCGATTTTTATCCACAGTTCAAATTCTGCAGGAACAATTTTTTTATAAATTTGCAGCACTTTTAATTTGATAAACATGAGCAATACAAAACACCCAAGAGGGCTATATCTACTTTTTGCCACAGAGATGTGGGAAAGGTTCAGTTATTACGGCATGCGCGCTCTGTTCGTGCTTTACCTTACAAAAGCTTTGTTAATGAACAAAGAGGCGGCGTCCAATCTTTACGGCAATTACACCGGGCTCGTGTACTTGTCGCCACTAATCGGCGGATATTTAGCAGACCGATATTTAGGCAACCGCAAATCCATCATCAGCGGCGGCGTTCTCATGGCAATGGGACAGTTCTCGCTCTTTTTGAGCGCTTCAAACCTGAACAATTTTCAGCTCGCTAACATATTGATGCTTATAGGATTAGGCTTACTAATAATAGGAAACGGCTTTTTCAAGCCAAACATATCCACAATGGTAGGAGAACTATATGAACAGAACGACAAACGCAAAGACTCCGCCTACACAATTTTTTACATGGGCATCAACCTCGGCGCATTCTTTTCACCTTTAGTGTGCGGTTCGTTTGGAGAGACAGAAGACCCTTCGGATTTCAAGTGGGGCTTTCTTGCCGCATTTGCAGGAATGGTCATCGGCACATTGATTTTCATCTTGTTCAAAGACAAATACCTTATCAGTCCGGAAGGCAAAGAGCTTGGCATGCCAGTCAGCAAACCCAAAACAACAGCAGAAAAAAAGCCGGTCAGCTTTACAAGACCGCTCATGTTTCTGCTACTTGAAGCCGTGCTGTTCGCCAGCCTCTTTTACATATTTGACGGCGACATCTTCGGAGCCTCCATATTCAGTCTGTGCATAACCGTGCCGGCTTTCGTCATAACCGACGCAAGCCTGACCAAAAGCGAGAAGCGTAAAATTTGGGCAATCTACATCCTTGCGTTCTTCACAATATTCTTTTGGTCCGCTTTTGAACAAGCAGGAGCGTCGCTCACCTACTTCACAGACGAGCAGACAGACAGGGTTATATTCGGCAAAGAGATAAAGACAAGCTTCTTTCAGTCGCTCAACGCAATATTCATAGTGATGATGGCTCCGTTATTCTCCTCCATGTGGTACTTCTTTGAACGAAAAGAGATACACATCAGTTCAACAAAGAAACTGGCAACAGGCATCTTGCTGCTTACATTAGGCTTCTACATTCTTTCTTTAGGCGTGAAAGACTTGTCGCCCAGCGAAAAAGTGAGCATGATCTGGATTACAGGCCTCTATTACATACTGACACTCGGCGAGCTATGTCTGTCACCGATAGGTCTGTCACTAGTCAACAAGCTGTCACCAATACGATTTGCCTCGCTTATGATGGGCGTATGGTACTTATCTTCCGCCACTGCAAATAAATTTTCAGGAACCCTAAGCGCGCTTTACCCGGAGATAGACCACAAGACGGGCGAAGTTATAAAAGCGACAGAGTTTTTAGGCTATCAGATCAACTCGCTGCACGACTTCTTTATGATATTTGTCTATTTTGCAGGCTTTGCCGCCATTCTTCTGTTTCTGACATCAAATAAATTAGACAAACTGATGAACGACTGATGACGCACTTACAAATACAAAAGCGGAGCGGCGACCTCACGTTCACCGCTCCGTATTTTTTTATCAAACAAGGCAACTTATACAAGTTACACTTCAGAAATCAATCATTTTGCAGTGGCAGCCTTAATATCCACAAGTTCAATAGAGCACCTTACCGGTGTTCTTGACGGCACGCAATCCTTATACCCAGACACGCTAAACGCAAGATAGGACGGCACGATAAAATCGCCGCTACCGCCTTTGCCAAGCATCATCAAAGCCTCTTCAAAGCCCTTTTCCAAAGAGCCGGCACCAAGTTTCTTCACCACCTCTTTTTCTTTGATATAAGGACAAACAGTCCCGTCAAGCAAAGAGACCGTATATCTGAACGCCACAACGCTCTTGCTTTCAGGCTTCGCTCCTCCCTCTTCGGTAATCCTGTAACGCAAACCCGAAGGAGTCTGCCGCATATCCAAGTTATTAGCAGAGATAAACGAATCTATTTCCGCCGTCTCAAACTCGACAAACCCTTTGTTAAACTCCATCATATCCTCAAAATAAGTGTCTTTAGGCAACTTGTTGGCAGGGACCTGCGGAGCGCCGTCCTTACACGCCGTCAACACAAGAGCCGCAACAGACACAAGAACCACGCGCTTCATCATACACTTACAATTTAGTTTCCAACAACATGGTCTGATACTCGACCAAAGCCTTCTCAAACATATCCACAGTCTCTTCCATAGTCCTGTACGACTCGCCGCCGGCCGCGTTTAGATGCCCGCCTCCACCATAAATCTTGGCAGAAAACTCATTTGCAGGGAAATTACCACGAGACCTGAACGACACCTTCACCTTTTCCGCATCCTCCGTAAAGAAGGCAGAGAACACGATATTTTCAATTGATAGCGGCATGTTCACAAACCCTTCCGTATCGCCCTTTCTATGGCTGAACTTTTCCAGCTCCTCCTTTGTTAGAGTGATAAGCACGGTTCTATATTCGGGGAACACCCTCATCTTATTGTTAAGAGCGTAGCCCAGCAGCTGGAAACGGCTAAGCGAATGGTTGTTGTTAACCTTGTCATATATTGCGTCCTTATCAACGCCCTTCTTCAGCAGCTCGGATATGATGCTGTAGATTTCAGAGCTGTTAGAGTTATAAGTAAAAGCGCCCGTATCCGTCATCATACCAGTGTATATACATTCGGCACAAGCCTTGCTCATCTCGGTGAAATATCCCATACGGCATATTAGCCTAAAGACCATTTCGGACGTTGACGATATATTAGGATAAGAGATTATCACGTCAGCAAAGTTACCCGGATACAGATGGTGGTCAACAAGAATCTTGGTCGCCTTAGCGTCCGCCACAAAAGCGGCCATCGCCCCTATTCTGGTGAGCACGTTGAAATCCAGAGCAAATATCAGGTCAGCTTCATTGAAAACCCTCTCGCACCGTTCACGCTCCTCCTCAAAATTCACGACACGCGCGACACTCGGCATCCACTTTAAAAACTTAGGATAGGAATTAGGCACAATCACCGTAACCGACTTGTCTATGGATCGCAAGAAATGAGCTAATCCGAGAGAAGAGCCCATAGCGTCGCCGTCTGGAGAGGTATGCGTAACAATAACAATGTCAGACGCATTCAAAATGTAAGACTTGGTTTCCTGAATTAAATTTTCTTCTATAATTTTTGTAATCATAAGCCCTAAGTTTAATGTCCTACAAAAGTAGAAAAAAATAAATAAAAAAAAACACTTGAGCCGAAAGAATCGCAGAGAAACCCGAAGTTATTTTCTTAACATTTTCCTACGAAACCGCATCCGCGCGACAAACCTCCCCAAAACAAGGGCTTTGCAAAGCCTCCGACATAAAAATAGAGAAAAATGAGCAATAAAAATAGCCTGCTCCATGTTTTAAAATTCCAAAATTTAGCATAGTTTGCAAAATTTAGTTATTTTTGCAAAAAATACAATCATTAGACAAAATGCGTATAAAACGACTACATTTGTTTCTCATAAAGGACTATCTTGGCGCGTTCTTCGCCACGTTTTTCGTGTGCCTGTTCATCGTGCTGATGCAGTTTTTGTGGAAATACGTTGACGAGATGGTCGGGAAAGGGCTCGAAATATCCGTTCTCTTTGAATTTTTCGGATATGCGGCTCTGTCTCTCGTACCCATGGCGCTGCCTTTGGCGATACTGCTCTCCTCTCTTATGACCTTCGGAAATCTTGGCGAACGCATGGAGCTGATAGCCATGAAAGCCGCCGGCATATCTCTTTTCCGCATCATGAAACCGTTTTTGGTCTTCATAACGCTTATATGCGTCGGAGCTTTCTTTTTCTCCAACGAGGCAATGCCGAAGATTCAGACAAAGCTCTATGTGCTGCTGCGCTCTATGAGTCAGAAGTCGCCCGAAGTGGAGATTCCGGAAGGCTCTTTCTACAAGGACATAAAAAGCATAAGCATATACGTGAGGGAGAAAGACAGAGACAGCAAGCTGCTCAAAGACCTTATGATATACAAGTTCCCCGACGAATTTAGCGGACAGTACGGCATAGTTGATAAAGCGACGATAATCACAGCAGACTCCGGGCGTCTGAAGATGTCTGACGACAAGCTCAACCTCATTTTGGAACTGTACAGCGGAGAGTCGTTCGAAAACCTGAAAGAGACACAAGAAAACGCCAAAAACGTGCCTTACAGAAGAGAGACATTCTCTTACCGGCAGATGCTCATTGACTTCGACTCGAACTTCAACCGCACGGACGAGAGCGCGGCATCTAACAGATGGACGTGCAAAGACCTCGACGCCCTGACGTACGCAGTCGATTCTTTGACCAAACGTTCTGACAGCATCAACAGAAGAACCACAGAGATGTTTGTCAACGAACGATACTTCAACCGTGTGGCAGGCGTAGAAAACTTGCCGCTCGCAGAATTGACAAGTTCGCTCGCTGACAAAAATCAGTACAACATAGATTCGCTATTCAGCAAAAAGAACACCATAGTGAAGAAAGATATTCTAAACTATGCGACAATGCACGCGAATCAGAACATGGAGGATTTGAAAAACAAATACATCGAAAGAGAAAGAATGATAGACCGCAACACGCGCAGACATGACATAGAGAGACACCGCAAGTTCACGCTCTCGTTCGCCTGCCTCGTGTTCTTCTTCATCGGCGCTCCTCTTGGAGCTATCATCCGAAAAGGAGGACTTGGAGTGCCTGTCGTGATATCTGTGTTCCTGTTCATCATCTACTATATTATAGACAACATGGGCTATAAGATGGCTCGAGAAGGCGTCTGGCACGTGTGGTCTGGAATGTGGCTGAGCTCTGCTGTATTGTTCCCTTTGGGAATATATCTTACATACTTGGCTGCCACGGACTCTATGATCTCGATAAACATAAACTTCAAATCATTGTTCAAACGTAAAAAGAAGATAGATACGGAAAATCCGAACTTTACGCAAACCTCCGCATTTGACGAAGGTACAGAGGATGGAGACGAAAGCTCTTCAAAAGACAATGACATTACAACGGAAGAAATAATTTAAAAACAAAATGGATAATTTCAAACTAAATACTATCGAAGAGGCGATTGAGGACTTCCGTAACGGAGAGTTCCTGATTGTTGTTGATGACGAAGACCGTGAAAACGAAGGAGACTTCATCGTGGCGGCAGAGAAAATCACCCCCGAAAAAGTAAATTTCATGCTCAAGGAGGGTCGCGGAGTTTTATGCGCGCCTATTACTATAAAGCGAAGCATCGAGCTGGAAATACCTCATCAGGTGGGCAATAACACATCAATATTAGGCACTCCGTTCACCGTGACAGTTGACAAACTCGAAGGCTGCACTACCGGAGTCTCTATCTACGACCGCGCCGCAACGATACAGGCGCTTGCCGACCCGAATTCGACACCTGCCACTTTCGGTCGTCCGGGCCACATCAACCCGCTTTACGCGCAGGACAAAGGAGTGCTCAGAAGAGCCGGGCATACAGAGGCGGCGGTTGACTTGGCTCGACTTGCAGGTCTTCAGCCTGCAGCCGCTCTGATCGAGATTCTCAACGAAGACGGAACAATGGCCAGAATGCCTCAGCTTGTGGAAGTGGCTAAAAAGTTCGGAATAAAAATTATAACCATCAGAGACCTTATCGCCTACAGACTTAAGCAGGAGTCTTTGGTAGAAAAGGGAGATATGGTGAACATGCCTACCGCGTTCGGAAACTTCAAGCTCATACCGTTCAGACAGAAATCTAACGGGCTTGAGCACATGGCCCTTATAAAAGGAGAATGGAAAGCAGACGAGCCTATTCTTGTGCGTGTGCACTCGTCTTGCGCCACCGGCGACATATTCGGCTCTATGCGCTGCGAATGCGGAGAACAGCTGCACGAAGCGATGAAACGCATTGAAAAAGCTGGAAAAGGCGTGCTTGTTTACATGAATCAGGAAGGTCGAGGCATCGGGCTGATGAACAAAATAAAAGCTTACAAGCTGCAGGAAGAGGGCCTTGACACAGTTGACGCAAACGTGCATCTCGGCTTTCAGCCTGATGAACGCGACTACGGCGTAGGCGCGCAAATCTTAAGGGAGCTTGGAGTAAACAAGATGCGTCTGATGACCAACAATCCTGTAAAAAGGATAGGCCTTGAAAGTTTCGGCCTTGAAATCGTTGAGAACGTTCCGATTGAAATAACACCGAACTGCTACAACGAATTCTACATCAAAACAAAAAAGGTGCGCATGGGACATACTTTGCACATCTGATGCAGACGCAAATCTTGCGCCTTCTCGCTGAGACTAAAAAAGACTTAAATTCTTTAATGTAAAAAAATGACTAAACTTAGTGTCAACATAAACAAGGTAGCCACGATCCGCAATGCGCGTGGCGGCAATGTGCCGGATATTCTTAAAGTGGCGAAAGACTGCGAGGCTTTCGGAGCGGAAGGAATCACGGTTCACCCAAGACCTGACGAAAGGCATATCCGGTACAAGGACGTGCTTGACCTGAAAACTGTGGTGTCAAC
>CALGHE010000087.1 GCA_937915765.1 uncultured Bacteroidales bacterium | reverse complement strand
ATTGACGCTCTTGACGAGGCCGGCGCTCGCATGAAGAACCTCAACAGCGCAGACATCCCAGTTCACATCACTAACCTTGAAAACGCTCTGAAGGCTGTCGGCGAAGAGAAAGGGAACGCCATAAAGTCTGGCAACTTCAACCTTGCTTCCGGCTTCCGTGAAAAGGAAATATTGCTCGAAAAGGAGCTGAAGACCGAAACAATGAAGTGGCACGACTCGCTCAGAAACGAGCCTCAGGTGGTGACCGAAGACAATGTGCGCGAGGTAATCTCGCTCATGACCGGTGTGCCTATCCAGAAGATGACGCAAGACGAAAACACAAAACTGCTGAACATGGAGCCAACCATAAAGCAGAGCATCATAGGCCAAGACGACGCAATCACAAAGATAGTCAAGGCCATCAGAAGAAACAGAATTGGGCTGAAAGACCCGAACAGGCCTATCGGAACATTTATATTCCTCGGCCCTACAGGTGTGGGCAAAACACACCTTGCAAAGGTGCTGACCAAAGAGATGTTTGAGTCGCACGACGCTCTTATACGCATAGACATGAGCGAATACATGGAGAAATTTTCCGTCTCCAGACTTATTGGCGCGCCTCCGGGATATGTTGGCTACGAAGAGGGAGGTCAGCTCACCGAACGCGTAAGACGCAAGCCGTACTCCATTGTGCTGCTCGACGAAATCGAAAAGGCGCATCCGGACGTGTTCAACTTGCTGTTGCAGGTTTTGGACGAAGGGCGACTGACAGACAGTCTCGGCCGACAGATTGACTTCAAAAACACCGTCATCATAATGACTTCTAACGTAGGAACAAGGCAGCTGAAGGAGTTTGGCGGCGGGATCGGCTACACTCGCTCCGACAAAAAAGACGACAAGGAGTTCGCGCACGGAGTTATCACGAAGGCTCTCTCCAAAACGTTCTCGCCGGAATTTCTTAACCGTGTGGACGACATCATCGTGTTTGACCAGCTCTCCAAAGAGTCCATCAAACAGATTATCGACATTGAACTGAAGGGTGTTTACAAGCGTATCAAAGACCTGGGCTACACGCTCACGCTCACAGACGACGCCAAGTCGTTCATCGCCGAAAAAGGTTATGACGTGCAATTTGGAGCCAGACCGCTGAAACGCGCTATACAGAAGTATGTGGAAGATGAAATTGCGGAGGTGCTGCTCACCGGCGAAATTAACGAAGATGACGAAATCGTAATAGAGCTGAACGACGGCAAAATATGCTGCAGCGTCAAAAAACATATAACCGCGGCGCCACTTCTGGAGGAAGAGATGGCTTTGCTGGACAACTAAAGGTGAGTTCTATAAATTCACCTTTTATAATCAAAAAGCACAAATCGTGGGTTGATAAACTTTTCGGCACTAATTCCTCGAAATGAATTTATAGAACCCACCTAAAAACAGAATATGGAACGCAGCCCCGAAAGGTTGCGCTCCATACATTTTTCAGACAAAACAATACAACTTATCATGGCTAAATTTGTAATTGAAGGCGGCATATCGCTCAAAGGCGACATAATTCCGCAGGGTGCGAAAAACGAGGCTCTTCAGGTTATATGCGCCACCCTGCTGACTAACGAGACCATAACAATAAGCAACGTCCCAAATATATTGGACGTCAACAACCTTATACAGTTGCTGATAGACATGGGCGTTTCGGTCAGAAAGGAGGCAGCCGGAACCTATTCGTTCAAAGCGGACAACGTCAACCTTAATTATCTGGAGACAGACGACTTCCTTAAACGGTGCGCCTCTTTGCGCGGCTCAGTCATGCTGGTCGGCCCTATGGTGGCAAGATTCGGCAAGGCGGTTATTCCGCAGCCCGGAGGCGACAAGATAGGGCGAAGAAGGCTTGACACGCACTTTACCGGAATACAGAAACTCGGCGCGGAGTTCACATACGACGGCGACAGCAAAATTTACAGAATAACGGCCGACACTCTGAACGGCGTCTATATGCTGCTCGACGAGGCGTCGGTTACCGGAACGGCAAACATTGTCATGGCGGCTGTTCTTGCCAAAGGCACTACAACCATATACAACGCCGCTTGCGAACCGTACATACAGCAACTCTGCAAAATGCTCAACCGGATGGGGGCAGACATCAAAGGCATCGGCTCTAACTTGCTCACAATAAATGGAGTGGAGAGCCTCAACGGCTGCTCTCATGAGATTCTGCCAGACATGATTGAGATTGGCAGTTTCATAGGCATGGCGGCCATGACAGGCTCGGAGATAACCATCAAGGATGTGCATTATGACGAGCTGGGCATGATTCCTAACGCCTTCAGAAGGCTTGGAGTCAAGCTCGAAAGACGTGGTGACGACATCTACATCCCTAAGCAGGACAAGTACACGATAGACACATTCATAGACGGCTCTATCATGACCTTTGCAGACGCTCCATGGCCGGGACTCACGCCAGACTTGCTCAGCGTGTTCCTCGTAGTGGCCACCCAGGCTCAGGGCAGCGTGCTGATTCATCAGAAGATGTTCGAAAGCCGCCTCTTCTTTGTTGACAAACTAATAGACATGGGCGCTCAGATTATACTCTGCGACCCGCACAGGGCTACGGTCATCGGGCTTGCAAAACAGACCACGCTGCGTCCTGCAAACATGAGTTCGCCGGACATCAGAGCGGGCATCGCCTTGCTTATCGCGGCGCTTAGCGCTAAAGGGACAAGCACCATCAGCAATATTGAGCAAATCGACAGAGGCTACGAAAACATAGACGAACGCCTCAACGCTCTCGGCGCCAAAATCACAAGAATTGATTAAACAATAGCTAAAAGAAAAGGAGCGACACATCGATGTTAACATCAATGTATCGCTCCTTTTTTTCTCTTGCTCACTCCTCTATCACATCCAGAGACTCCACCTTTTCAAGGCGGGAGCGAAGTTTGGGCATATCACGTTTGCGAATCTGCAAACTCATAAAACAGTCCATGTCAAAAGACTGCTCCACTATCGTCGGGCTCTCCTCCTTAACTATCCTCATCACATCATTCATAAAAGGATATTCAAAGCGGATTTTCACCATTTCATCGACAGTTTTCTCCACTATCTGATTATTCTGCACCGCATCAGCCGACGCCTCTTTATAAGCGTTAATAAGCCCGCTTGTGCCAAGTTTTGTTCCGCCGAAATACCTCACCACAACAATCAGCACATTAGTCAGGTTGTTAGACTGGATAATGCCGAGTATAGGTCTTCCAGCCGTTCCGGACGGTTCGCCGTCGTCGTTCGCTCTGAACTCCTTGGCCTCCGGCCCGAGCATATAAGCATAGCAAACGTGCCGGGCGTCATGATACATCTTTCTGAAGTCAGAAATATGCTCTTTGACCTCCTCCACATCCGTCACAGGAATTGCGAAAGCGAGGAACTTGCTTCCCTTCTCCTTGTACAGACCTTCCGAAATATCCGATATAGTAAGAAACGTGTCGTTCAAAATCACTCCAATTATCAAAACAGAGCCAACCTTTGGTGGCTGGCTCTGCAAAATCATTATACTGCACTCTTCAGCAGAAGCCTGCTCTGATTACTTGCCTCTTTTGAAACTATCTTTGTTCTTGCGGTTTCCCTTGTCCTTTCTTGAGAAGCCCTCATCTCTGCGCGTGCGCCACTCTTTTCCGCTGTCAGAGTTTTTGCCTCTGAAGCCTCCTTTCTTATCCTCTCTGCGCTCGCCTCTTCCTCCACGTCCGCGGTCTCTTTCGCGACCGCGCTTTCTGTCACGCTCACGTTCTCTGCGTTCACGACGGTCACCGTCCTTCTTTCTGTCGCCCTTAACCTCGGCAAGCACAATAGAACCGTCAGCATAAACGTCCTCAAAAGCGCTGAACAGGCGCGGCACATCCCCTTTCTCAACATCAAAGAAAGAGTAACGGGAAGTTATCTCAAGGTCATGAATATTGATGTTTTTATCATTAGTAGTATCGTTAATCAGGCCAAGCACCCTCTTAGGCGAATATCCGTCGCGCTCGCCCACATTAAGCTTCAGTCTTGTGCATTCAGCCTTAGACTTGCCGCGGTCTTTTCTCGGTTTGTCCGGAATATTCAGATCTTCAGCATCCTTGTAATAATCCAAGAAACGGTTGAACTCCAGCGACACGAAGTTCTTCACAAGCTGTTCGCGGCTCATGCCTTCAAGCTGCTCCATAATCATAGGGAGATACTGGTCAATCTGCTCCTCGTTCACATTAGCGTTGCGAAGCTTTCCGATCATGGCAAAAAGCTGGCTCTGGCACACTTCCAGGCCTGTCGGCACCTGAGCCGGTTCAAACTTTTTGTTGATGATTTTTTCTATTTCGCGAATCTTGCGTCCCTCCTTAGAATGGACGATAGAGATAGACGTACCAGTTTTGTTAGCACGGCCCGTACGTCCGCTTCGGTGCGTGTAGCTCTCCACATCATCAGGGAGGTTATAGTTAATCACATGAGTAAGATTGTTCACGTCCAGACCGCGGGCAGCCACGTCCGTAGCCACAAGCAGCTGCAAGTTCTTTATACGGAACTTCTGCATCACAGTGTCGCGCTGCACCTGCGAAAGGTCGCCATGCAAAGCGTCTGCATTGTAGCCGTCCTTCATAAGATTTTCCGCCACATCCTTAGTCTCCTGACGAGTGCGGCAGAAGATAATGCCGTAAATATCCGGATTAATGTCCACCACACGCTTCAGAGCCGCATAGCGGTTTTTAGCCTGCACCATGTAATATATATGGTTCACATTTTCCGAGCCGGAGTTTTTGCGTCCGATCGCGATTTCCACAGCATCCTTCATGTAACGCTTCGCGATATTGGCGATAGTCTTAGGCATAGTTGCAGAGAAGAGCAACGTGCGGCGCTCCTCCGGAGTCTCCTGAAGAATGCGCTCGATGTCCTCCTGGAATCCCATGTTCAACATCTCGTCAGCCTCGTCAAGGATAAGATATTTGATAGTGGACAAATCCACCTTTCCACGTTCGATAAGGTCAATCAGACGGCCGGGCGTAGCCACAAGCACCTGAGGCGGCACGTCAAGCTGCTTAAACTGCTTCACGATGCTTTCGCCACCATAAACCGGCACCACCTTCATTCCTCTCTGATATTTAGAGAAATTGTTCAAGTCATTAGCAATCTGAATGCAAAGCTCTCGCGTAGGGGCAAGCACAAGCGCCTGAATAGCACGTTCGTCCGCATCGATAAGGTTCAAAACCGGAAGACCAAAACCCGCAGTCTTACCAGTACCAGTCTGCGCCAAAGCCACCAAGTCCGACTTATCCTCGCCAAGCAAGAATGGTGTAACCTTTTCCTGAATCGGCATAGGCTCCACGAAGCCCAGGTCACCGATAGCCTTTAGGATCTCTTCCTTCAATCCCAATTCTTCAAATGTCATAATCCAATTTTATAAATTAATAAATCAAGCGCCATTCTCAAACGTTTTCCTTATCTTTGCAAAATCAGACTGACTGAAAAAATTAGAAAACATCTTCAGAAACGAAGACAAGAGGCAATCCCATTCTGTCGAACCTCGACCACACCTCTAAATTCAAGCTTTGGCACTATTTTTTGCTAAGAGCGTGCAAAGGTACGAATTTTTTCGCAACAAACCAAAGCAACCTTCTGATTTACAAAATATTTTTGATAATTGAAGATTCATCGACAAAGAGTTATTCTACGTAGGCAAGACCATTCAATGACATTAGCACGTCAATGGGCTTGACAAAATTTCACGTTTTCTTTATAACCACAAAAAAACTGCACCAATCTGGTGGAGAATCGCTAATTGAAAACTCCAATAAATAGATGGTGAAATCATTTTATAATTTTGTTTGTACTCAGTATACTATTTTAGCACCAAATAATTGATGGAATCGCAAACATATAGCCAAATACTTTTGTTTTTTGAGAGTTTCTTCGCTTTTCTTGAGTAGATTTATTAATTTTGCATATCATACCTTATATGATATGGAAGACTATAGTGAATATCTCATACAGGGTGAACCCAATAAGCGAGAGAGAGTCCGCAACTGGATGGCCGCCATTGGACTTCAAGATGTAGATGGACTTACTCCGTCCAATTACATGTTGGAGACTGTGCGTCGTAATATCGAAGGCGAAATCACTATTGATGAAGTTAGCCGATTGGTTGACGAATATTATACCACCCAGGAAGGATTAAAGCAGGAGGCTCGTACTTTAGAAGCTGACAAGGTTGCTGTGCGTATAGCCCAACTTCTGTCTCACCAAACATTCGGTTTAGGTTCTAATTACCTCGCACTTATTCATCGCACATTATTCGAAGGCATTTATAAGTTTGCTGGCACATACCGTGATTATAATATAAGCAAAAAAGAATTGGTTTTAAGAGGAGAAAGTGTCCGTTACGAACATGCTCCGTTGATATTGCCTACATTGAAGTATGAGTTTGATCAAGAAGACAAGTTCTCTTATAAAAACCTTACAATGGATGAAATGGTGAAGCATATAAGCCGTTTTATTGCCAATGTATGGCAGGTGCATCCTTTTGGAGAAGGAAATACCAGAACAACAGCTGTGTTTACGATTCAATATTTAAAGCAGCTTGGATTTAAAGTGGCTAATGAAGTCTTTGCGGATAATTCAAAGTATTTCCGTAATGCACTCGTTAGAGCCAATTACTCAAATATCCAATATGGCATTAAGGAAACAACCGATTTTTTGGAACGCTTCTTCCGAAATCTGTTGATGGGTGAAAAGAATGAGTTGAAAAGCAGATATATGATTATTGGAACTTCATGGAATGAGGTGGGACGTACCCAAGAAAACGTATCGAGTACCCAAGAAGCGGTAAAAAGTACCCAAGAAACAACAGCAGAACGGATAATTGAAGAAATTCGCAAGCATCCTTTTACAACAAGAGAACAGCTTGCAGAAGTTATAGGCATAACTCCCGATGGCATCAAAAAGCAGTTGGATAAACTGAAGAAAACTGGAAAGATTCGTCATGTAGGCGCAACCAAAAAGGGACATTGGGAAATAATTGAAAAACAAGAAAATAAAGATATAATATAATGGCTAAGTTAAATTGTATCAAAGTAGTACTTGTTGAACAGCAAAAGACAGGTAAATGGTTGGCAGAACAAATGGGGAAATCCACTTGCACAGTCAGCAAATGGTGTAGTAATACCAGTCAGCCTGATTTAGCTACATTAGATAAAATTGCTACATTATTAAATGTGAATAGTAAATTCTATCGCAAAAGAAATGACACAAGAAAATAAAGACATACAGTCAAAGGCAGAAGCATATATCGTGAAGTCGCATGACATTCACATTGATGAGAACTATGCAGATTGGATAGCGGACATTAAGAGTCGCTACCGTTCTGCACAGGTAAAAGCTGCTGTCAAGGTGAATGCGGAAAAACTTCTGTTCAACTGGCAATTGGGGCGTGACTTGGTGCAGAAGAAAGCCGAAGAGCGTTGGGGAACTGGAGTTGTAGAACAGGTTAGTCTCGATTTGAAGAGAGAGTTTCCTGAAAGTACTAATTTTTCAGTGCGCAATTTGTGGTATATGAAACAGTGGTATCTGTTCTATGCCGAGAATCCGGAAAAACTGAAACAGCTTGTTTCAGTAATGTTACCCGATGATAGTCTTGATAAGAAAATCAAACAAATAGAAGATGGAGAAAAACTGAAACAGACTGTTTCAGAATTTCCATTGCCTTTTGCTTGCGTACCATGGGGACACCATGTTCGTATTGTTCAGCACTCAAAAACTATTGAAGAGGCCTTGTTCTATGTAGGTTACACCATTCGAGAAGGCATTAGTCGCGATATATTGACGCGAGTAATGAAAGATGACATTTACAAAAAACAAGGCACTGTCCCAAATAATTTTTCGCAACACTTGACGCCACAATTGGCACAAATGGCACGGTATGTTGTGAAGGAAAATTATGATTTCGGCTTTGCGACTGTGGATCATGAGACCTACAACGAAAGTGAATTGGAGAAAGCCCTTCACGATAACATTACAGCACTGCTGCTTGAAATGGGAAACGGCTTTGCATTTATCGGCAAACAGAAAGAAATAGTTGTTGGCGGTAGAACAAGAAGAATCGACCTACTTTTCTACCATATTCGGTTGCGCTGCTATATAGTATGCGAGCTGAAGGCAAGAGCGTTTGAGCCAGAGTTTGCAGGTAAATTAAATTACTATGTAAACGCTGTTGATGAAATTCTAAAACAACCGGATGACAACCCTACTATAGGCCTTTTGGTGTGTTCAAATATGAACAGGGCTGACGTCCAATGGTCATTCAAAGGCATCTCTACTCCGATGGGTGTAGCCACGTATAATAACATCAGAATCAAGGATGCCCTCCCAAGCCAAGAACAATTGGCTGAGCGTGTACGCCTTTTGCAAAAGGAGCAGCAGGAGGCAAAACGGTTGATGAGCAAGGTGGGTGATGCTGAAAACTCTCAAATTTGAAAGATTCGTCATGTGGGGCAACAAAAAAAGGACATTGGGAGATATTTGAATAGTAAGAAAAAACAATATAATGGCAAAGTTGAATAGAATCAAAGTAGTTCTTGCTGAACGCGATTTGAATAATAAGTGGTTGGCAGAACAGGTGGGCAAAGACCCTGCAACTGTATCTAAGTGGGTTACAAATACCACTCAACCAAGCTTGGAGGCGCTCATTGCGATTGCAAATGTACTTGAAGTACCCATTCAGGAATTGGTGAGACAAGAAGAATACAGTCATGTAAAATAGGTCGAGATTATGACAAAATTAATATCAACAGTATCTATGGATAAAATAGATTCAAAACCAGTAGTTCGTTTCAAGAAAGGCGATGCCTTTGTTAAAATGGCTCCACATCCTCTAGTTTTCATGGAGGTAAACGAGTTGGATGAAGCCCTTGGGAATAAAGATATCTGTATTGTAACGTGGTATTCGCTTAACGAAAATAGTCTCAATGTTCAGCGTCGATTCCCAATGATTGCTCTTGATGGCGTGTTCTGTAACTTTAAGCCAATCTCCCGTAAACTTCTCAAAGAGGCTAAAAGCCTGATGCGCCAATACGACGTAGAAGCAAAACAACTGACGAATAGGGAAAAAGCGCAATCGCTTTGCCAGGAATATAAATGTAAGTTGATAGAGCTACTTCCGGACACCGAAGAAAGACTGGCAATTACTCTGCAAGATGAAAAAAAGATAATCACAAACAAATGGCTTGACTGCACGGAAGATAATTACTGGATGGAAGAAGAACCAGAACAGAAGGATAAATACGTTACACTTGTCTGTATGACAATAGAATCATACAATGACAAGAATGACCAAACAATAGCAGAGCAATATATATACTTATACGAGAACTGTCCGTATAGTTGGAACATTCTTGCAAATAGTGGCGCTAAGTATATAGTGGTTGAGAAGCCGAAGAAGTAAAATATATTGAAAATTAATATAAAACATTATTAAAACAAGATAATTATGGCATACAAAGATATCATAAACAACATTTGCAGTAACATTCATACGGGTCTTATCGACTTTGATGAACCACGTAGCAAAGCTTCAATGCCTACACAGGCATCTTCTGAGTTCATTACTAATAAACAGCAAGGAGATTGGGCGGAAGATGTTCTATTCAGGGCTATTAATGACAATTCCGAGAATATCGTTGCTGTTAGGTATGGTAAATCAGATGATCTTGTTGCTGGAGATGAAGGATTTGAGAAGTTCTTCAATGACTATCAGGCAGAACTCGATGCCATTGGCAAGCGCCCAGACATTCTGTTGTTTAAGAAGGAGGATTTTGATGAATCTTTTGGTTATGACATTAGTTTAAAATCAAGTAATGAGATTGGTGATTATGTAGCTAAGGCTATTGCTGGCATTGAGGTTCGTTCAAGCGCTTTTCTCATCAATAAATACACGGCAGAAGCTAACAGGGTTGTTCGTGAGAATACCGAAAGAGCTATCGAGTTAAAGAATATTATACTAGACGAATACGTTGACTTGTTGATGCAGAAACGACCCGAATTAATAGCTATTCTTCAACAGCTTGATGAAACTTCTGTACGTTCTATCGACTACCGAAAGCCAACATGGAAGACCTCGCAAAGGCTTCAAGAATTAACAGATAATTTGTCTGAACTAAAAGATTGTTTGAAGATAATTCAGAAACGTAATTCATTATCCATCACCCCAAAGGTGGAAGATTTAAAGGTGGTTTATAAATGGATAATGACCTACGATGTGCCACATTTTTACGTACAGGTATTTTTTGATAAAGTGTATGGTGTATCATTCCTGCATATTCTGGAGCTTGTGTCAAACCCCGATTGGGAGGATGATAAATACTTCATTGAACAACATGACACAAAGAATCAAAATAAGACAACCATCAAGATACCTTCTCAAGATGGTATTTGTCTTGCAGAAGCCGTTACCGAACCTAATCATCAAAGTGTAAGAAAGGAGTTAAATAAAGGGAGATTATTGTTTTATGTAAAATTTGATGGCGGTGAGGCATGTTTGGATGCTAACAATTTTGAATCTCTATTTGGAATAAAACTCTAATAGGATGACTCTCGAACAGAAATACATTGCGTCAACATCTCTTGACCACCGCAAAAGATATGCTCAGTTCTTCACACCAGAAAAAATTGCTGAGTTTATGTGTCAATGGGTACTACAGGGAAAGCAAAAAACTCGTGTTCTCGAACCTGCATACGGTTTGGGTATCTTTTCGCGTATCCTTGCTCAGAATTCGACTCTGCCTGTCGATGCGTACGAAATTGATGGACAAATTTTTACAAGTGCAGTTACTGCTCGCCCCAATGGAGTGAATCTTAGGAATGAAGATTATTTCGCGAGTGATTGGAATGCAAAATATGATGCCATTGTTTGTAATCCTCCTTATCTAAAATTTCACGATTACGACAATGCTACTTATATACCAGATGTAAATAGTCATTTAGGGACAAAGCTTAATGGCTTTACTAACCTCTATACTTTGTTCCTTCTAAAATCAATCGCCCAGTTGCAAGAAGGTGGACGTTTGGCATACATTATTCCCTCGGAATTCCTCAATTCCGATTATGGTGTAGAGGTAAAACGTGCTTTAATAGAGAGTAACACTCTGCATCATATAATAGTTGTCGATTTTACAGAATGTGCTTTTGACGATGTCTTAACAACTGCCTGTATTCTCCTTTGTGAAAGAACTACCGGTTCAGTAAGTGTACGTTTCTCATTAGTCAACAATATAGAAGAGTTAAACACTTGTTTTAGTGAATATATGGAATACAACACCTCGGAGCTTGATGCAAACATAAAGTGGAAATCATACTATGAGAAAGGTAATAGTTGTAAATACAATCATCTTGTGCCATTCTCTAAGTTTGCCAAGGTTTCTCGTGGTATCGCCACAGGCGCAAACGATTTTTTTACATTCAAGCCTTCAAAAGCAGATGACTATGATATTCCCGAAGAGTGCTTGATGCCATGTATCTGCAAAGCTGTAGATGCTCCACAGACTTTTTTTACTCAGAATGAATTTACTAAATTAATAAACGGCGATAAGGCCGTCTATCTATTCAACGGTAGTACTGCACCAAACAACAAAAATGTGATAAGGTACATACATCTTGGTGAAGAATCAGAAATCGACAAGCGTTATCTTACAGCAAGTCGTTCTCCATGGTATGCTATTGAGAATCGGTCTCCTGCACCAATATGGGTTTCTGTCTTCAACAGAAGAGGCTTGCGTTTCATTCGCAACGAAGCAAATATCTATAACCTCACAACATTCCATTGTGTTTATCCCAAAAATACAGGAGTTGATGTAGAAGTGTTGTTTGCATACCTCATTACTGATGTGGCAAAGGAAATCTTTCTCGACAATTCGCGTCAATACGGGAATGGTCTTGTTAAATTCGAACCAAATGATCTAAACAAAGGCATGGTTGTGGATTTGACCTTGCTGAGTACAGAGGAGAATTCCTTTGTTAAGAATGTATATGCATTTATTAAAGATACTCAGAAAGAGAAAGATGGGATACAGTTGCTGAACGAATTCTTCTCACTGAGATATACTGATGGCATAAGTACGATAGACGTATTTAATGAAAGGCTTCAAATCTTAAAAAAGACTTCTTTCTCTATTTCAGAAGAATCTGTCAAAATGACAAGCAAATCACGTGTAAAACAGCTCAATTTCCTCGACCTTTTCGACCAATACGAATTTGAGCCTATTACCCAAAATGATATGCTTTGTGAAGACATTGAGATTGAATACGGTACGAGGAGAATTCTGCACAACCTGCCTATCGACCTCGCAAAGAACCTCCTCATTTGCAACGTCAAGAAGGACAATTGGGAACAATATCTTGATGGTTCTGCAAAAATTTATTACACAGGCAAAAAGTTTCCGACAACTGTTGCACTCAACAAGCTCTACTACTTCATGCCATACCTCTCAGGCAAAGGCATTCGCGACCTCTACTATATCAAGATTGTGCGATTAGGTTACCGTAAAGAAGGACAGGCGAATGAAGACAAGAACGATCTTCGGTTAGTGTTCGAGATTGAGCGTGTCAGCCAGTTGTTCGATGATTACAAGAAGGTAAAACTCGAAATCTGGCGCACGTTTACGGATACGACACTTGACAAACTTCTGTGTTAACACAATATGACATTCCCAATAAGTATTGGGGCAATTACAAAATGGCATTTATGTTGGTCAAGTTGAAGGACCTGAAAAGTATTGTTGACAGATTATGAATTCTCACGTAAAAAGGTGATATAAACCTAAACAGCGTGCAACTCATTGAGCCGCACGCTGTTTATTATTTCGACATATATAAATATCTGTTTTACTTTACTTCTTCGAAAATAAACATTATTGTGTATCAAATAGATAAGTATTTATTAGTGTCCGATAAAACTTTTTAAGCAATAAAAAAAATTAGGACTGAATCTGA
>CALGHE010000086.1 GCA_937915765.1 uncultured Bacteroidales bacterium | reverse complement strand
GTGTAGATATGACCATCGAGACACCCGATTACGTCTATATTTTCGAGTTCAAATACAACGGCACAGCCGAAGAGGCGAAGGCACAAATCAAGGAGAAGAACTACGCCCAGCCGTTCCTCGCAAGCGGCAAGAAAATCGCCCTGATTGGCGCGAACTTCAGCGGCGAGAAGAGGAACATTGAGAGGTATTTGGAGGAGTGGCTGTAAATCACTACCTTTGGCATTGTAGTCAAGAAAATTATGCAGAGATACACCTACATAAGTGAAAATCCTTTCATCGGTATGAAATTTCATACCGAGGTGGGTTGTACTTCTGAGTATGGCGAGGTCTTCATAGAAGAGCGCAACGGCACATGGAACACCCCATACCTCTTCAACGGCAAAGAGTTAGACGAAGAGACCGGCTTGTACTACTACGGTGCACGATATTTGAATCCAACAAACGGTATGTGGTTAAGCGCAGACCCACTATTCGAGAAGTATGTGGGCATGAGTCCGTATAACTACTGCGCCGGCAATCCGGTGATGGTGGTGGATCCAGATGGAAGGGAACTTTAGAAGTTATTGTAAAAAAAATATTGAAAATCATGATAAAATTGGGAAAGTTAATGAATAATAAGGACTTGATTTTGGGGACTATAGATTCACTATTACTTATATCAGTTAGTTTTGTTATCTGGGATTACAATTATATAGGATCCTTGTCAAGTACATTATTCGTAATTTTAGTAATTGCTAGTTTATTAAAATTAGGATATGACATGTATAAATGCAATGGAAGTAAATTACAGTTATGTATGTTTTTGTCTTTTCTTGTATTTGTGTTAATTACACTATTGGAAAATTACACAATGCCCAAAGATATATCTGCAAAATATTTTTTATTATTTTTCGTTCTCCCAATTTTAATAATAATTCCAATTAGAATCAAGAGAAATTCTTTTTCGATTATAACAACATACAAATTTTACTTTATAGGTTTACTACTTACATCTATAATTAGTTGTTGTTTATTATACATACTTGATTTCAAAGAAGAGGTTTTGTCGTTTTTAGTTTTTATGTTTGTGTGTGAATTTATTTTCATTTATCCAATTATTTCCATAATAATATCAGCTTTAAAAAAAGCATATAAATTTATGAAAATATTGAATAGAAACTCAGTATTTTAAAGATTAATCCTCTTAATGAATAGTTTGTATGAAAATATTATCTTTTATAGTGGTATTCTGTTTGATGTCTATACCGAGTTTCGGGCAGACGAAAAATTTGACAGAAGTTGAAAATACAAAAAAAGAATTTTCGGAAATTAAGATATCTCATGCCAATGCGCTTTTTTCTATTGCGAAATATTTTAAAAAAATTAGCGGAGAGTTGAAGGCAAAAGATGGTTTGTTTGGACCTATTACATTTGTGCCTGAAGGAGACTCTATTGGGTCCTATTCGGTAGATAAATACCATAACAATGTATTTAAGGAGACAAGAAAAATGCTTTTTTCAAAATACGATAGCATAACATCTTATGTTAACCAATCGTTTTTGAATGAAAATTTATATGGGAAAGATACTCTTTATTATGCTCTGTTTGAATGTGATTATTTAAATAATAAAATTTATATCAACGAATATAATGTAGGATTTTACGATTTAAAAAAATTAAAAACCTGCGTAGATTGGTTAAATAATTTTGCTGATTTAATAAATTACGAAGCTTTTTTAAAAGAAAATGAGAGTATTTACAACGATTATTTGCAAAATAAGACCTTTAAAATTGAAGATATGCTCATTTGGTTGAATGATATGTTTGAATTAAATTACAAAAAAATTGCATTCAAGACGTCGCCATTTGCACATCCGTTTGATTTAGATGTATATGATAGTGCAAATTCATCCGTTCTAAATATAGTTGGAGGAATATATGTTACTGACAAAGAATGTGATTATACTTCTGAATATCGTTTTTTTTCAAGATTGTTAGACCATTATCTTTATCTTGTAATAGATGAAATGGGGAAGTCTGATCAGGTAGAGGAAATAATGTTGACAGATAGATTGAATGGTATTGTAGGACAAATGAATTTAGCTTTATATTTGCTTTATTGCTATGATGTGAAATCGAAAAATCTCTGGGAAAACGAGTTAAAATGGAATTGTTGCAAGATGGAGGAATATGGCTTTGAAAATTATAAAGAAGAAGTTAAGTCGCTTTTAAAAGAAATAATCAAAGAAAGGGACAAAAAAAAATTACGATATATTTATATTGATATACTAGAAAAAAGAAAGACGTAATTTTTGGCGTTTTATAATTGCATGTAATAATGCCTTCTTCACTCCGACCGCCCTGAGTATAAGTATTTGTAATACTCTAACAACCCAAATACGCTCATCCCCACTCTCCACGCTTCGCACTACCTGCGCCCTGAAAGGGCAAACCCCATCAGCCGAGGGCAATGCCCTTGGCAATAAAAGCACATAACAAAAAACTCGCCCCATCGTGGCAAGAGTATAATATCATTTTGGGAAATATTTCAAAATTGTTCGTTGTGATATATCACTCATGGTTATGTCCCTATGGAGTGGTTGTTGCCAGCGGCGAGGCAAGGTACATTGATAAATATTTGTCAGAGTGGTTATAAATCGTTACTTTTGTCATTGTAGTCAAGATATCAATAAAAATGATATAAGACGATTGTAAGAGGCAAAAAAAATGGCAGTTATATAAATAATATGTTTGAATGTTTTTGATAATCAGTTAAATAGATAAAATTATTTAAAAAATTATATTCGCTCATATCTTTGTAAAAGCATGAGTTTTTTTGTACCCTTAAAGTTAGAAAATTATCTACTTATTAAACTGATAATTAGCATTTTAAGCGTGGTTTTAAGAGTTTTTTTTCAGGTCTCTCAAATTAGTTTTAATTAAATTTAAACAGTTTCTAAATTATTTAGGACAATATTGCTTGTCAAGTAATTTTAGTATCTGATTATATATCGGCTGTCCGATAAAATGTGTACTTTTGACTATGGTTATATTTTATATGTGTAGTTCAAAGATAACCAAAAAGGACTGAATCTTGCAAGTCGGATTCAGTCCTAATTTTTTTATTGCTTAAAAAGTTTTATCGGACACTAATAAAATTATTTAGGGCAATAGATAAATTTAAATTTCGCCTTATTTAAGTAGTTCTGTTATCTTCCACCAATTGTCTTTGGATGTCTGATGTAATGTGCTTTTATATTCCGGATGTAGTTTGGTCGCTTTTGATGATTCACCTTTCAGCCAATCGACTTCTACTCCTACCATTGGTTTACTTTTCAATTCGCGATTATAAGCATTTGCATACCAATCGCAACTTGTTTTAATCAACTCGATTGTTTCTTCTTTTGTTAGAATATAGAATTCCATATTGAAGTCTTTTTCGTTCATAAAAACAAATACCTATGGT
The DNA here is from genome assembly GCA_937915765.1 of uncultured Bacteroidales bacterium. Lineage (GTDB taxonomy): Bacteria > Bacteroidota > Bacteroidia > Bacteroidales > Paludibacteraceae > RGIG9379. The sequence goes on along the minus strand of CALGHE010000086.1, from coordinate 42,972 downwards.
CCGATTATTTTTTCTTCTAAATTTGGAACTATGCCATTTGTTTCAGAAGTAAAGCCAGCCAAAATATTATGGGTCGTTCCTATTTTGACTTGAATCATTACGCTTTTGCCATTGTTTGGATTCATACAGATTAAATCTGCATTTTTATAATTCTGATAAGAGTTGTTGATATTGATAACGTCAAAACCCATTTTGAGGAGTTCCAATACTACGGCAGTTTCACCGATTGCACCTTTTTGTTGGTTGGTAAGTTTCATATTATTTTATGATTATTATTTTTAATTCACAGAGATAGTAACTTTTTTTAATAAAATTTTTTACGATTTTGTAATTATATTATCTCCAATCATATTCCGCACCCAAAATCTCAAGTCCTTGATATTTCCAAAGTTCTTGATCATAATTAGGCGTGAATTTTGCCATCAATATTGTTAGTTGTTTCTCTTCTTCTGTATCTCTCCATCCATTGAATTGCATGGTACGCTGATTGACTCCAATGAAATCATTTGCGTCTAATTGATAAAACACTGTGCCGACTCGAGTCATTTTATACTGTTGACGATTGCAATCAGCCAAACTCCAACTGTGATTGTCTAATATAAAACAATAAGAACCAATGCCTTCTATAGAACTCAATGCTCCAACGGCCAGATGGTGAGTTAGATATTGGTTTTCTTCCACTTTTATCACGTCGCCGGTATAGATATTTTCTCCGTTGCAATCTTTAAATTCTGTTTGCACACCGGCAAAAATAACTCTACGAGCATAACCTCGTCCTTTGCATTCGTCGTTGAATACTGCTTCTACAACGTCTTGATTATGGTCGTCAAGATATTTGTCGTCCAATTCCCACACATAGAATTCATCTCCAAAGAAAAAGAAATCGCCAAATTTGGCATAAGCAAATTTTTTGTTTTCCGCAACGTATCTTACTTTGATATTGGGCAAGAATTTACTGATTCCGGCTCCAATTTCGTATAAGTGTTGTTCGCAAAGATTTTTTAGAATCATATCGCTAATGACAAGTGGTGCAACTGTTTTTTCTCTTGGTGTTTTCAGACCAAGTGTGATTCCGATAAGCATAAATGGAAACCATTGGCGAGGATATGTTATGTTGGGAACGTCCAATGCATCTTCAAATAATTGTGCCATGTCAGAATCTTTGAATCCGGCAATTCCACATCCTACACGAGTGAGCAAAAAACGATTCATTGGATGTGCTTTTGCATATTCAATGAATTTTTTTGCGTATGGGCGTATTTCTTCAAGTCCGCCGTGCATTGTCGGAATAGCGTAGCATTTTCCTGTCGGCCCGTCACCGACACCCCATTCTGCACCGAACTTTTCATAAGCAACTCTTGCAGCTCCTCCTGCATGCATTCCTTCAAGATTGCTGCCGAAGACAAATATCTCACATTTAGAGAGCCTTTCAACCTTATCTGCAGTGAATCGTTTTCTATTTATTTTCATAATTTTGTTATGTGTTTTATGATAAATTTAGTGACATATTTTGGCGCGTAGTGTCAACTAACAAGTGCGAAGTTAATAAAAATGTTTAAAATACACAAATTCAAGAGCGAAAGAAATCAAATTTTTTCTCGGCCTATACGCCTAATTTTTCGGGCATTTTCTTTCGGCAATTTGCCGATTGTTTGAGCGAAAAGTGTTATATTTGCCATAAGGAGGTTGATTGATGTGGATCATTGCTAAATTAACACTTTTAGTTTAGCGCTCAACTTCCTTTTTTTTATTTTTCTTATAAATTATTTAGGGCAATATTGATGAAAAAAATATTATTTGGAAGTTTTTTCTTTGTAGTAGCGATTGTGCTTTACAGATTACTATTTTCATACGTCATGGTTTCGTCTTTTTCAACATTCGGTTGGTTGAATAGTAAAGAATTCTTCCCAAAATACGTTTTATTTAATCCGTTAAAAGAACGTGAACTTTATGGCATTGTACACCAATGTATAGATGAAACAAAACAGAAAATTATGCAAGATACAATATTTGTTGAAAGCGTTTCTACTCCGAATGGAAACCGAAATATAAAGTATGCTACAGATAATATTGAGAAACTAAAATTTTATTGGTTTTTTATGTCTGATTCATTGCCTATAAAAATAGAGTCTATTAAGGATGACGATGGTTGTCTAATGATTTTAATCTTAAAAGAGAGGAGAAACGGAGAATGTTTTGATGATGCTATGCTTAAATATCGTGATAACAATAACTATAAATGGTATTATTGAAAATAAGAAAATAGAAAAAAAGGAAAGAACGCTACTCGCCCGGTCGGATTTGCAATCGACAGCCCGGAGAATATTTATAATTTCGCACTTGCTAGTTGACTCTACCGTAGTTATCTTTCTAATTTTTCGACTGTTAGATTTTGAAAATAGAAAATCTATACTTATTTTTGAAAACGAATCATATATTTGTCATAATGGCAACTTATAGAGTTGTCTGAATTTATTGAAAAACACAAATCGGCTCAGATGCTAAAAAACATCGTGCACATATCGCTTTGGCTCTTGCTGGCTCACCTCGGCGTTTCGGCAAATCCGTCTCAGTTCATCTTTACTCATTATACTGAAGATGAAGGGCTTTGTGATAATTATCTGCACGATATAACACAGGACAAGGACGGGTTTGTGTGGATTGCAACTCACTTCGGTATCAGCAGGTTTGACGGACTTAATTTTAAAAATTACCATATAGACAAGCACCCGGGCATGTTGCGCGACGATTTTTATCACGCTTTCTACGCGGTAAACGGGACGGTCGCTTTTGCAAGTTCAAACGGGACTTTAGTCTTGTACGACAAGGAGAAAGACTCGTTCATAGACTATACGTCCAGTATTGGCGATGCGTTTTACGGAAATATAACCGGGCTGTACAGGTCCGAGGCGGGCGAGTGTTACCTCTCCACGTCGCACGGCATATTTAAACAAAACAGTCAGACGCACAACTTTGATAAACTTAGTTACGCGGCAGAACCGTGCTACAAAACATTTGTTGACACTAAAAAACGTCTATGGAAATGCACGGACCATGGCATATCTCTATACGACGAGACAGGCGGCAAACTTGAAGGTTTTGGCGTTTTGGCTGACTTGAAAGGGATAAATAACATCTGTAAAATTTCGGAAAGAGAGATGTTGCTTTCGTCGGTAAGCGGGTTGCTTTATCAGGTTTCCTATAATAACACGTTCGACAAGATTTCCGTGACGCCTGTCAGCACTCCGTTCAAAGTTGTGTCCGAATTGGTTGCGGCAAGCGACGGCTCGTTGTGGATTGGTTCTGGCGGAAACGGACTTTGGCGCGCGGTTAAAGGAAAGGACGGCTATACGTTCAGCCAGATTTTGCCGGGAAATGCAGACAAGGAGATGCTGAAAAAAATTTCGGCGCTGTACGAAGACCGATTCGGAAATATTTGGGTCGGCACGCAAAATACAGGCTTGTGGCTGTGCAAACCATTAGAAAAAACCAGCCTTTTTCATTCTGTCAAGGTCAATCTGAAAAATATTTACTGCTCCTCGTTTTCGGAATGCGAGAACGGCGACCTTTGGATTGGCTCCGATGGTCAAGGGCTGTTCCTGACTGATAAGAACTTTGTGCTGAAGAGACATTTTTCCAGTAACGACGAACTTACGAGCAATAATGTGCTGTCGAACGCAAAAATAGGCAATAAGACGTTTTTCGCATCGTGGGGCGGAGAGATTGTAAGCACAGAGGCAAATTCTCAAAACTTTAAGATAGAGCCGTTCGCAGGCATAGAAAAACCTTTGCTGACCGTCAAGGACATCGTATCTGTCGGCTCGGAAGAACTGCTTGCCTGCACATCTGGTGACGGCGCTTATTTCCGCGAAAAAAGTGGCAAGTGGAGGAGGCTGGACCTGATAATAAACGGCACTCCGGACCGGTGGTTGCTCGCCGCTCTGAACGGCAAGGACGGCAAGTTCTGGATTTTCTCTTCACGAACAATATGGCACGGTTCTTCGGACAGTCTGAGGAACATTGTGCCGGACTTGGACCAGTCTCCTTCTCACAATCCTCTTGTTTTCCATCAGGGGACGACAGACAAGCAAGGTAACTTATGGGTCGCATCTAACATTGGAGTCCTGAAAGTGACTCCGGACAGCGATTCCGCATACACTCTTGCCAACTTTATGCCTAAGGGCGTTTATAATGCGATTTTAACCGATGAAATGGGGCGAATTTGGACTTGCGGCTCAAACGGAATCATATTCTTCGACCCAGAAACTCAAAAAAAAGAAATCGTGTATAACGAAAAAGAGGGACAAGGCTTTTTTGTTGACAGGGCTATTTGCCAGCGTAAGAACGGACAAATCTTGTTTGGCTGCAAAGATGGTTTTCTTGCGTTTAATCCGGATGTTTCTGTTCAGAATGAATTCTTTTTTGCAGAATGGGCAGAGCTGCACATAAACAACGAAAAGATAGAGCCCGGCTCGGAGACGCTCTCTCAGCCTCTCGGCAAAACACAGAAGCTGACGCTTCCGCACAACAAGTCTAAGTTAGATATCAGCTTCGACATAATAAATTTTTCTGACCATAACAATCTGAAAACAGAATACAGGCTCAGCGGCTTAGATTCGGCATGGACCAGACTGCTGCAGGAGCGGACAATATCGTTTAACCACATACCTACGGGCGAGTATAAGCTTGAGGTGAGATTTTTGCGTGACAACAACATGCAAAAGGTGCGCGAACTGTCTTTGGACATAGAGATTCTGCCCGCGTGGTGGGAAACTGCCGCATTCAAAATTGGCGCTTTTGTGTTGGCTGTAATTATTTTTCTGATAATTCTTCATGTGAGGACAAAAAGGATAGAGGCGCAAAAGAAAGAGCTGAAACTGCTTGTGGACGCTCAGACCAAGGAACTGAACGAGGCGAATTTCACGTTGCAAGAGCAGAAGAAAAAAATTGAGAAGCAAAACACATCGCTGCTCAATGCTCTGAAAGATAAGAATCAGCTTATCTCCATCATCGCTCACGATCTGAAAAATCCGATGTTCGCAATAGTGTGCGGCTTGGAGCAAATTCTGAAAAACGGAATGTCTAACAACGAGACGACAAACAATATTTATCACTCCGCAACAACGCTTCAGAACGAGATGCTGCAGCTGCTGGACTGGGCATCCGAAGGTCAGTACGAAATTTCCGTGTCTCCAAAAAACATAGATGTGCAGAAACTGATAAAAGACATAATCGGGCTTTTGAACGGACTGATGAGAGAAAAGAAAATTAAGGCGAACCTGAACTGTAATGTTTTGCATCACGTATTGGCGGACGATAAAATACTTTCGACCATCATGCGTAATATCATCACGAACGCGATAAAATTCTCGCCGGCAAACGGCACGATAGAGATTGACATCACGGAGGCGGACGGCTTCATCACCATAAAAACATCAGATTCCGGGGCTGGCATGAGCCGCGACAAGGTGGAGGCTATCATGAACGGAACCGCTAAATCGACGCTCGGAACGAACAACGAAAAGGGGTACGGACTCGGATTTAAGATAATCAAGGACTATGTGGAAAAAAGCGACGGCAAACTGATTGTCGAAAGCAAGCCGGGCGAGGGCGCTTCAATATCTGTTGTCCTGAAATCGTCTGACGTGAAGGTGGAAAACAGACTAAAGTCTGTGCTTTCTGACGGAAACAGGAACATTGTCATCGATAAAAAACTGCTGGATGGCAAGTCTATTCTGGTGATTGATGACGACCCGCTGATTCTTCTGCACTTGAAAAACTTATTGGACCAGTACGTGCAAGTGTTCACAGCCAGCAACGGAGAAGAGGGCGTGAATGTTGCTAAGAAGCAGATTCCGGACCTCGTGATAAGCGACATAGATATGCCAGGCATGAACGGTTTTGAAATGTATCGGAAACTGAAGGAGAACCTTCATACGGCTGATATTCCGCTGATATTCCTCTCTGCAAAATCGGACGTGGAGAGCCGCTTCTCCGCACTCTCTAACGGAGCTATAGACTTTATAAACAAACCGTTTGACGATACGGAGCTGATTGCTAAAATATGCAACATAATAATCTGTCTGAAAAAGATTCAGACTCAGTTCCTTATTAACAAATTTAACAATAAAGAACCGGGCGACGAGGAGGCGAACGCGCCCAATCCGCTGTTGCAGCAACTTATGGCTGTGATTGAGGAAAATTACGTCGTTGCGAGCTTCTCGTTTGAGGACATCGCGAGGGCTTTAGGTCTGAGCAAGTCCACATTGACCAGAAGGCTTAAAACTTTGACGGACAAGACACCGGTGGAAATATTGTCTGAGTTCCGTCTGAATAAGGCGAAAATCATGCTGGAAAAGTCAGAAGAGAGCGTCAGCGAGGTGGCGTACAAAGTGGGCTTCAACGACCCGTTGTACTTCAGCAAGAAATTCAAGGAGGCTTTTGGTGTCTCTCCTTCGAAATTCAGCGAGAAGTGAAATCTGGAACGGAACATCAAATAAGAACTAAATTATAAATTAAGAACCATGAAATCATTACACTACGCCAAACTTATTTGGCTTATTTGTTTTTTTAGTTTATTTGCAGTGACTTCGGCTGCTCAGTCTTACGTCGTGAAGAAGAAAAAGTTCGATTTCATCGTAGGAATTGACGGTGATTTCAAAGCGGCGGTGAAGGCGGCAAACGCATCTTCGGCCGAAAGATTCCACATTTTTTTCCCTAACGGAAACTACAACATCGGAACTCTTACCGGGAATGAAAACCAAATGACTACTTACAGTCGGGCAAGGACATCTTTTATCGGGCAGTCGATGGACAAGGTAGTCATTTTCAACAGCGCCGTCAATGAGGGCATCTCAATCTCGGCGACTCTCTTTCTGGACAAGAATGCAGACGAGACGTATATGCAAGACCTTACGCTGCAAAACAAATCGTACGTACAAGGGGCTTCTGCTAACCGTTTTGTGGCGCTGCAGGACAGAGGCAATAAAAACGTGTTCAAACGTGTGAAGCTGCTCTCAACGCAGGATACTTACTATTCAACGTCCGGCGAAGACAAAAGCTACTGGGAGGAGGGCGAGATTCACGGCACTGTTGACTTTATCTGCGGCGGCGGTGATGTGCTTTTCAATAAATGCCTGATATATTTGGAAGAGCGTAAAAACAACGTGATTGCGGCTCCTGCCAATGATGGCAAATGGGGCTACGTTTTTCGTGACTGCACGATTGACGGACATCCTGTCAATAGCGGCGGATACAGGCTGGGCAGGTCTTGGAACAACAAGGCGAGCGCCGTATTTATAAACACAACGATGAATATGCTCCCTACATCTGCTGGATGGGGCGACCCCATGAATGTCGTGCCGACTCGATTTGCCGAGTTTAACAGTGTTGATGCGAATGGCAATGTTGTGGATCTGAGCAAAAGAAGGTCTTCTTATACAAAAAACGGCGCAACTGTGACGCTCAATCCGATTCTGTCTGACTACGAGGCGGCTCAATTTACAGAACATAATGTGCTGGGCGGCTGGCTGCCAAGCAATGACTGCCGACAAGTTGCTGCTCCGTCTGCCGAAATCAACGGACGCACGCTCTCTTGGACCGACAGCGACTCGGCTCTGTGTTACTTTGTCTTTAAGAACGATGTTTATGTGGCAAATGTCACAGAAAACAGCTTCGAGCTGCCGAACGACGCAACTCCGACAGACTTTTTCACCGTTCGTGCCGCAAATGCGATGGGCGGTTTGGGCGAAGCGTCTGTTGCGGTCTCTGTCAGTGGTGCTGCTGAACCTGTCGAACCAGACTTCATTTTCTTCTACGACAATGGAGAGACTGTTTCGACTGCAAGCGGCGGTTTGGAAAATCGTTGGAACTGCACGGATTTGGGCGCGGAAGGTTATGGCTGGGCTATTACTGGGAGAGACGACAAGGCGATTCTTTATGGCGCGGACATTGTTTACGAAGGCTCTGTTTATAAAACATTCAAAAACTCAAAAGGCGCGCAATGTACCGTCTATCTGCCAGAGGGAATTTCTGCAAAAAAAGTCCATTTCATCGGATATTCTAACGGTGAAACTGCGGCTTGTTTGACTGAGGTTGACGGTAACCAGACAAATATTCCAATGCTCGCAACAACGGCTACGGAAAATTACGCAACCAGCCCGTCTGTCGTGTCTTACAAGTTTGATGATGCGGTGTGCGACTCGTTCACATTCACATTCAGCACAACTCAAGTTTGCTTCATTTTGGCCATAGAGGCGGAGGAGGGCGGATGTCAGACTTCCGGACAGAAAGAGATAATGAAAGATGTGCAGAAACAGACCGACAACGCAGTGTTTGACGCTTTCGGACGAAAAACGCCGCTTCTAAGGCATAACCGGATATACATAAAAAACGGAATGAAATTTATGTTCAGAAACTAAGAACGAAACTGAAGATATCCGTTCTGAAAAGCAAAGGAGTCGGACTGAGTCTGGCTCCTTTGATTTCTGTTGACGCATTAATTTGCAGTTCGCAGCAGAGAATACACGAAGCCCCTGTGGTTATCTGTCTGGAAGGCAGTGCCAAAGTATTGTAATGAAAGAGCTGTGACTTACTTTTGTTTTTTCACAAATTATTTAGGCCAATATTACCAGAACCTTAAATTTTTTGAAAAAAAAATTCACTTGTGCCTTAATCATGCATAAGATACGGTTTACTTTGCATTGTCAAAAGGAGGCAAGGCATTCAAGGCGTAATGTCTTACGTTCCGAAAATATAAACCGACCTGAAGAAGACGGCAGGTCACAAAACAATAAATTATGGGGCAAATAATAAATTACGGAAACGAAATTATCCGTATAAACACAGCAAAAAACACAATAGAGTATTCCGTTAACGGAGGGATAACTTGGCTTGTCCGTTGCCAAAATCCTAACTGCGGCATATTTAGTGACCTGCTTGTTTACGGCAAAGAACTTTTAGCCTGCACGTCAAAAGGCGTGTACAGTTCAACAAACGGAGGCCGCGTTTGGCTCGCCCGTTGCGCAAGTTCTGTTTACGGCGATTTTGTGCAGCTGCATTTTGACGGAAAAAATCTTTTAGCTACAACTTCAAATGGTTTGTACTATTCCAGCAACGGCGGCAGAACCTGGATAAAAAGGTAGAACTTTGAAAAATCACCTCTTTGCGCGGCGTTCCGATAGCTTGTTTCAATGCTCAGGTGCGCCGCGGCTTTGCGTGCCATGCGGCAAGTCCGGTTTGATTATTCCAGATTAAAAACGTATTTTTGCAGAAACGCTTATTATATGTCAAACAAGGAAGAATACAAGATATACTGCGAGTCGCGCCCAGACATTCCTCTTTTTTCGCAATACTGGTGGATGGACGCGGCGTGCAAAGGTATGACGTGGGATGTGCTTCTGTACAAAAATGCAAGCGGAGAAATCATCGCGTCGATGCCGTATCTGATAAAAAGCAAGTTTGGTGTCAAATACATATTGCAGCCCGAACTTACGCAAACCAACGGAATACATATAGACTACCCAAAAAGTCAAAGCGAACAAGAGCGTCTGAGCCTCGAAAAAAAGGTCTGCGACGAATTTATTTCACAGATAGAGTCCTTGAAGACTGGCTACTTCATGCAGTGCTTTCATCATTCGTTCACGAACTGGCTGCCGTTCTATTGGAAAGGTTTCAGACAAACTACGAGATACACATACATAATAGAGGACATCTCGGACATTGATGCGGTGTTCAGAAGCTTCGCGCCTGCAAAGCAGAGGCAAATTCGCAAGTCGCTGAAAAGTAATTTCAAAGTAAGAACAGACGCTTCTCCCGAAGATTTTTATAATTATCACAGCTACACTCTTCAGCAAAAGGGGGAACGGAACATTAATTCGAAAAGCATAGAACTGTCTGTTATTTCGGCTGCAATAGATAGAGGGCAGGGCGTTATATTGAACGTCTTTGATGGCGATGATAATTTGCACGCGTCCCTTTTCCTTGTATGGGACAGTAACAAAGCGTACTTTCTGCTGCCTGCAATAGATCAGAACTACCGGACGTCCGGAGCATCTTCCCTTATTGTATTCGAAGCTATAAAATATGTCAAGGACAAATGCAAGTCCTTTGATTTCGAAGGCAGCATGTCCGAAAATATAGAGTTCTCTTACCGGCAGTTTGGAACAAGGCAGACGCCTTATTTCAAGATAGAAAAGGCGTATAATTTATTATTCAAGATGCGGGATGCGTTCCAGATTGTTTCTAAGGCAATTTCCGGGAAATAGGTCGAGATGATTTTCAAGTGCATTTCATAATAAAGGACGCCTTTTTAGGGGCGTCCTCTTGTTTGTTATGGCTCAAACTATTAATTATTTCTTTTTGTCTCTTTCAGGATAACGTCGTGCGCACCACCTTCGATGATACTTGTAGAAGACACGAGCGTGATTTTTGCGTTGTCTTTGAGGTCCTTGATAGACAAAGTTCCGCAGCTGCACATAGTTGACTTGATTTTGCCCAAAGTGACATCAAGATTGTCCTTCAGTTTGCCGGCATAAGGCACGTAGCTGTCCACGCCCTCTTCAAACTTGAGGGTAGCGGCGCCGCCCATGTCGTAACGCTGCCAGTTGCGGGCGCGGTTAGAACCTTCGCCCCAGTATTCCTTCACGTAGTTTCCGCCGATAAGCACCTTTTTAGTAGGACTTTCGTCGAAACGCGCAAAGTAGCGGCCCATCATCAGGAAGTCAGCGCCCATTGCAAGCGCAAGCACCATGTGATAGTCCTGCACAATGCCGCCGTCCGAGCAGATAGGCACATAAACGCCAGTCTTTTCAAAATACTCGTCGCGAGCCGCCGCCACTTCTATAAGCGCAGTCGCCTGTCCGCGTCCGATACCTTTCTGTTCGCGAGTGATGCATATAGAGCCGCCGCCCACACCAACCTTCACGAAGTCAGCACCAGCCTCAGCGAGGTAAAGGAAGCCGTCTCTGTCCACAACGTTTCCGGCGCCCACCTTCACCTTGTCGCCGTACTTTTCGCGGATAAACTGCAAAGTATCTTTCTGCCATTCAGAGAAACCGTCCGAAGAGTCGATGCAAAGCACGTCCACTCCGGCCTCTACAAGAGCAGGCACACGTTCCGCGTAGTCGCGAGAGTTGATTCCGGCTCCCACAAGCAGACGCTTGCTGTCGTCAAGGAGTTCGTTCGGATTTTCCTTGTGGTTTTCGTAGTCTTTGCGGAATACGAAGTATTTCAAGTTCTGATTTTCGTCGATTATAGGAAGCGCGTTGACCTTGTTTTTCCAGATGATGTCGTTAGCCTCTTCGAGAGTTATGCCGTACTTGCCTGTAACAAGTTCAGAGAACGGAGTCATGAACTCTTTTATCTTTTTGTCGCGGCAGTCCTTGCTGGCTCTGTAGTCGCGGCTTGTCACAAGTCCAAGCAGCTTGCCGTTTGGAGTTCCGTCGTTAGTGATGCCGATAGTAGAGAAGCCCGTCTTAGCCTTCAGGTCAAGCACGTCGGCAAGAGTATGTTCGGGAGTGAGGTTCGCGTCGCTTTCAACAAATCCGGCTTTGTATTTCTTCACCTTGCGAACCATTTCAGCCTGACTTTCTATAGACTGAGAGCCGAAGATAAATGAAAGCCCGCCGTTACGCGCCAATGCGATGGCCATGTTGGAGTCTGAAACAGACTGCATGATAGCCGAAACGAACGGTGTGTTCAAAACTATTTCAGAAGTCTTACCTTTTTCAAACTTAACCAAAGGTGTCTTCAGATCTATTCTGTCTGGAGTGCACTCCTTTGTTGTAAGACCCGGAATAAGCAAATACTCATTAAAAGTCCTCGAAATCTCGTTGATAATCTGTGCCATACTATCTATTTTAAAGAAAAATTTCGCAAATTTACATATTTTTCGTTAATTTTTAGGGAATGAAAGGCAAAAAAATGCGTGGGATTGTGTTTTTTGCAGTTTTTTAGCGCGATAATCTTTCTCTTGATTCATTTTGTTTTGCAAAATCCAACTTTTTTTATGACTTTTGTGCGTGGCGTCTTGATTGATGCCTGTTGTTTTTGACACATAAACTGTTTGCTCTTATGAGAAGATTGGCGTTGATTTTTTTTAGTGTGCTGTTTGCGCATAGTTTATATTCGAGGGATGTTGCTCCGGATGAATATTGCGACATATTTTTGTGCATATCAGAGTTTATGGAGGATAGCGGAATCGTGTCTGCGGACATGTATTGGATGGCGAAAACGGCAATGTTGGAAAGGGGTTTTGTACCGGATTCTTCAGAAGGGGATAAGGTCCGGCTCTTTCCTAAAGTATACGCCAAAGGAAAAGCCGTGGCTGATATAGATTGCGAGGCGTTGGAAGGCAGATATGGTAAATATGAGGTGTTTGAACATAAGGAAGCGGGTTTTGAGCCTATGGAATATGAAGTCCGTCCGCTAATAAGATTTGTTCAGCCTAAGTTCGAAGGAGACTGCATACATGTGTTTGCGCTTTTGTACATAGACTACCACATTAGAGTTCATATGGAATTTAAACTGAAGAAAGAGGACGGCAAATATCGTGTTGTGAGCAGCCTAAGACGTGTTAGGTATTGATTTGTTTTGCAAAATCCAGCTTTTTTTATGACTTTTGTGCGGTGGCGTCTTGATTGATGCCTGTTGTTTTTGTTACATAAACTGTTTGTTCTTATGAGAAGATTGGCATTGATTTTTCTTAGCGTGTTGTTTGCGCATAGCTTATATTCGAGGGATGTTGCTCCGGATGAATATTGCGACATATATTTGTGCATATCAGAGTTTATGGAGGACAGCGGAATCGTGTCTGCGGACATGTATTGTATGGCGAAAGCGGCAATGATGGAAAGGGGTTTTGTACCGGATTCTTCAGAAGGGGATAAGGTCCGGCTCAATCCTAAAGTGTATGCAGAAAGGAAAGCCGTGGCAGATATAGATTGCGAGGTGTTGGAGGGCAGATATGGTAAATATGAGGAGTTTGAATATAAGGCCGGAGCGGATTTTGAGCCTGTGAAATATTCTGTCCGTCCGCAAATAAGATTTTATTTGCCGCTTAAGCTCGAAGGAGGATGTATACATGTGCTTGCATGGTTGGACATAGACTACAACAATGGAGTTGCGATGAATTTTAAACTGACGAAAGAAGACGGCAAATATCGTGTTGTGAGCTACCAAAGACGTGTTGTTCTTTTTGATGAAAAGAAGTATTAATTTTTTATGATGTGAGGATTGCTGCATAAATGAGTAAATCCATCAGAACGGATAGCCTATGGCAAAGTGGAAGGCGAAGTCGTCGCCCCAATTGAGGCCTTTGAACCTCCATCTTTCGCTTTTCTGCAAGGCTGGGTTGAAAGCCTTCACTCCTAAGTCAAAGCGAAGCAGGAAGTAAGAGAAATCAAAGCGAAGACCGGCTCCGTAGCCTAAAGCTATCTGTTTGAAAAAGGTGTCGAAGTGGAAGCAGCCGTTTGGTTGAGACTCCTGCTCAGTGATGGTCCAGATGTTTCCTGCATCAATAAAGGTGGCAAGCTCAAGTTTCCAGAACAGCTTTGAGCGGTACTCCAAATTCAGGTCAAGTTTTATGTCGCCAGACTGATTGACGAAGTCGTTCTGGTTTTCGGAAGAGTATGTTCCGGGTCCGAGCGTTCTTACCGACCAGCCGCGCACACTGTTAGCGCCGCCCCCGAAAAATCTTTTCTCAAAAGGCACCACAACGGCGTTGCCGTATGGGTATGCGATTCCGACCTTCGCATGATAGACAATCCTGTTCTTTGCGTCGATATATCGGTTGTACGAGTAGTCCAGCTCGCCTTTCACATATTGCGAATAAGGGATTTTGGCAAAAACGTAAAAGCCGTCCTTTTTCTCGGAGTTTAACAGAGAGTTTGCGGCGTGCAGCAAGTTCCCGGCACTTTCCACTGCCGCGCGGTAGTAGGTCTTGTGCAGTTTGCGCGGATTGGACTGGTTGTCGTACATCACGGAGAAGCCGGAACTGAACACGAAGTGGTCTGAGTAACTGTATCTGAGCACGGAATATTTCGGGTCTTTGTACTGTTCTGAGAATGTTTCCGAAATCCATGGCATATAGACATAGTTGATGTCAAACAGGTCAAACGCGTATCTGTAGTAGCGGCGCATGTTCCAGATGTATTTCGTGCCCGCTGTCATTATTATGCGGTTGTACTCCGGCCTCGACTGGTTGTTGTACGATATTTTAAATTCTGTGTTTGCGTTTATTCGCTGTTTGAATTTTTTAGAAAGGAAAGGAAACATGAAACGGGGAAAGTTCAGAGACACCTCGCCGCCGACTTCAAGAATATTGTCTTTGAGGATGTCTGTCACGTTTTCGATGCCCGATATGGCCTCTTCGGACACGCGGAACTTCACGCTCAGCAGTTCCGAGCCTCTGAAAATGTTTTTGTGCTGATAGCCCACATTCACGGCGAAACCGAGGTCGCCCGACGAGTTTGTGCCTTCCACGTCCAGCGAAAAAGTCTGCGGCTTGTTTGGCGTAAGAACAATGGAACAGTCCAGCTGATTCTGGTCGTTGTGCAGATCTGTAAACTGTATGCTCGTTGACCTTATGGCGCCCAGCGCGTTGTATTTCGAGTATGTGTAGTTCAGAAGAAAATCGTTGTAAAGTTGGTTCGGACGAATCCTCAGCTCCTCGTCAAGCACCTTCGGACGTATCAGCGGCTTGCCGTCAAAGTAGATGAAGGTGTTTGGCGAATGTTCTATGTGGTCATAATGCTTCAGCTCATTGGCCACAGAATTTGAGTTCTTCAGCGTGAGCAGGTTCACATTGCGTATCTTGTACTGTTTGTGAGGACTTTCGATGACGCTGCCGTTGGGCACGGCTTGCATGAACGGCTTCAGGTTCATTGTCACGTCAACTTCATGGTTGCCTATTGTGGTGTCTGCCACAAAGGAGAAGTAGTCCTTGTTGAAATAGTAATAGCCGCGGCGTTTCAAGATTTGCGTTATGCGGTCCCTTTCGCCGTCCATCTGCTCGAAGTCCAAAGGCATTCCGCTGGAAATCTTCGACTCGGAATATCTTGAGAAACGGAAGAGCGAGTCTATAACGGAGTCTTTAGAAAAGTTATAGTTGATGTTCCTTATCAGGTACGGCCTGCCGGGTGTCACGGTGTATGTAACCTTGGCTTTCTTTTTCTTGTAAGAGACTTCGGACTTGACGGTCGCATTCATATAACCTTTTGTCTTGAAAAGCTTCTGCAGTTCCTGTTCGGAACGGAACGTGAGGAACGGGTCGTAAATGGTCGGAGCCTCGCCCATGCTGCGGAGAGTGCGGTTTATCCACTTGGTGGAATCCTTGCCCGACAAGTTGTAAAGACCTAAGTGAAAACGCGCAAAGCTGAACACTTTGAAGTTCGGCTGCTGACGCAGATATGAGTCGAGGTTCTTGTCCTTTAGAGACACGCCTTCGGTGTTAATCTCCACTTCGTCAAGGAGATACTGACCTTCAGGCACATATTTTGTGGGCGAGCACGCGACAAATGTCATGGCGAACAGCACTGCCGCCAAATAGCTAAATATTCCACATCTGCGCTTATTTTTTCCCACGGATACTTGTAAATGTTAATTTTCTGCAAATATAAGAAGCTGTTTTGACTTTTGCGAAAAAAAAATCTAAACATTTTTCTAAAAACGTCGAGCACTGTGCTCTTTTCTGCCAGAACCGTAGCCTGAAGCTCAGGTCCGGACAGAGGTTACAGCGGAAAAAGAACATATCAACGATGTTTTTTGTTTAAAAAAAAGCGGAAAATAGATATTGAAGTTGCTGAAACTGCGTTTCTTTTGCAAAAAATAATTACATTTGCACCCTGTCAGTCTCGAATCGCTTACGATTTTGGACAGACAGGCTTTAACATATAATGTACATTATGAAGTTTGAAGAGTTGGGCTTTGACGATTTGCTGATGGATGGTCTGTCGGCGATGAATTTTAAGGAGATGACGCCAGTTCAGGAGCAGGCGATTCCGATTATAATGGAGGGGAAAGACATTATTGCGTGTGCGCAGACTGGCACGGGCAAGACAGCTGCCTATATACTGCCGGTGCTCGACAAAATAGTGAAAAATCCGTCGGAGAAAGTTGGAGTGACAGCAATTATCATGGCTCCGACAAGAGAGCTGGCGCAACAGATAGACCAGCAGCTCGACGGTTTCTCGTACTTCGTCTCCGCTTCTTCAGTCGCCGTTTACGGCGGAAATGACGCGTCAGCTTGGGAACAGCAGAAAAGGGCGATGCAGCTTGGAGCCGATTTCGTTATCGCTACGCCGGGCAGGCTTATATCTCACATCAGCCTTGATAATGTGGATTTCTCTACGGTTAAGTATTTTATTCTCGACGAGGCTGACCGTATGCTGGACATGGGCTTTTATGACGATATTATCCAGATTGTCAAGAAGTTGCCAACAGAAAGACAAACGATAATGTTTTCTGCTACAATGCCTTCTAAAATAAAGAAACTGGCGGAAAACATACTGAAGGATCCGACTTTTGTCAACATTGCGGTCTCAAAACCGGCCGAAGGCGTGTGGCAAGTGGCGTATGTGTGTTATGAAACTCAGAAACTGGGACTTATAATGTCGCTGTTCAAAGAGCATAAAGACAACAAGGTGGTGGTGTTCTCGTCTTCAAAGTCTAAGGTGAAGGAGGTGACCAACGCGCTGAGAAGAGCAGGCATGAAGGTCGGGTCCATGCACTCAGACCTCGAACAGAACGAGCGCGACGAGGTGATGCTCGACTTTAAAAGCGGAAAACTGAACATATTGATCGCTACGGATATTATTTCGCGCGGGATTGACATTGACGATATTGAGGTGGTGGTGAATTATGATGTGCCGCATGATGTGGAGGATTATATTCATAGAATCGGACGCACCGCACGCGCCAACAGAGAGGGGGTCGGCGTCACTTTCGTGTCTGAAAAGGACCAGCCGAAGTTCAAGAAAATAGAGAATTTCATAGGCAAAGATATTCATAAGCTGCCGCTCCCTGCTGAGCTTGGCGATGCGCCGGAATATTCGCCAAAGAAGACTGGAAACAGACCTGACGGACGCAGACGTAAACAAGGAAACAAAGCGGCTCAAAGACGTGACGGCGACCGTTCTGCCGCTCGCAACAAGAATGTTGAGAGAAAGGCGGAGACGCTCGATACTGAACGGGCAAACAACGCAGCGTCTGGCGACAAGCCGCATAACAACAGAAGAAAACACAGGAACAAACCTCGCAGAAAAGATAACGGGGGCGGCGCTGCCGATGTCAAACAGCCTCAGAGCGAATAATTTTCATGTGAGGAAGACAGAGTCGCTTGCTTGTTGAGGCGAACTTGTCTGTTTTTTTATCGATTTTTTAACAACTTAAGCAAATGCAGAAGATTAAAATCTTATTTGTGTGCCTTGGCAATATATGCCGCTCTGCAGCAGCAGAAGCTGTGATGAAGGCGAAGGTTGCGGAACTTGGGGTCGCAGAACTTTTTGAAATAGACTCGGCTGGGATTTCAAGCGCGCATCAGGGCGAACCGGCCGACGAACGTATGAGAAGACACGCGAGCAGACGCGGGTTTGACGTGACATCTATTTCAAGGCCGATAAAGTTGCTCGATTTTGAATATTTCGACTATGTGATTGGCATGGACGACTCTAATATTGATGTGCTGATGGACAGGGCGTTGACTTTGGAGCATAAACAGAAAATTCGTAAAATGACGGATTACTGTATGGGGTATGACGACACTTACGTGCCGGACCCTTACTACGGA
Organism: uncultured Bacteroidales bacterium; assembly: GCA_937915765.1. GTDB lineage: Bacteria > Bacteroidota > Bacteroidia > Bacteroidales > Paludibacteraceae > RGIG9379. The sequence goes on along the minus strand of CALGHE010000086.1, from coordinate 25,187 downwards.
GGAGCGTCTGGATTTGAATTGGTGCTGGACTTGCTCGAAGATGCGTGCCTCGGACTTCTTACTGAATTGAATAAAAATTTTGAAAATGACGAACAGTAAAGATAAAAAGACTGGATTTTTGCAAGCCGATAAGTTCCCGTGGATTTTACGGGGACTGTTTTTCGTGTTTGCATTTGTTTTTCTTGGCGTTTATAACGGCGATGTGCTGTATAAGCTTCATACATACTCGTTTTTCCTAAGAAACGATGTTTTTGCGGGAGAGACGATTAATCAGGCGGGCGGGCTTCTTGTTTATGTGTCTCAGTATCTGATGCAGTTGTTCAGATACCCGTTGCTTGGAGCTTTGTTTCTGAGTTTGGTTCTGTCTTTTGTGGAGGTGCTTGTGACTAAATGTTTCAATGTGCCGGAAAAACTGCGCTTCTTGGCGTTTGTCCCGTCGTGCTTGATAATGCTTTCGTTAATGTCGATTGGTTATGCTTTGTACGACAATTTTGACTCGTCTTTCCTTGTCTCTTCCGCAGTCGGAACATTGATGTCGCTGGCCGTTTATTGGTTGTACAGACGTTTCGCGGAAGTGAAATTTTCCGAGTATGCGGCAGTTGTGCTGTGCGCGGCTCTCTTCTTCGGATTCGGTTTTTACGCGCTTGTTGCAATGTTGCTTGTTGCGGCTGACGTGTTCAGAAGCTCTAAAGATGGACGGTTCGTGGCTGCCGGGCTGTGCGTGATTCTGTTCTTCCTGCTTCCTTATATTACGGGGACATACGTTTATAACGAAAGGTATCTCATGGCGATGTTGTCGCCGTTGCCGGACTTGTATTTCGCTCCGGTATTTTACCCGATGGCAGGCGCGTTGGTCTTGCTAGCTCTCTTTGGCGTTGTGAATTTGCAAAAGTATGAAGGTTTGCAGACTAAGCAGTTGCACGTTAATCTGTGCGCGTTTGCAGCGCTGGTGTTCTGCACGTTCTATTTTTCGTTCAGAGACGAATGCTTCCGCACGGAGGTTAAGATGCAGCGTCAGCTTGAGGATTTCCGCTGGGACGATATGCTGAAGGCCGCAAACGAGGTGGAACGCCCGACACGTGGAATTTTGGCCTACAGAGCAATAGCCTTGGCAAACAAGAGCAGTCTTGTAAGCGAACTATTTAATTACAATTATAATCCTAAGGAGATAGAGTCGCCTTACGATATGCTCAATAACACCGTCTATTATCCGGACGTCTATTTCTTCGCATCATATCCTAATGCATCTCTTTTGTGGAGCATGGAGTTCTGGGTTACAACAGGGCGCAATTACAAACTTCTAAAACAGATGGCGCTTTGCGCTATGGTGCAGGATGAAAGCGAGCTTGCTTTGCGTTACTTGAACTTGCTCAAACAGACTTGCTACAACGATTGGGCGGAAGAGATGGAGCCTTGCGTGAAGGACAGACAGCTGTTTTTCTCTAAATATCCTGCATTCAAGAAGGTGGTTGACCATCTGCCGATGGACAGGGTGCAAATTTCTCAGTTCCCGCTTCCGCAAATGTATGATAAGTTCTCTAATTTGGACGCTACAAATATAGAGAGAAGGTTGCTGGCAAGATTGTATGAAAAGAAGCTAAATGTGTTTGTCTCTGAAATGCAGATTGGTGCTAAATTGTACGGTTCGAATATTCCGCCGTATATGCAGGAGGCTCTTTGTATTGTGGCGATGAATGGTAATCCTACGTTGCTGAAAAATTTTACGGTCTATCGCCCTATCGCATTGCGTGTCAACGAGTTTTTCTCTGCTATAAAGCGTTACCGGAGCAAGGAAGAGGCTGCGGCTGGACTGAAAAAACAATATGGCGACATGTATTGCTATTATTTCGCATTTGGAACGCCTTATCCGATTTCTAACGAAAAAAACAAGTAAGAAGATGAAGTATTTGAAAAATATAGCGCTGTCTTGGCTTGCGGCTTTTGTGCTTGCAGGTTGCTCTGTGAGCGTCCCGAAGGATTTTGAACGGGAAGCCAGATGCCCCAATGTAAAGCCAGATTATACAGCTACTGTTATTCCGTGCAATATCGCGCCTTTGAATTTTGTGGTTCAGGAGGAAGGTGAAAAATGTGTGGTTGAGGTTTTGCCGCAGAAGGGCGAGCCGCTGGTTGTTGGCGGCGATGGCTTGGAGGTGCGCATTCCTAAAGATGAGTGGAGAAAGATGCTTCAGGAAAACATCGGGAATGAGCTTAAATACAATATCTATGTGAGCAAGGACGGCAAGTGGAAATTGTTCGACTCGTTCACGAACAGGGTCGTTGGTGATTCCATAGACAAATATTTGACTTATCGTTTGATAGAGCCATCGTATATGGGCACTGGCGAGATTGGCGTGTATCAGTATGACTTGGAAGAGGCTGAGGAGAAGCCTATCTTCACGAATCACAGATACAGGAAAGACCCTAACATAAGGTCTCAAAAATGTGTCAATTGCCACACAAGCCAGAAAAACAAGCCGGAGAACAAGATGTTCTATTTCCGAGGACCTAACGGTGGTCTGCTACTGACTTATAACGGAAAGACTACAAAACTGAATACTAAGGCTGGAGACATGTACGCCTCTACGGCTTATCCCGCTTGGCATCCATCTTTGCCGTTCATAGCATTCTCAAGCTATGAAGTCTGGCAGGCTTTTGTAACGAAAGACAAGTGTAAGATAGAGCCGTACGACGCTAAGTCGGACCTTGTGCTTTATGATATTGAAAAGAACGAGATAACGTCGATTCAGAAAACTAAAGGTGTGCAGGAGACTAACCCTGTGTGGTCACCAGACGGGAGGTATCTCTATTTCAACTCTTCGGACAGCTCTATCGCCAAAGGGGTTTATCAGATGAAATATGACATTAAACGCATCTCTTTCAATCCGGAGGATAAGTCGTGGGGCGAGGTGGAGATGGTCTATCATGCTACGAAACAGGATTCAAGCGCAACTTTCGCGCGTGTTTCTGGTAATTATATGGTGTTCTGCAAATGTCTTTATGGCACTTATGTTCATACTAACAAGTCGTCGGACCTCTGGCTGATGAATTTGGAAACTAAGGAGTGCCGAAGCCTGACTGAAATCAACAGTCCTGAGAGTGAAAGCCACCATGACTGGTCTCTTAATGGACGCTGGATTTTGTTCACGAGCCGCAGGCAGGACGGCAATTACGCAAGGCCGTACTTCGCATATTTTGACCGGGACGGGAAGGCTTACAAGCCTTTTGTGATTCCTCATGAAGACCCGAAACACGACGATAATCTGATAAAGAACTATAATGTTACAGAGTTCTCCACCTCACCGGTGCTGGTGTCTCAAAGCGAATTTGAAAAGATTATCTCGGAGCCTATAGTTAACGCTACGTACGGCTCGCCAATCGACGAGTCTTTCGACGGTCAGTCTGGAGCGTCTCAGCTCTCAAGATAGAAGATGGCTGGCTTTGCTTAAGGCTACTTCTATAAATTAGGTAGTGAGATTTTTGAAGAGTTTTTTTTGAATAATGTTCAACAAACTCTTCGGAAGTTTGAGATTAACGAAAATCTTTATATTTTTGTGCGTTGAAATTTTTTTAATGAAATATACAATTGAAATAAGTTATGGCAGAAATTCAGTCTTATTATAAAGCTGCGGAAGAGAAGATGGAAGGTGCTCTTTTGCATTTGGACGATTCTTTGGCTCATATCCGCGCAGGAAAGGCTAATGTGCGTATTCTTGACCCTATCAGAGTTGACTATTATGGCAGCCTGACTCCGCTTTCGGGTGTGGCTACTGTAACTACGCCTGATGCTCGCACTATATCTATTCAGCCTTGGGAAAAAGGCATGATCGCTGTGATTGAAAAGGCTATTTTGAACTCGGAGGTCGGAATCACTCCTGAAAATAACGGAGAGATTATCCGTCTGACTATTCCGGCTCTTACTGAAGAGAGACGTAAGGCTCTTGTTAAGCAGACAAGAAGCGAGGGCGAAGACGCTAAAATTAGTGTCCGCAACGCCCGACGCGACGCGATAGACGGTCTGAAGAAAGAGGTTAAGAACGGTCTTGCTGAGGATGTGGAGAAGGATGCTGAGAACGAAGTGCAGAAAATCCACGACAAGTACATCAAGAAGATTGACGAAATGCTTGCCGCAAAGGAGAAAGAGATAATGACTGTGTAACGCGCAGTTTTTTTCAAATAGAGATTCGCAAAGGTTGCTTTGGCTTTTTTTGCGAATCTTTTTTATACATAGATTTTTATGCAAGGTTTGGTTATAAGAAATACCGGAAGTTTTTATCAGGTTAAGACGTCGGACGGTGAGATTGTCAATTGCCGAATCAAGGGCAAGTTCCGTATTCAGGGCATCAAAAGCACAAATCCTGTTGCGGTTGGCGATTACGTGACCTTCAGCGTCACTCCGGAGGGCGAAGGCTTGATTTCTGAAATTGCGGAACGTAAAAATTATGTGGTGCGACGTCCTGCAAACCTCTCTAAGCAGCGACATATAATTGCCGCAAACGTGGACCAGGCTTTGCTTATTGTGACGGTTAATTATCCGGAGACATCTACAACTTTTATAGATCGATTCCTTGCTACTTGCGAGGCGTACCGTGTGCCTGCAAAAATCATTATAAATAAAAAGGACCTCTATTCGGAAGAGGAGCTGGAGTATATGCGCAATCTTATGTTTTTATACGAACAGATTGGTTATCAGTGCTTTGCAGTTTCCGCTCTTACTGGAGACGGGGTTGACAATGTCCGTGAGCTTTTGATGGGACGCGTGTCGCTGCTATCTGGCAATTCAGGTGTCGGAAAGTCATCGCTGATTAATGCGGTGTGTCCTGACTTCAAGGCTAAAACCGGCGAAATCTCCGAAATTCACAATAAAGGCATGCACACTACAACCTTTTCGGAAATGTTTGAGTTGGACGAAGGAACTTATTTGATCGACACTCCGGGTATAAAGGGTTTTGGCACAATTGATTTTGAAAAAGAGGAGGTGGGGCATTTCTTTCCAGAAATCTTCAGAATCTCCAAAGATTGCAGGTTCGGAAATTGCACACATGTGCATGAGCCGGGATGCGCGGTAATCAAAGCTGTAGAAGAGTCGTTCATTAGCCAGTCGCGTTACAACAGTTACCTGAGCGTGATGGAGGATTGTGACGCCGGCAAGTACAGATAAAGATGAAGATAACATTTGACAATTTCCAGAAGATAAAGTATGCCTTCACTTCGGTGGCGGTTGTTATTGTCTGCCTGTCTGTTTACTTCACAAACCAGCTTATAAATGACATGGCGGAGGAAGAGACTCGCAAAATGGAGCTGTGGGCGGAGGCTACTCGCAAAATTGTAGCGGACGACGAGACTACGGACTACTCTTTTGTCTTGAAGGTCATTGCTGACAACACCACTATCCCCGTGATTGTGGCGGACCAGAATGGCGAAGTGACGCAGTACAGGAATATAGACCTGGAGGGTAAAGACACGGCCTCTTGCCTGATGGCGCTCATAGGCGATTTCAGAGACGCGCACGAGCCAATAGAGATAGTGCTAGACGAAAGCACGTCGCAGTTCCTGTACTACGATGACTCTGTTTTGCTGAAAAAACTGCTGTACTATCCTTATATTCAATGGGGTGTAATAGTGCTGTTTTTCTTGATTCTCTTTTTTGTTTTTGCAAGTGCAAAGAAGGCTGAGCAGGACCGTGTGTGGGTCGGACTGTCTAAGGAGACGGCTCATCAGCTGGGCACTCCTATCTCTTCTTTGATGGCTTGGGTGGAACTGCTGAAGAGCAAGGGCGTGGAGCCGCAGCTGATGCCTGAGATGGAAAACGACGTGAACCGGCTCAGCACTATTGCGGAACGTTTTTCTAAAATTGGCTCAAAACCGGAACTGGAACTGGTTAGTCTGGACGATGTGCTGGACGGGGCTTTGGCGTATATGGACAGAAGAACATCGAGCAGAGTTACGATAAGTGACGAGTATAAGGTGCAGAGACCTGTGAAACTTATGCTGAACATACCGCTTTTTGAATGGGTCATAGAAAATCTTTGCAAGAACGCTATTGATGCGATGGAGGGCAAAGGCGCAATCAATGTGGTGGTTTCTGATTGTGGCGATAAGATATGTATAGATGTGTCGGACACAGGCAAGGGCATTCCGCGCTCAAAATTCGGAACTGTGTTCAATCCGGGATATACCACAAAAAAACGCGGCTGGGGCGTAGGCTTGTCTTTGGTCAAGCGTATAGTGGAGTCATACCATGAGGGAAAGATATTTGTTAAGCGGTCGGAAATAAACAAAGGCACGACATTCAGAATTTTGCTGCCTAAAAGAATGAATTCAAAAGCGTCCGAAACGCGGAATCTATGACAAAAATAATAAAATCGTAATTTATAGCTCCTAATGTTTGTAATATCTTTCAGAATTTATTTTTGTACCGGATGTTGTCTGTCGCAAGCTCATTGAAAGCTCTGAGTATGGTGTCCGAACTGCAGGTCCTGAGTTTAGGGAGGGAGCAGAGGTGCTTTAGGAGATGGTTCGAGATGTCCTCCTCACACGAGCCTTCGCAGAGATTGGTGCACCTGAGCGAGCGGAAGATTTAAAACGCTCCATGATTGAAAATATGCCTCCGAAAGGGGTAATTTTGACGGATTTTATTCGTACCTTCGCCATATTAGATTCTGTGTCAGTAAAAAATTTGTTTTTTTTGCAACACTGAGACAAGTGACTTTCTGACACGACAAAATTTCGAGTAACTTTCTGTTGCTCAGAATCTTAAAAGTTTTTATTTATGTAGTGTTGCGGAAATTAGCAATAATATGAAAAGACAAAAATATATAGTTGGAAATATAGTCGAAATTTATGTTCATAATAAATACTATTGTTATGCGCAAATTTTAGAAAAGAAAAATTTAGCTTTTTTTGATTATAGGTCTAAAACTCGATTAAATGATATAAACACACTTCTTGATTGTAAAATATTATTCGTTTTAGGAGTTTATACAGATATAATTACACATGGAGTATGGTTAAAAGTTGGGAAATTACCAATTCGAGAAGAATTAAGATTATTGCCTATGAAATACATTTATCGTCCTAATGATAAGTATCAATGGAGTTTATATAATACAAATACAGGGGAGATTACAAATAGTACGAAAGATGAATGCAGAGGGTTGGAATTATGCTCTGCATGGGATTCTCATCATGTTGAAGATAGGCTTAATGCTTATTATGAAGGGACTCCTTGTATTTGGCTGTTGAATGATTATGAAATATTCAAAGATGAATATAAATATGACATAAAACGAGATGAAGGAAAACTATTTATTTCAAAAATCATTGAAGAGAATGACTGTAAATATGAGTATTTATACCTGTATACATTTGATGAGCAATTTGATAAAAATGGGAAGTACACATTAGAACAAAAGAAAACATTAATTTCATCATAAACTATATCTATGTATATTGTGGATGGAGAGAAGAATTATCTTTGCTCCTGACACATGGTTGACAATGTAGTTCTTGTAGAAATAATTTACTGGGAATATGAGATTTAGGGTCAAAATTTACCTCGCACACACCGACCGAAATCCAAGTGTCAAGTCTATCGTTTCTAACAAAAGAAAGTCAAAACGCTCCATGATTGAAAATACGCCTCGCAAGGGAACGATTTTATCGGATTTTATTCGTACCTTCGCCATATTAGATTCTGTGTCAGTAAAAAATTTGTTTTTTTTGCAACACTGAGACAAGTGATTTTCTGACACGACAAAATCCTAAGTAACTTTTTATTGCTCAGGATTTTAAAAAGTTTTATTAATGCAGTGTTGCGGAAATAAGGAAGTTCAAGAGAGAAGGTTGGCGTATGGGTAAACATTGGAAGAAAATCATAATTTCAATCATTTCGGTAGTTGTTTTTCTTATACTTTTGGTTGTGTTGTGGGCAGTTGCCACAATTGATTTTTCTCGTATGGAGACAGAAGACTGGGTGACAGATCCTGCTGACTTTAGGGAGCATGTAGAAAAAGGTAATGTCGATCATATAGCCGAGATTGCGGCAAAAATTCCTAGTGTAGACAGGCGACAAGATTATTTCATTTTAGAATTCGACTGTAAATTTAATTGTCCCAAAAAGTGTCACACTGATAGTTGTAGGATGCTAAGTAGAGTTTTTATTACCACTGACTTATATTATCCGAATCCATTTACTTTCGAGTACGAAAAGAGGAGATGGTTTTACATGGAACAACCCATAAGAGAAGCGTTAGAATTTAATGGCACTAACGTAGTTGAAGTGAGGTATTTATTGGAGTTTTGTCGTCAGTTTGGCGTATTATCGATAAGAAGCATACCAGAAGAGAATAGGGTTTATTTCTTTCTGCGCAAAAAAGAGTGTGAGGAAGATTCTAGTCCTTGCGAAGAGGTTTATTTGTATCGAAAGGAAGGTGTTCCGGAGACTCAAGACATTGAATGGAAGCATATTGGTGGAAATTGGTTTTTTACTGAGAGGTAGAGGCTCAAAACGCTCCATAGATTGAAATATGCCTCCGAAAGGAGTGATTTTGTCGGATTTTATTTGTACCTTTGTCATATTAGATTTTGTGTCGGTAGAAAATTTGTTTTTTAAACAACACTTAAGATAAGTGAATTTTCTGACACGATAAAAATCCTGAGTAACTTTTTGTTACTCAGGATTTTAAAAAGGTTTTATTAATGTAGTGTTGCGGGAATAAGGCAGTTATGAGAAAATTAGTATTTTTTGTCATTTTGTTAACGTTTGCAACATGCACGTATGCAACAACGAATCAGATTTTTGATGCCGATTATAGACATGCTTATGCCAATTGTGAAGTTAAATTTGCAAATGTGAGAGCATGTTTGAAAGTAGCCGAAGCAATTAGTTTAAGCGGATATTACCCAGAACCGCTTCATTACGAAGATTCCCCTGAATCGTTTTATGAATCAAATACTTCAAATTCAGATTGCTGCCATGATTATTTCGATTTATTACGTTGTGTTACTCGAAATATCGACGTAAATAAATATCGGACATTAGATATGGTTAGTATTATTAGGAATACCCCCGATTTTATGTACGAATATGGAAGGGATTCATATTGTTGTTCTTACAAAGACGGGAAAATTACGCTAAATAAAAAACCGTATGAATTTGAAGGGAATGCTGACTCTTTGAAAATTGTCCTTCTACATCCATTAGAAATGATGATGTCAAAAATTTGTCAAGAAAAATTCCCTGATCAAATTTCAAATTACTTAGACTCTTATATGGAGCATGGGGCTAAAGCGTCATCAAATATATATAATTGGTTTAGAACGAAGAGCAGAAGTACAGTCAACTATTTGTGTGCTATATTTTCTCCATTTGATGAAATTGATGGTTTAGGAATTTCTCATAGTGAAGATACATTGTATATATATGGAAATTATGTCAGGCACCCACCAATTTTTTCTAATGAATGTAGTATAAAATTAAAGGAATCCGATTATTATATTTTCTTTGCTATTGCTCAAGGGTATTGTCATTATTATATGCCTTTGGATGAATTACAGGATGAACAATTAATATGTGCAGTAAGTGATGCATTATATTTGGAATATTTGGAAGAAACAGGCTCAAATAAGGGATATGAAAAAGAATGGTTAGAGTGTCTATATCATAAGCACAACTATGCTCCAATGGGTATGGAGTTCGATTCTTTTGTGGATTTCTTTCATTCTATTTATGTTCAAAAGAAATATTCAACCATAGAAGAGTTATGCAAAAAAATCTTATTCGAAAGTGGTAGGTGAATTAGTTATCTGTATGGTCGTATTGGTATCTGACCACCGCCTCCCACCCCGTCCGGATTTGCAATCCGGACGCCCGATTATCATCAATACAATTCATTAAAAACCTAAAATCCACAAAAAAACAGCAGCAGAAATAATTGGAATTAGCAGAATCCAATAAAAAATGCCCAAGAACAAGAGGTCGAGGGCATTTGTTTTGTCTGTATAGTTTGTCTTTTACAAATCTCCGCAAACTTCAGGCAGCTCTTCGTCTTCCTTGTACCAGCTTGCGTACATCATGTAGTTGTTTGATATTCGGTCTATCATGTCGCGAGTCTGTTCTGGCGAGACGTCCTTTATCTTTTTAGCAGGAACGCCGGCGTATAGGCTGCCAGGCTCCACAATCGTGCCGCTTGTTACAAGAGCGTTGGCAGCAATTATGGAGTTCTCGCCAATAACGGCTCCGTCAAGCACTGTTGCCCCCATGCCCACAAGCACGTTGTCACATATCTTGGCTCCGTGTATCGTCACGTTGTGCCCTACAGAGACATTGTCTCCTATCTCTATAGTTGATTTTTGATAAAGCGTGTGCAGCACAGAACCGTCTTGAATATTAACACGTTTCCCTATTTTGATGGAGTTCACATCACCGCGCAGCACGGCGTTGAACCAGATGCTGGAATCGTCGCCAATCTCAACGTCGCCAATAACAGTGGCGTTGTCGGCGAGAAATACGTTTCGTCCTATTTTAGGGACAAATCCCCTTACAGATTTAATTAAAGCCATATTGAATAACAGATTAAAAATGAGAGAGGCGCAACCAAGTCACGCCTCCCTAAGTTGTTATTTTTTCTTTTTCTTTTCGCTCAAAGGTTTCTCGCCTTTTAGCTCCTCCTCCTTGATGCCTTTCTTTTCCACAAGCTCGTAATTCAGGATGTCGCCAAGCACCTTCATGTCAATCTTCTTAGCGATGATTTTTCTGTCCTTGTCCAAAAGATATACGCCCGGAGTGGAAGACGCGTCAAAATATTCCCAGAAATAAGACTCTCTGTAAGGGTCCCATACATTCTTCCAGCCGTCCAGTTTATGATCTTTCACAAACTTCATCCATTCAGGCTTTTCAATCTGAGTGTAGCAAGCTATAACCTCGAAGCCTTTGTCCTTGTACTTTGCGTAAACAGAGTCGTGAAGTATAGGAGTCGTCTTTTTGCAGTGGCCGCAAGAAGGTTCGTAGAAGTAAACCAGTACAAGGTCGCTCTTTATGTCGCTTATCTTAATGATATTGTCCAAAGAGTCGCGAAGCATAAGGTCGTGAGCCGTCATTCCTATCATGTTGTGTCTGTGCTTTTTAGCCTCTTTCCTCAAATCTTCCACCCAAGAAGAGTCAGACCAAGTAGCCTGTCCGGAGAAGTAGTACTCGTCAGCGATTTTTATCCAGTATTTTTCCATGCCCATGATGTTGCTAGTAAGCCCGAAGTTAATCATCTTGCTGGTCATGGTCTGGAACGTTTCTCTGTTGCCCCTGCTAGCTTCGATAAGGCGCTTTGCGAGCATGAAGGTTGTGTCGGGGTCAACACGTTCGGCATACTGTTTCATGAATCCGTCCACCTTGCTGGAGAAATAAGGAGTGCGGAGCATTCTTGGGTCTGCAAGGTTAACATTGTCAAAATAGTGGTCGCGTCCATATCTGTATCTGGTCATGATTCTGGTCGTGTCGTTCTGAATCTCCTTGAAATCCGGAACGTCAACCGGGATAGTGCCCTTCAGGAAATCTCCGAAGAAATTGCCCTGATTTTGAGCAAGCGCGTTTTTCTGGTAAGCCTCAACCTCGTCGTTAAGAGTCTTTGACTTGTCTGCATACTTTGTAGAGTCAATCTTCTTGTCCTTATAGCTTTGGCTCAGGTCTCGCTGCTTTTTGTGCATGTCGCCCATAAAGTTGACCAGTTCCTGAAAAGCGACGCTCTCTTTCGCTCCCAGAACCTTAGGTTCGAGCTTCGCAGTGTCAACCACGACCTGAATCTTCTGGTTTTCGCCCACAAGCAAGTCAAAGTACTTGTTAGGGTTGAAATAGACAATATAAACGCCCTGATGCAGAAGCGTGTCCTTTTTGAAAGAGCCGACGCCCTTGCTGTTCAGTTGCAACGTGTCTTTAGAATAAGTCTTGCCGTTGTAGTAGAAAGCCAGATAAACCGGAGAGTCTTTCATGTCTTTCACCTCCAGAGAGATTTCGTAGCCGTTTTTCCCGGCCGATTTCTTAGACGCTGACCCTCCTTTCGCCGCAAAAGAGCAGACCGCAATGGTCAGTATCGCTAAACTTGCAAATATTCTTTTCATCTGTATAAAATTTATTGTTTTTTTAGTTTAAATATGATTTTTCAAAAGTAGCCAAAAAGAGAGAAACAAACAATCGATTTGCTATTTTTTTTAGAGGTTAAGCATATTATCTTATTTTTTTTCAAATATTTTTTTGAGAAGAGTTAATAAGTTGTAAATTTGTGTTGTTTTTCGGAATCATGGAAAAAGAGCCGGAAAATGCGTTCGAAAGAAAATTATTATTCAATATTATAAATATAAAGATTATGTCAAAAGTAACGGTTGTAGGCGCAGGAAACGTAGGAGCTACGTGCGCAAATGTACTTGCTTTCAATGAAGTGGCAGACGAAGTTGTAATGCTTGACATCAAAGAAGGCATCTCAGAAGGTAAAGCAATGGATATGATGCAGACTGCACAGCTTCTTGGTTTCGACTCAAGACTGTCTGGTTGCACAAACGACTACGAAAAGACTGCAAATTCTGACGTTGTTGTTATCACTTCTGGTATTCCTCGTAAGCCAGGCATGACTCGCGAAGAACTTCTTGGCGTTAACGCTGGTATCGTTAAGGGTGTTGCTCAGAATATCTTGAAGTATTCTCCAAACGCGATCTTGGTTTGTATCTCAAACCCAATGGACACAATGACTTACCTTGCGCTTAAGTCTCTTGGCTTGCCTAAGAACCGCGTGATTGGTATGGGTGGCGCTTTGGACAGCTCTCGTTTCAAATATTTCTTGTCTCAGGCTTTGAACTGCAACGCAAACGAAGTTGAAGGTATGGTTATCGGTGGTCACGGTGACACAACAATGATTCCGTTGGCTCGCTTCGCCACTTACAAAGGCATCCCTGTTTCTCAGCTTTTGAGCGCAGAAGAGCTTGACAATGTTGTTAAGTCAACTATGGTTGGCGGAGCTACTTTGACTGGCTTGCTTGGCACTTCTGCTTGGTATGCGCCAGGTGCTGCAGGAGCTTATGTTGTTGAGGCTATCCTTCACGACCAAAAGAAGATGATCCCTTGCTCTGTTCTTTTGGAAGGCGAATATGGCGAGTCTGACCTTTGCATCGGTGTTCCGGTTATCTTGGGCAAGAACGGTATCGAAAAGATCGTTGAGCTTGACTTGAACGCTGACGAAAAAGAAAAGTTCGCAGCCAGCGCTAAGTCTGTAAAGGGCAATGTTGCTACTTTGAAAGAATTGAACCTTATTTAATATAGGTAAGGCTTAAAATGACAATTGCAATCTTTATAGATTGCGTTTATTCATTTTTTTGTTTTCTTCATTAGACTTAGGAGAGACGTACAGGTTGCGTCTCTCCTTTTTTGTGCCTTATGCAAAAAAAGAGAAAAAAATGGGCTTTTAAATTTGCAGGATTAAAAAAATAGTAATACCTTTGCAGTCGCAAACAAGGATGGTCGGGTAGCTCAGCTGGATAGAGCAACAGCCTTCTAAGCTGTGGGTCAAGGGTTCGAATCCCTTCTCGATCACTCGTTACAAGGGGACTTCGGTCCCCTTTTGCATTTTTAGCATGAAGCATCTTTTTTGTTTTGCGCAAAATGTGTTCTATGTATTGAAAAGCCGCTTTTTTTTGTATTTTTGTGACGTTAACTAAAAGTGAAAAAACATGTGCATCCCAGGTACAGCGCTGTCGCGCTACGTTAATCTTTATACAGACTTCGCCTTCAAGAAGATATTCGGGACAGAGGCGAACAAGGACTTGCTTATCAGTTTTCTGAATCAGCTTCTGGGGCTTGTTGGCGAGAAGGAGATAAAGGATGTGACATACCTCAATCCGGAGCAGCTTGGGGCGAACGTGAATGAGCGCCGCGCGGTGTATGACGTGTATTGCACGACGGAGAGCGGCGAGCACTTTATAGTTGAGATGCAGAAGGCTAAGCAGGACCATTTTAAGGACCGCGCGCTTTACTACTCTTCGTTTGCCATACGTGAGCAAGGCTCAAAAGGGACAGCCACGAGGCCATGGGACTACAAGCTGATGCCGGTCTATGTGGTGGGACTGCTTAATTTCGTTCTGGACGAAGAGGACGGCAGCGGCGATGTCATCACGAGGGTGTCGCTGAAGGACGAGCGTAACAGGGTCTTCAGCAAGAACCTGCAGTTTATATTTGTGGAGATGCCGAAGTTCGGCAAGAGAGTGGATGAACTGGAGACGTTTTTGGACAAGTGGCTGTATGTTATCCAGAACATGAACCGTCTGAACGACAAGCCGGCAGCTCTTACGGAGTCTATCTTCCACAAGTTGTTTGATGTGGCGGAAATCGCCCAGTTCTCTAAGGTTGACAGGGCGGAGTATGAGGAGAGCTTGAAGGTCTTCTGGGATTTTAGCAACGTGCTCTCTTCGGCAGAGCGAAAGGGCCGGGAGAAAGGAATTGCCGAAGGTGTGGCGAAAGGCGAACGTGAGGAAAAACTGCGCAACGCAAAGAGTTTCAAGGATTTGGGTGTTGACATCGAAAAGATTTCCAAAGCGACGGGTTTGACAAAAGAGGAGATAGAGCGTTTGTGATGCTCCTGCATATTTGCTACGGCCTGAAGTTTTTTAATGCGTAAATTACAAATATGATAATTTATAGAACTTGCCAGAAATTTATTTGCCTTTTATAGAAGCTGCCAGAAATATTCTGCGTACCTTTGCCTTGCGGTTTGCCTATTTTTAACCGCATATTGTTTGACAGCTTATATGAATTAAGTCAATGATATTGCAAAGCTTAATTTTATAGAAGTTGCTTTAAGTATAAATCTGTTAAATATAAAAGAAACGACATGACATTAATTAAGTCTATTTCAGGTATCAGAGGTACCATTGGCGGAGAGGTCGGGAATTGCCTGACGCCGCTGGATATAGTGAAGTTCACTGCAGCTTACGGCTCTTGGATCAAGAAAAATTCTAAGGCTGAGAAAAAAGCTATTGTAGTGGGACGAGACGCGCGTATCTCTGGCGAGATGGTTGACCAGATTGTTACAGGCACGCTTGTGGGACTTGGGCTTGATGTTATAAACATAGGTCTGGCTTCTACGCCGACTACCGAAATTGCCGTTGCTAAAGAGGGGGCTGCGGGCGGACTAATCCTTACTGCAAGCCATAACCCAAAGCAGTGGAACGCCCTTAAGTTGCTCAACTCGCGCGGTGAGTTCCTGAACGACAAAGAGGGCAAGGAGGTGCTTGCTATGGCAGAGCGTGAAGAGTTCTCTTTTGTGGAGGTTGACGAGCTTGGCAAGGTTTTGCGTCGTGACGATTATAACAAAATACATATTGACGAGGTGCTGAGTCTGAAGCTGGTTGATGTGGAGGCTATCCGAAAGGCTAATTTCACAGTGGCGATAGACTGCGTCAACTCGGTTGGCGGCGTGGTGCTCCCTGAGCTTCTCAAAGCTCTCGGCGTGAAGAATGTCATCAAGCTGAATTGTGAGCCTACAGGACATTTCGCGCATAATCCGGAGCCGCTGCCGGAACATCTGACAGAGATTTCGGACGCGCTTAAAAGCGGAAAGGCGGATGTGGGCTTTGTTGTTGACCCGGACGTGGACAGGCTTGCAATGGTATGTGAAGATGGTTCTATGTTTGGAGAGGAATATACTCTGGTCTCCGTGGCTGATTATGTGCTTTCTAACACAAAGGGCAACACTGTCTCTAATTTGAGTTCTACACGCGCGCTGCGCGATGTTACTAATGCACATGGCGGACAATACACTGCGGCAGCCGTTGGCGAGGTGAACGTGGTCACTAAAATGAAGGAGGTCAACGCGGTGATCGGCGGCGAAGGAAACGGCGGCGTTATTTATCCTGAAAGCCATTACGGCCGCGACGCGCTTGTGGGTATCGGACTGTTCCTCTCAATGCTTGCTAAAGAGGGCAAAAAGGTGTCTGAACTGCGTAAAAAATATCCCGCTTATTATATTTCAAAGAATAAAATTCAGCTTACGCCTGAAATTGACGTTGACGCAATTTTGGCTAAAATGAAGGATATGTACAAAAACGAGGAGGTTAACGATATCGACGGTGTTAAGATTGATTTCCCTGACAAGTGGGTGCATCTTCGCAAGTCTAACACAGAGCCTATCATCAGAATATACGCAGAAGCTGTTGGCAAAGACGAGGCTGATGCGTTGGCTGAAAAGATTATCTCTGATATTAAGAGCTTGATATAAGGGCTACTTGATCTACAGAATTGATTTTCTGAAAAGGCGAGTTTATAAAGGGGCGTGCGTTGGTGCGTCCCTTTTATCTTTTTTAACTGACTTCTATAAATAATATCGAGGTGACTTTGGGTGCGTTTCGTTGTCGTAATTTGCATATGTTGCCTAAAAAGTTTGCAAAAGGACATCTGCAATACAGATTTTTTCAGTAGTTTTGCTTTTGAATACAGGCTGAACCGTTTTATGTTTCGTGTTGCGGGCGGTTCGGCGTTTTTTCGAATGGTTTATCATTAAATTCAAAGGTTTATGGAAGATAAAGAACGTAAGATTAGTATAGAGTTGAGCGAGGAAGTGGCTGAGGGGGTTTACTCTAACCTTGCCATCATAAGTCACTCGTCGTCAGAGTTCGTGCTGGACTTTGTGCGTGTGATGCCTAACGCTCCCAAAGCGAAGGTTAAGTCGCGCGTTATCCTTACTCCGGAGCATGCGAAACGCCTGCTCAACGCGCTTCAGGACAATGTGAACAAGTACGAAAGGCAGTACGGCGAAATCCGCAAGGACGACAAAACTTTTAATCCTCCTTTCCCTCTGAACTTCGGCGGGCAGGGCGAAGCGTAAATGATCTTATGTTATTTGATGATATAATTGCGGAATTTCTTGCCTTGGCGGAGGTTCCGCGTCCGTCGTTCTTTACAGAACGTGTTCAGGCCTATCTGCTGGACTTTGCAAAAGTCAACGGTTTGGAGGCAGAGGCAGACAGAGCTGGAAACGTGCGGATTCTAAAAACGGCGTCTGCAGGGCGCGAAAACGAGCCGATGCTGGTTCTGCAGGCTCATACAGACATGGTCGCCGAAAAGGCTGACGGTGTGGAGTTCGATTTTCGCTCTTCGCCGCTGAAGCTGGTGAACAACGGCTCGCAGCTCAAAGCAGACGGCACAACACTCGGTGCGGACAACGGAATTGGTGTGGCTGCTATTCTTGCTGTACTTAGAAGCAAATCACTCTCCCACCCTGCTATCGAAGCTCTCTTCACCGCAAACGAAGAGGTTGGCATGCTCGGAGCTTTTGCTCTTGAACCTGACTTTTTGTGCGGAAAGTCTTTCATCAACCTTGATTCGGAAGAGGAAGGCAAACTCTTTGTCAGCTGTGCCGGCGGCGCTACGGTAAAAGGCACCGTCCCTTTTGAACGCGCGGTGAGCGATGTGGAGATGACCGACTTCAAGATTTCTGTTAGCGGACTGAAAGGCGGACATTCCGGACTGGATATACATCTGCCTCATGCTAACGCGATAAAGGTGCTGGCCTCTTTCTTGATGATGCTGAAAACTCAGATGGACGGACTTAACGTGAAGGTGTTGGAGGGAGGCTCGGCTGCAAATGCGATTCCGCGAAACGCGTCTGTCGTTTTGTCTGTGGCTGAGGAGGACAAGGCTCTGTTCGAAAAGGTCTTTGCTGATTTGGCTGATTTCTTGAAAGCTAAATATTCCGGTATTGAGCCGGGCTTTAAAATAGAAAAGGCCATTGTGTCGAACGACGCAAAGTTCATTGAGGACGACGCTCTGTTCAAATTGCTCAACGTTCTGCTTGCTTTGCCGGACGGCGTGCTTTATAAACTTGATGGTAAGGATACTACGGACACCTCTAACAACGTTTCTTTGATTACGACACGAGAGGACTGTGTCGAGGTTACGTCTCTTTGCCGCAGCATTACGGAGTCTCGTATGAAGGAGGTCAAGGAGCGTGTGCTGGGAGTGCTGCGCATTGCCGGGGCGGACATTGCGGTGGAAGATGAATATTGCGGCTGGCAGCCGGATATGGATTCGCCTTTGCTGGCTAAATGCAGGAGGGTTTACAGCAATACTTTTGGTTGCGATGCCAAGGTGGAGGCGATGCACGCGGGTCTGGAGTGCGGCATCATAAAGAGCCGTTGCCGTGACTTGGATATGGTTTCGTTTGGCCCGACTATACGTTACCCTCATTCGCCTAACGAATATGTAGAATTGGAGAGTGTGAAGCGGTTTGGAATGTTTTTGGAGAAACTGCTTGAAGATAAAGGGTGATTTTTTTTGGAATATTATTCTTTTTAGAACAAAAAATAAGTACTTTTGTACGATTTTTTCATGGAAATGAGAAAGGTTTTTACGATAGGGGTGATTATATCTACGTATAACTCGCCCAAATGGCTGGAAAAGGTTTTGTGGGGATATCAGAATCAGGACGTTGCTCCAGACGAGATTGTGATAGCAGACGACGGTTCGCGCGACGACACACGCGAGCTGATAGAGCGTTATGCAAAGGTTTTGCCTATCAAGCACGTCTGGCATGAAGACCGTGGGTTTCAGAAGTCTCAGATTCTGAATAAGGCGATAGTGGCAAGCACGGCCGATTATCTGATATTTACCGATCAGGACTGCATCCCGCGTAAGGATTTTGTTGCGGTGCATAAGGAGCGTGCGGAGAAAGGGTATTTCCTTTCTGGAGGCTATTTCAAGCTGCCTATGGACATTAGTCTTGCATTGACACAGGAGGATGTGCTGTCCGGAAAAGCGTTTGAAATCTCTTGGCTGAAGAAGCAAGGGCTTAAGATGAATTTCAAAGTCTCGAAGCTTGTGAAGTCAAAATGGTTCACGAACAGCATGAATTTCGTGACTCCACGAAAGGCTACGTGGAACGGCTGCAACGCATCCGGCTGGCGCGAAGATGTGCTGAAAGTCAATGGTTTCAACGAGGAAATGCAGTATGGCGGACAGGACAGAGAGTTTGGTGAGCGCATGTTCAACATGGGCATCAAGTCAAAGCAGATTGTCTATTCGGCCATCTGCCTCCACCTCGACCACAAACGTCCGTACAAGACAAAAGAGTCTATTGCGAAAAATGTAGCCATACGCAAAAACACGCGCAAATCCGGTATCGTAAAAACACCGAACGGAATAGAAAAAGAATAATTTTAGAAGTGAAAAAGGTAGCGTTAATCGAACTGAATCCATACCATGGCGAATGCCTTTATGCGCAATTGCGTTTTCTTAAGTGCAGCGGTTATGATGTGACTTTGTTTTGCGACAAATCTCAGGAGCGTTCTGTGACTTCGTTTGATGTTGTTGCAGACCGATCTTTCTTTTGGGACATGAAAAGTTTCAGGAACATAATTAAAATACGGAACTTTTTGGTCGAAAATCGGGTGGAAACTGTAATACTTAACACAATACAAGGAGGAAGGGTGCTTAAGTTTATGTTGTTACCGTTTCCGTCTCAGATGACGTTTGTAGGAACTTTGCATAATATCAGAAAATTGAAAGATAGTTTTGGACAGAAACTCATCTGCAGAAAAATTAAAGGCGTTTATTTGCTTGCGGAATATCTGAAAAAAAACTTTGAGAAATTTAGCAAAATCCCGTGTTCTTGCTATTCTTCAGCTTATGTCCCTGCTTATGGTTCCGAATATGTAGAGAAAAAAGAAGGCGAAGTTTGGGCTGTTGTTCCCGGATCTATAGAGTATAAAAGAAGGGATTATGATTTTTTGCTTGATGCGGCAAAATCTTCAGATGACTGTGTCAAATTTATATTGCTTGGCAACTCTAAAAAAGGTGAAGGTCCTTTGTTCTTGAAAAAGGCAGAAGACGAGGGTATTCTTGAAAAGTTTGTGACTTTTGACTCTTTTGTCTCTAATGAGTTGTTTCACAGCTACATGGAAAAGTGTGATTGGCTGCTGCCTTTGATAAGAGGCGGAAGTTCGTTGGCTGATGATTACATGAATTATAAAGTGTCCGGAACTTTTATATTGGCTAAGGCATATAATAAGCCAATGTTGCTTGATGTGGTTTTTAGCAGGGTGGAGAATTTTGATTACCCTGTCGTTTATTACTCCGACGAAGAGAAGTTTGTAGAGATGGTTAAGCAAAGTGCAAAGAGAGAGGCTTGTGACCTCTCCCTTTTCGAGTCTGACAGAGAAAAATATATTTCGCTCTTAAATTCCTAGCACAGAGCGTATTTTCCAGTAGTTGCGAGAGAATATTTCTCTCTTTATATGTTCCCAGTTGAACATTTTGGACATTGGCTTTAGCGTGACTCTCTCTTTAGGGCGTGTCAGATCCAAAGTGTCGCACACGCGCGCTATCTGTTCGTACATATTATACTCGTCAAGAACCTTGTCTTTGCATGAGGCAAGAAGATTGCCGCTGTTTTCAAATGTTTCGGACGCTATGAGCGCGTCAATTTTTCTTATTGCCTCCTCCGCATTGTTTATATCTATGCTCAGAAACGCCTCCTTAGGGAAAAACTTTTCCGCATTAGTGCATCCATAATATATTGGATATGTGTTAGTTATATAACAGTCTGTAAGTTTTTCCGTAAGATAATAATCCGCCTGAGAATTTTCTATCGCAATATGATACTTATAAGGAGCAAGCACGTCCCATTTGTCGCCGAACGAGTTGAAACCTCTTCCGAAAACGTCTATCTTGTCGCCATAATGATTTTTAAGTTTCTCAACAAACGCCAAACGGTCGTGATGCCCTTTCGTATGATTCTTGTTGCTTGTTATCACGGAGATTAGTTTTGTCTTTTCCGGAACAGGGCAAGACTTCAGGTCGTCGTAAGTTTTCGTACAAGTCACTTCGCCGTCTTTAAAGTCGATTCCGACGAACCAGGGCAGATTCGGCATAGCCATTCGCACGTTGTCCCCTTTCATGTCCGGCTGGCAGGAGCACACAACGCCGAACTGCTTGATATACGATTTTGTGAACGGCACAATCTGCTTCGGCTCGGAAGTCATAAGTACCGTGTTTTCAGGAGCGACATTGCAAGACTGGCACTTTTTCACATATCTGTTTCTTACGACCCACACATCCGCCTCTTCCACATCGCCGTAAACAAATTTATATTTGCCGCAAAGAGAAAATCCCCCTCCGTTCCTTGTCTGCCTCAGGTCTTTGTCAGACCCCGCTGTCATTTTCACAATATACATAGACTTATCCTTAAAATATTCATGGCAAAGTTAGTTATTTGCAGATAATATAGGATGTGTTTTTGTCTCGATTTGTTGCTTTTTTGTACGGAATTACGGTTAATGTAAAGAATGAAGTGTGAAAAATTTAAGTAAAGGTTCCAAAATCTTTTGCTTATTTGCAAAATTAAAAATAACTTGCAGAAGTTTTGCTTAAAAGCGGTTTGCTTCTTGTGAAAACTGAACTTTAATGGAATTTTTAACTTTAAAACATGTGTGTATGCAAAAATTTTTATCTTTTATTGCGTTGATGTTCTTTTTTGTAGGAACGTTTGCATCGAGACCGTATGAACCGAACTCTCCGTGGGAGAAAAACCTTTTGAAGCATCAGACTGAAATAGATACTTCTGTTTATGGAGGAAAATTTGTTGTAGATGGAGATAGGATAGGATTGGTTAGAACTGATTCTGGTTATGCAACATTGGACGTGACGATAGATAGTCTCATGTTCTACTTTGACCGGATTGATTTGGACTATGCGAGGATTGAGGGAAAGGCGGAGACCTCGTTTGGAGATTCAACAACCAATTACGTGAAAATTTTCAAAGATGGTAATGAATTTAATCATGTGTTTAATGAAGAGTTCACTGTCAATAATATAGGTTTTATAGGATTGCATTTCGAAAACCATACAGATGACACTTTGTGGATTTCTGACATGGGTATTTACGTGCAAGCTGGGGATGTTTGGAACCTGAAGCCGGAAATGATTGAGGTGAATGAAAATAAATACGGAAAAGTGTATGTTGATACAAGTTTGAGGTATGTGGGAGAGCAAATTTGTGTAGATGTTAGACCTAATCGTGGATGCTATTTTGCCGGATGGAGCAACGGTTGGACTGACGATTGTTTGCATAGTGACAAAATTGGAGATTCGCTGGTTGCAATTTTTAAACCGTACAAGGGTAGTTTGATTGTAGGGGATGCGATGGTAACGAATGGATTTTATGAAAGTGGAATGTACTGGTATAAAGACTCTTTGGTAATAAGACCGCATGAATGGAATTGCAAGAAATTTGAAAGATGGAGTGATGGTAGCTCAGAGCCTTACAGAGTGTGGACTAAGGAGAGCGGCGTGTCTTCAGATTCTCTTTGGGCTATTTATTCTGATGTGGGACGTGTGTTTGATATAAATGTGGACAGTACAATGGGGATGGTTTATTTTATTGAAACTAAAAATTATTCTTACAGAAATTCTGACACGACAATTGTAAAAAGTAATCGGAAAGTTATCTCTTATAAGGATTCTTTGACTATTGTGGCAGTCCCTAATCCTAAATATGAATTTGATAGTATTTATTGTGACAGATATGATTATATGATTCGCAGTTCTAACGGCAAGTATGACGATATGATCACATTTGCAGAGCCTGATTGCGATTCTGTGTATAGAGTGACAGCTTTGTTTAAACCCAAAGACACAACGTTGTATCATGTTGTGGTTATTTCTAATGATGAGCAGATGGGTACTGCAAGTGGTGGCGGTTATTTGTTCAGGAGGGATGACATAGATAAATCAGCAGAAGCTAATGAAGGTTACTGGTTCTCTCATTGGGAGTCTAAGTCTAACTTTTCATTGACAGAGGTTGAAGGTAATGATACCATTGTGGCTGTGTTCAAACCTTATAAAGGTTGCTTGTCTGTGAAAAATGCGTATGTGAGAGGTTATGATAAATATGAGAATGGCAGATATTGGTATAAATATGAATTAGTGCTGCGAGCCGAAGAGGCTTGGTGCCAGAAGTTTGAGGGATGGAGCGATGGTGAAATGAAGCAGGTGAGATATTGGGATAAGGAAGGCTGTTCCGGTGATTCTCTCTATCCTCTTTTTTCAAAGAGGAAGTCTGACGTTACGGTTGAGGCTGGTGATGGTGGTTTCGTGCGTTGTTTTGAATACTATAAAAGAGATGGGGATGAGTATGTGAATGATACATTTGAAGTTCAAAAACGAGATTCTTTTAGAATCGACTCTGCTTTGTATTTGCAGGCGCTTGCTTATCCGGGATATGAGTTCGACAGATGGAGTGATGGCAGCACATCTCAGTATAATTCAATATATGTGGATTGTGATTCTATAGAGTATTTTTATCTAAAGGCATATTTCCGACCTAAAGATACAACTTTGTACAATATAGTAGTGGTTCCAAATGATGAACGGATGGGCTCTGCAAGTGGTGGCGGAATGTTGTATAAAGGGGATAGGATTGAAAAAAAGTGTGAGCCTAACAAAGGTTACAAGTTCTCTTATTGGAAGTCTTTGTCAAATTCATCTTTGAACGAGGTTTCTGGCAATGACACCATTGTTGCTGTGTTCGAAAAGTTGAGGCTGGAAGTGAGATATTTGTTTGCGACGGAGTTTGGTGATACGTTGAGGTGGAATAACTTAGATACTATTAAGATTCATAATTTGAGCACCGATAGTGTTGAATATCTGACGGATAGCACTCCTATTATAAGAAGATACGAATATGGAGACACTTTGCTTATTGAGGCTCTGCCTTATAAAGAGCATGCGTTTGATGGCTGGCAAGGGTGGAATATGCCTTATTCGAAAGACAAACAGATTGTTTTGTATTGTAATTTTGATATTGAAGGTATAACTGCGTATTTCCGTAATGAAAATAATTTTACGGAGGGAGACACTTGTTATGTTGATGTTGTGTCTTTAAATGACACGTTGGGCAGTGTGAGTGGTGGCGGTTGGTGCCGTATAGGAGACACTATTAGAATAACTGCTGACCCTTATGAAAATGCAATGTTTGTTTCTTGGAATGATGGAGATACGTCAGTTGTTAGATTTGTCAGGATTGATTCTTGCAGATCTTTTGCAGCTAGATTTGCAGATGAGATTACGACTTCTGCTGATTGTGTGAAAAGTGCAGTGTATAGTGCATATATAAATGAAGATGTTTTACAAGTGAGGTCTGAAGAAGAACTTGTTTGCATAACTTTGTTCGCAGCAAATGGAACTATGGTGAAGCGAGATGTTGTTTATAGTAATCTGTATGAGACTTCATCTGAAAGATTGCCAAACGGCTTGTATATTTTGCAATTGCATACTGAAAACGACATTTACACTATAAAAGTTTTGAAGCAATAACAGTAAAATGTATAGATTGAGATAAAGGATAATCCCTTTATATTATATGTATTCGAGTTGATTTGGGACTGGCAGGCTGCATAGACGTTGTTTATAGAAGTCTATGCAGCCTTTCTATAAAGTGCTGATTTATAGGATGAAAAAAATAGATATAATAAAAAAATGTAAAAAAAGGAGAAAAATATTTTGAAATGTCATAGAAAATGACTTATCTTTGCATTCTCATTAGCAAAGAGATGCTAAGACGCAAAAAAAACGCAGCGAAATTTTTTTTCAAAAAAACTTCCGAAAAAGTTTGGCGAAAAGAAAAAAGCGCGTACCTTTGCAACCGCAAACGGGAAACGACGCTTCCGCCGGAGGGCGGGACGGACGGCATAAAGAAAGAGTTCTTTGAGGAGATTTATGACATACAGCAGGAAAAGGTAAGAACACAAGGAAAGCGACCGTCAATCCATATATAGGATGAAGGAGGCCTGGGACAGAGAAAAAAACAGAACTTTTTATACAACGGAGAGTTTGATCCTGGCTCAGGATGAACGCTAGCGACAGGCCTAACACATGCAAGTCGAGGGGCAGCACGAAGTAAGCTTGCTTACTTTGGTGGCGACCGGCGCACGGGTGCGTAACAGGTGTGCAATCTGTCCATAATCGGGGAATAGCCCAGCGAAAGTTGGATTAATGCTCCATGTGAGCATGAGAGGCATCTCTTGGGTTTGAAACGTAAGGATTATGGGTGAGCACGCTTCTGATTAGGTAGTTGGTGAGGTAACGGCTCACCAAGCCGACGATCAGTAGGGGTTCTGAGAGGAAGGTCCCCCACATTGGAACTGAGACACGGTCCAAACTC
>CALGHE010000085.1 GCA_937915765.1 uncultured Bacteroidales bacterium | reverse complement strand
GCTGCAGCAACGACCGAGCTTCATAATACAACATTTCATATACAAAATCAGACGGAGTCTGCCCTGTCACTTTTTTTACCAGAAACGACAAATAATGATTTGACACATTCAGTCTTTGAGCATAAAACTCAACCTTATGCTCCTCTCTAAAATTCTCCGTCAGCAGTTCAATAAAAGATTTGGTAATCAACTCGCAACGGCTCATATTTGTCGCCCTGTCCCTATCCCTTTCATGCAATTCAAAAAGATGGCTCAAATCCAGAAAAACAGCAATCAGCACATTCACTATCATTATGTTATAATAGCTATGGCTCTTATTGTTTAATGTTCTGTCTATATCCTCAAAACGTTTTTTCAAAAGGGAACTCTCCTCCTCTTTCAAATACATCACAGGCCTCCTGAACATTTTCACTGCGTACTTCGTACGAATTGCAACAGTCAAAGTCGGAGCATTTCGTTCCATAAACAATTTCGAAACAAAAAGACAAATACATCTGAAATCATCGCTGACATCATGCAACCTAAACAGATACGAGTCAAAAAGAGACGCCACTCCATTCCGTTTCAAATCAAACACCTGATAATTAACAGACAACTTAGCACAACCAGAAGTCACATATATCATGACAAACGAATTCACGCACAGACGCGAAGCCAACAACTCAGATGCACTGACCGAGTCCAGTTCCATACAACTCACATTAAAGTCAGAACAGTTCAAATTATTTGCTAAAAGTTTTTCAGTATCTTCAATATAATCCATCCTTATAAATTTATCACAAATATACCAATTAATGCAATATTTATATGTTTTAGAGACATATTTTTTTACTTTTATGTCCACTTTAAACCAAATCCTAACCATTTGAAATTTCAACAAGCATATTTAAATAACGAATTTTGCAACATAATTTTTAATGGTTTACTTAAATGAAAAAATTTTTGATTTCTTCTGCTATTTTAGGATATTGCCTTGCAACATATCCTAACGGAGGCAATAGCCAGATAATCAGCATTGATGAGTTATTCGAATTAGCAGAAACAAACAGCAAAGCTCTGAAACTGTCGGATTTAGTTTCACAAGAGAAAAAAGAGGAGATAAACGTTGCGAAGAATGCTTTGCTGCCAACATTAGACATCTCTTTATCAGCAGGTTATCTAAGCGACATTCGCATTTCAGACCGCAATTTTGGCAATGGATTCACAGTACAGATGAAAAACTTCGGAGACTATGCCAACTTCACAAACAAGTTCGTGGCAGAAGCGTCGCAAATAATATATGCCGGGGGAGCGATAAAAAGCAGCATCAAAAATGCGCAACTCAATTATAAAGCGTCTCAATTTGAAAAAGAACAAACAAGACAAAATGTAAGATTTATGCTTCTGAGCTACTATCTTGAACTGTACAGACTTTCAAACCAGGAACTCGTATATCTGCACAACATAGAACAGACTCAGAAACTTGTTGCAGACATACGGAACAAGCACAAAGAGGGAATTGCTCTGAAAAACGACATCACACGACATGAGCTTCAACTCCAGTCGCTTCTGTTGAAACTGACCCACACAAAAAACTGCAAAAGCGTCACAAACAACAAGTTATGCACGTTGTTAAATCTTGACAAAAGCACTATCATAGAAATAGACAAAAACATTCTGAACGACCTTCCTGTCTATGCAGAAGAAGAGACTTGGCAGGCGGCAGCTCTAGATTCATCACCCAGAATAAAGACTTTCGAAACATACACTCAACAAGCTCTTAACGCAGAGAAAATTGTTAATGCAGAAAGGCTTCCGAAAATTTTCATTTTTGCCTCTGATGTTTTTGAAGGCCCCATCACTATAGACATGGACGTAAAAGATAACAACATGAACCTCTGGACAGTAGGCATAGGCTTAAAATACAACCTAGCCTCACTGTACACCACGAACAAGTCTGTCAGACAATCCAAAATAGCCTATCAAGCAGCCATCGAAGCAGAAAATATGATCAAGGACGATATTCAGACCGAGATCAACTCAGCCTTCGTCATGCTTAACGAAGCGTTCACCATACTCAAGACAAGAGAAACAAGTCTGAAGCTTGCCACGCAAAACTACGAGGTAATCAACAACCGTTATCTAAACGACCTCGCCCTGATTACAGACATGCTCGACGCATCCAATTCAAAGTTAGAGTCCGAACTCCAGATGGCTGACGCTAAAATTAACATCCTCTTCAGTTTCTTCAACCTGAAAAGATGTTCCGGACAACTATAGGCAAGTTATATAATCACAACGCTTTTTACAAAACAAATTTTATCAATATACAATCATGAATATCAAACAGAAAAAAACAGTTTACAACATTATCGTGTGCACTCTTCTCATCATATCGCTAGGTTGGGTAGTTTCCCGCTTTGTGCATTTTGGCAATGTGGAATTTACAGACAACGCGCAGGCCAAGCAGCTTATAGTGCCGGTCAATTCGCGTGTGCAAGGATTCATCAAAGAGATTCGCTTTGAAGAATATCAGGAGGTGAAAAAAGGCGACACACTTGCCATTATAGAAGACACCGAGTTCCGTTTTCGCTTAGCGCAAGCAGAAGCAGACTTCGAACGCGCCACTTCAGGGAAAAACGCCATGCACAAAACAATCAACATGACAGAGAGCAACATTTCTGTTTCGGACGCAGCTATCGAAGAGTCCCGCATACGCATGGACAACGCAGAACGCGAATTCAACCGCTACAAGAACCTGCATGCTCAAGACGCTGTGACAAAGCAGCAATTTGACGCTGTGCAGACTAACTACGAAGCGATGAAGGCACGGTACGAACAACTTATTCGACAGAAACAGTCAACAGCCATTGTCAAGCAAGAACAGACACAACGCTTAGGGCAAAGCCTTGCCGGCATCAAACTGGCAGAAGCCGCTTTAGACCTTGCCAGACTCAACCTCTCTTACACTGTAATAACAGCGCCTTGCAACGGATTTACAGGACGAAAGAATGTCCAGCAAGGACAACTGATTCAGCCTGGACAAACCATAGTAGATATGGTTGACAACGACGAGAAATGGATTATCGCCAATTACAAAGAGACACAAACAGCCAACATAAAAGCAGGGCAAGACGTTGAGATTGAAGTAGATGCAATTCCTGACGTGACATTCAAAGGCAAAGTGAAATCCATATCGCACGCAACGGGAGCAAGTTTCTCTCTTATTCCGCAAGACAACTCGTCGGGAAATTTTGTGAAAGTAGAGCAAAGAATACCCGTCCGCATTGAATTTTCGGAAGACAACAAAGCGGAAGATTTGGCCCGCATCGGAGCCGGCATGAACGTTGAATGCACTATAAAGTATTAACATGAGCGAACATCATCCATTCGGTCCATTCTCCATTCCGGAGATTCGTGATTTTGTGCCAGAAAAGCTAAAACCATTTGTAATAATTCTGTTTTTAGTTATAATACAATTTTCTGGCGGCGTTTACGTTGCGTCTGCCAGCGAAATGGTTGGCACTACCGCCCTCATGAACGAGGACATACAGATGGCAGGACTATCTTCACTCGTAGGAATGGCGCTAAACTTTGTCTATATGTTCAGACTAAAATGCGCCATACCGCCCAAAAGCATGTTTTTCCTTTGCGGATTTGTAATAATCATTGCAAACATCATCTGCATGTACACAACCAGCGTGCCACTGCTCGTTGGAACTTGCTTTGTCTCCGGATTTTTCAGGATGCAAGCCACGTTTCAATGCAACTCAACTATTCAACTTTGGCTTACGCCCAAGCGAGATCTGTCCGTGTTCTTTTGCTGGGTCTATTTGATTGTGAACGGAAGCATAAATCTCTCCGGTCTGCAAGCCGTTTACCTATCTTCGTTCGCAGAATGGGAAATGATGCAGTGGAGCATTATAGGAATGATACTTTTCATGCTGCTTCTTGTGCAGACGCTCATGCGGAACCACTCCTCTATGCCCCGAATACCATTCTTAGGCATAGACTACATCGGAATGCTCATGTGGGGAAGCTCCGCGTTATGCGCTCTGTTCATCTGCATTTACGGAGAACATTATGACTGGTGGACATCAGAATACATTTGGGCGGCAACAATTGCGTGCGTCGTATTAGTCGCGCTATCTTGCTGGCGAGCATCGTTCATCCGCCATCCTTACATTTTTTTAGACACGTTCAAACACCCCATTATCTGGCTCTGCCCTGTCACATATATTGTGGCTGACATACTTTTGGCTCCAGAACATGTGTTTGAGCACGCGCTGATGGAAGGCATTTTAGGATACGACGCTCTGCATCTGGCTTCTCTTAACTGGATTTCAATATTAGGCGTTGCGACAGGGGTGCTTTTCACTTGGCAAACTTTCGCTGTGCGAAAATGGCGTTACAGAACTATGCTGCTAATTTCATTCTGCTGCATAGGAACGTATCTTTTCTATTTTTACTTTAAGATAGACTACAATTTGCCCAAAGAGGCTCTTATGTTTCCTATCTTCGCACGAAACTTCGGCTATGTGACTTTGGCCATCACAGTTCTGACAGCAAACACAAGGATGCCATTCCCTTTCCACTTTTTCCAAGGCGTGACAATCCAGAACGTTTTCAGTGCGGCACTGGGCAGCGCGATAGGATGCGCCATTATCGGACGAGCGCTAAAAGTCACAATGGCAAAAAACGCCATGCTCATAAGTTCCGGCATTGACAACGTGAACGGAAACGTTCAACACATTCCTCTAGGCGAAATCTACGGAATTGTGCAGCAGCAAGCCCTAATAGTTTCAATGAAAGAGATTTACGGATGGCTTGGTCTGGCATGCATCGCAGTAATATTTGTGCTGCTCTTGCGTAAAGAGCACCTCTCAAAGCCAATCAGGGTCACACACCCTAAATTCAAGACTTTAAGAAAAATGATAAAGCACGAACTTAGAACATCAAAAGAGAATGCCTCCACCTGATTTCAGATTCAAATCGGAATAAGTAAAAAAAAACCGCAAGCTGATCTGCCTGCGGTTTTTGTTTTTTAGGAGTTGCTTAAAAATTATACGCAAAGCCAACAGAAATCACGTCCATAAATTGAATTTTAGGACCTTCTTGCTTTTCAACACCATTCTCGTCAATCACTATATTTTTCACAGCATCATCATACTTCACGTGAGTACGCACAGACGCATTCAAATACTTAGTAACCTTCATTGCAAGCAGCAGCTCCCAGTTAACCACCACATTCCCGAAAGTTTCGTAAGCGCTAAAAAGTTCCAGTTTGCTATTCAGATGCACGTTCTTCACTATATCAAAATCGTTAACCACCCTCATGTACGCGCCGGCTTCCACCTTACACTTTTCACCAGCATCCACACCATACTTTTCTGACAATGTAGTATCTCTGACAAAAATAAAACGCCCTGTTACAGGAGACAAATACACAGACACATATTTGTTAGGAATATAATCCATACCAAGCGACGCTATCAAATACCCCGGAGCCAAGAACTTAGAGTTCATTGTTCTTGTCGTATCGCCGTCACCATAGTCATACCCTTTGTCCATTTGCGTTTTAAAATCAGCCAGCACCGTATAATACCAACTTTTAGAAGCCTGATATCCGAATTTGGAAGAAAGAGCCAATTTATCAGAGCTCTTTCGAGTTGTGAATCTTGAATAAGCCGCAGAATAGAGCGTTCCATATTCAGCAGACAGATTATTGTCCCATCTCATCTTTCCCTTCTTATAATTCGCGTTCAAATTAACGAAAGCCTGCAAAGATATAGAATTTTGACCGCCTTCCGCCCAATTTTTGAAAGCTGTCTGAGAAAAATTCAGACCCGTAACACCAGGGAACTTCCACACTACAGAATCTTCAGACGCAGCAGGAATTTCTGAGTTGGAAACATTTTTAGCCACATCAACCACAACCGTTTTTATTTCGTCCTGAGCCGAAACAGAAAACAGACTTGTCAGAAAACACAATAGGAATAAACTCTTTTTCATTCGCCTTAAAATTTAAACTATTTCACAAAAAAACGTTCCGACCGCATCATCCATCGGAACCGCGGCAAAGGTACTACAAATTAGGCGAATATCAAAAAAAGCAAAAGGCGAATGAAGCCACAATGCCCCATTCGCCACAAAATTATGAAAACATTCAAAAGAATTATTTAATCAGATTCTTGCCTGTCATTTCCGCAGGCTGAGCAATACCCATCAAAGCGCAGATAGAAGGAGCCACGTCCGCCAAGATTCCGCCTTCAACCTTCACATCCTTTCTGTCGCTTATATACACGAAAGGAACAGGGTTCAAAGAGTGAGCTGTATTAGGGGTGCCGTCCGCGTTAATTGCATTATCCGCATTACCATGGTCAGCGATGATAATCACATCATAACCATTAGCCTTTGCAGATTCAACAACCTTTTCAACGCAATTGTCAATTGTAACAACTGCCTTTTCGATTGCCTCGTAAATACCTGTATGCCCTACCATATCACCGTTAGCAAAGTTCAGAGCAACGAAATCGTACTTTTTCTTATCCAATTCCGCAGTAAGAGCAGCAGTAACTTCCGGAGCGCTCATTTCAGGCTGCAGGTCGTAAGTAGCCACCTTTGGCGACGGAATCAAAATACGGTCTTCGTTTTCAAACTCGCTTTCGCGTCCGCCAGAGAAGAAGAATGTCACGTGAGCGAACTTTTCTGTTTCTGCGATACGCAACTGCTTTTTACCAGCTTTTGCGACCACTTCGCCAAGAGTGTTCATCACGTTTTCTTTGTTGAACAAGATATGCACGCCAGTGAAAGTAGAGTCATACGGAGTCATGCAATAGTACTGCAAATTAGGAATTGTAGTCATACCGTTTTCAGGCATATCCTGCTGAGTAAGCACAATAGTAAGCTCCTTAGCGCGGTCATTGCGGTAGTTGAAGAAGATTACCACGTCGCCTTCCTGAATAGTGCCGACAGGCTTGCCATTTTCATCAACATGAACAATAGGCTTAACAAATTCGTCTGTAACATCCGCCGCATAAGAATCAGCCATAGCCTTCACCATGTCAGTGCAAGGAGTTCCGACACCCTTCACCATCAAGTCGTAAGCCTCTTTCACACGCTCCCACCTCTTGTCGCGGTCCATAGCATAGAAACGGCCTATGATAGACGCAATCTTGCCTGTGTTTTTAGCAAGCTGAGCCTCAAGCTGCTCAATGAAACCTTTTCCGCTCTTAGGGTCAGTGTCACGACCGTCCATAAAACAGTGAACAAAAGTTTTGTCCAAACCGTAAACTTTAGAAATTTCTATCAACTTGAAAAGGTGGTCAAGAGAAGAGTGAACACCTCCGTTAGACACAAGTCCCATGAAATGAATCTGCTTTCCGTTTTCCTTCGCATAAGAAAAGGCGCTCTTAACTTCCGGATTGTCCAAAATTGAGTTGTCGCGGCAAGCGATGTTAATCTTCACCAAATCCTGGTAAACAACACGTCCTGCGCCAATATTCAAGTGTCCCACTTCCGAGTTGCCCATCTGCCCGTCCGGCAAGCCGACAAACTCGCCTGAAGCCTGAAGCTGAGAGTAAGGATAGTTTTTCAGCAACGAATCCCAGTAAGGAGTTGCAGTAGATGAGATTACGTCCGACTTAGACTTGTTTCCGAATCCCCAGCCATCGAGGATCATCAATAATACTTTTCTGTCCATTATATATAAATTTAATTACAATCACGTATCACGACGCAAAGATAATTATTTTTAGGGAAAAAAGAAACTGCAAAGCCCCCAAAGATAAGGGCGAAAAAAACACCCAATAACGCTGTTCGTACATCTTGAACGTGCCCTTATATGCAAAAAAGCCCTTTTCATCGAAAAAATAACGTTATTTTTTCTTAATAATTAGTTTTATTCAAAAAACTTATGTACATTTGTGACGTTAACCTTAAGCAGAAGGAAATCCTTCGGTTTGTGGTAATCTAAACATTCTATTAATTAAATTTTACTATTATGACAAACAGAATCCAAAGAGAACAGCTTGCGGATGTCAAGTTGCCTCTATCAAGATCAGACTTTTGGCTTTTGGCCAATACTTTCGGTTTCCAGAATTCTTCTGAAATGCAGGAACCTCTTCGTAGCGAATACCTCAAAATGTATTACGAAATGAGAGGATGCATGGACAACCACAACTGCGCTTCAAAGATGTAGCCATCAGGCATGTGAATCTGTCTAAATTACGATTTCGTGATTTTGACCTGACAAGTTATTTTCAAAGGAAAAATTACTGTTTGCTGCTCATCGTAGTTTAGACACATTCAAAAAAAGCGTTCAGTTTCCGCATGGATTCTGGACGCTTTTTATTCCCTGCAGCTTCATCAAGTTGAATCTAAGTAAAAAAAATAGTATGACTACAATAAAGAAAATCAGGTTTTTAATCATATTCTACATGGTGGCGTTAGTGGCGGCTGGCGTAACGGCCTTTCCCGTAGAGAGCGAGCTGAACCTTTTATGCGCCCTCCTCTCCATCAACCCTGAGACCCTTGCCGAATTGCAAGGCTCTTTCATCGAGCCTGTTTTATCATGGCTATATGGTGTAAAAGAAGGCATGACCGAAACGAACGACAAATATCCGTACTTAGCCTACGGCTTCGACTGGCTGGCTTACGCACACCTGATGATAGCCGCATTGTTTGTAGGCCCGTACATAGACCCTATCAAGAACAAATGGGTGATTTACTGGGGAATATTCGCCTGCATCTCCATCTTTCCGCTCGCCTTCATCTGCGGACCTATACGTTCCATTCCGTTTTACTGGACATTGGTGGACTGCTCGTTCGGACTTTTCGGCATTCTGCCCCTAATCTGGTGTGTTAGGTTAATCAAACAGCTCGAAAAAGAAACTAGCCAAAACCAACTGTAAAGCCATGAAATTACAACATCATTACACGCACCAATCATCGCAGTGTATTCTCATTACGCAATTCGTCATGTCACACGATTTGCCATAGACTGCGGACATTATGTATAAGGAAAACGGACTTGGGGGGAAGCATCTATAAAAGCCAAACGATTAAAGAAAACATCACAAAGCAGCAAAATCAAAGAACGCGCAAATTTGGTTGTGAGAATTGTTTTTTTTGTGAAAACAGTTTCTTAAATTTGCACGATTAAACGTTACCAGTATGGCAAGAAAAAGAAAACAGTTACCACTGATTGAAAACATAGAGATAACCGACATAGCCAACGAGGGCAAAGCCATTGCGAAGCATAACGAAATGGTTGTCTTCACGCAGTATGTTGTTCCCGGCGACGTGGTTGACATTCAGATCACACGCAAAAAAAACAGTTACATGGAAGGCAAGGTTGTCAAAATACATAAACTTTCCGAAAACAGAGAAAAACCATTTTGCGAACACTACGGAATCTGCGGCGGATGCAAGTGGCAGATACTCCCGTACGAAGAGCAAATCAGACACAAACAGCGCCAGGTATTCAACAACCTAACAAGAATCGGCAAAGTTGAACTGCCTGAGATGCGCCCTATTTTAGGTTCTAAAAAGACTAAATATTACAGAAACAAACTCGAATTCACCTTCTCTAACAAAAAGTGGCTCACAACAGAGCAAGTGCAGGCTGGTGTTCAGTTTGACAACATGAATGCGCTCGGCTTTCACATACCGGGCATGTTCGACAAGGTGCTGGACATAAATCTATGTCATCTGCAAGAAAACGTGTCGAACGAAATCCGTCTCTTCATAAAGGACTACGCAAACCAAAACGGCCTTGAGTTTTTTGACATCCGCAACAAAGAGGGATTTCTAAGGAATATCATAATACGCACAGCCAGCACAGGAGAAATAATGCTGACAGTTGTGTTTTATAAAGAGGACAAGGAACGCAGGGAAGCGCTTCTTTCGGCCATTGCAGAAAAGTTCCCTCAAATCACCTCTCTTATATATGTCATAAACGAAAAGTGCAACGACACGATTACTGACCAAGAGACTTTGGTGTTCAAGGGACGTGACCACATATTTGAGGAGATGGAAGGACTCAAGTTCAAAATAGGCCCTAAGTCGTTCTATCAGACAAACAGCGAACAGGCTTACGAATTATACTCCATCACCAGAGACTTTGCGGGGCTGACGGGCAACGAACTTGTTTACGACTTATACACAGGAACCGGAACAATAGCCTGCTTCGTAGCAAAAAAAGCGAAACAGGTGATAGGCATCGAATACGTGCCGGAAGCGATTGAAGACGCTAAAGTCAACGCTAAAAACAACGGGCTTGACAATACGCTTTTCTATGCGGGAGACATGAAAAACATACTCACGCAGGAGTTCATAAACCAGCACGGAAAACCGGACATCATAATAACAGACCCGCCTCGCGACGGCATGCACACAGACGTTATTGACACGATTCTGTTCGCGGCGCCTCGTAAGATCGTTTACGTAAGCTGCAATCCGGCAACTCAGGCTCGCGACCTCAATTTGCTGGACTCAAAATACAAAGTCACTGCAGTCCAGCCAGTTGACATGTTTCCGCACACTCACCACGTAGAGAATGTGGTGATGCTTGAACGCAGAAACTAATATTTTTCCATGCAGAAGGGCTACGTCCCTTCTGCCTATGTTTTTGTTTAATATCGTATATGAGAGTTTACACATACATATTGATACTTATAGCGCTGATGGTTATTCTGCCTGACCTATACATATATCTGCGCTTTATAAAGAACCGAGTGAAAAAATCCGTCGCTGTACTGCACTGGGTTTTCTCTTTATTCATCGCCTTGTCTGCAACAGGGGTACTGTTCAGAAGCGGTTCAGTTCAGTCTCCTCAAGACAATTTTCACATACTGCTATACATCGTAACAGTCGCTTCAATATACATATCAAAACTCGTCTTTTTGACTTTTGACTTCATTTTCTACATCACAAAAAAACGATGGAGAAAAATACAATATGCCGGATACGCAACCGCTTTCGCAGCATTCTTGTGCTTCATCTATGCAGTGTTTTTCGGAAGGTTCAATTTCGGAAGAGAAGAATACACCGTTGAGATAGAGGGTTTGCCTAACAATTTCGACGGATTTAGAATTGTGCAGATTAGCGACCTTCACTTAGGCGGCTTCTGTTTGAACAAGGAGAACCTGCAGCCTCTGTTCGACATGATAAAAGAAGAGAACGCCGACCTTATTGTCGAAACCGGCGATATCATAACTAATTTCGCAACCGAAATGAACGGTTTTGAAAAACATTTCGAAAAAATAAAAACCAAGGACTCGATGCTCGCCATATTTGGCAACCATGATTACGGCGACTACTACAAATGGGGTTCCGAAGAAGAAAAACAGCGGAATATGGACAGCATCATATCCAAACGCAAAAAACTGGGATTCAAACTGTTACGCAACAGTTCACACATAATCGAAAAGAACGGAGAGAAAATAGCTGTCATCGGTGTGGAGAACTGGGGCAAACCGCCTTTCCCGCAACTTGCAGACATAAAAAAGGCAAAGGAAGGCACTGACAGCATCGGCACAAAAATACTGCTTGCCCATGACCCAGACTTTTTCAAGCACGAAGTGTGCCGGCACAAAGATATACAACTGACGCTGAGCGGGCACACCCACGCCTCTCAAATCGGGATTGAAATTGGCAATTTTAAAATTTCCCCGGCCCAGCTCAGATTCAAATATTGGGACGGGCTATATAAGGTTGACAACCAAACAATTATCGTGAGCAGAGGTCTTGGCTGCGTTGGCATGCCGTCAAGATGGGGAATGTCGCCAAGCTACAACGTTATAACACTGCGGAAAAAGAAGTGACAAAAATCTTCCGCAAAAAAAGAAAGACAACTTCAGGCTCAGGCTACTTCGATGAATTAGGAAATGTCCAACATATTCAAGAGCGGACAAATAGCAAACAATTTCATTGGACTCACCTAAGTCTGTCAAAGCGCAAAAAAACATTTACAAGAGAAGAGATTTACGACAATACAGATGATTTTTTTCATCTTTTTGTTTATATTTGCTAACAAAAAAAAGAAAATAACTTATTATGGCAGAAAATAGCGAAAAAGATAAGGCAAAAGAGGTTTCAAAACCATCGATAGAAAAACTCAAGGCTCTTCAGCTTGCGATGGACAAGATTGAGAAAGACCACGGGAAAGGGACCATTATGAAGATGGGAGACAACAAGATAGAAGACATACCAGTAATTTCGTCAGGCTCCATAGGTCTTGACACGGCGCTCGGAGTCGGAGGTTTCCCAAGGGGACGTGTGATAGAAATTTACGGTCCGGAATCGTCAGGTAAAACAACGCTTGCGATTCACGCTATCGCAGAAGCACAGAAAGCCGGCGGCATTGCAGCCATCATCGACGCAGAGCACGCTTTCGACCGTTTTTATGCAGAGAAATTGGGCGTTGACATAGAAAACCTGCTTATATCGCAGCCGGACAGCGGAGAACAGGCTCTTGAAATTGCGGACCAACTGATTCGCTCGTCTGCTGTTGACATCATAGTAATAGACTCCGTTGCGGCACTGACACCCAAAGCCGAAATAGAAGGTGAGATGGGAGACTCGAAAATGGGGCTGCAGGCAAGACTGATGTCGCAAGCTTTACGTAAACTCACGGCAACAATAAATAAGACCAACACAACCTGCATATTCATCAACCAGCTTCGTGACAAAATCGGTGTCATGTTCGGGAATCCGGAAACTACAACCGGCGGTAACGCTCTGAAGTTTTACGCATCTTTGCGACTTGACATACGCAAAATAGGCCAGATAAAGGACGGGGAAGATGTGATAGGCAACCAGACTCGCGTGAAAATCGTAAAGAACAAGGTTGCGCCTCCGTTCAGAAAGGCAGAATTTGACATAATGTTTGGCGAAGGAATATCTAAAGTTGGCGAGATTATCGACCTCGGAGCCGAATTCGGAATCATTAAGAAAAGCGGCTCTTGGTACAGCTACGGAGACTCAAAAATCGCTCAGGGACGAGACGCTGCCAAAGAGTGCATGAGAGACAATCCGGAACTCGCCGCAGAGATAGAGGAAAAGATAAGAGTTGCGATAAAAGAGAAATCAAATCTTTAATAAAACGTCAGGTTTATGGTTTTTGCCATAAATCTGACTTTCTAATATAACGTAAATGACAGACAACAAAACTGAAATATTTGACGAAAACGCAGTGCTTGTTGGGTTAATCACAATGAGCCAGAACGAAAAGAAAGCCAAAGAATATCTTGACGAACTGGCATTCCTTGCGGAAACAGCCGGAGCGTACCCTCAGAAAAAATTTCTTCAAAAACTTGACTATCCAAACTCTAACACGTTTGTTGGACCGGGCAAACTTGAAGAGATAAAAAATTACATAAAAGACAGAGAAGAAGACGAAGAGGAGAAAATCGGACTGGTTATTTTTGACGACGAACTGTCTGCCAAACAGTTGCGCAATATGGAGAAGGAACTCGAAATAAAAGTGCTTGACAGGACAAACCTCATTCTTGACATTTTTGCAAAAAGAGCTCAGACGGCCCATGCAAAAACTCAGGTGGAGCTTGCCCAGTACAAGTATTTGCTGCCTCGTCTGACCCGCATGTGGACTCACCTCGAACGTCAGCGCGGAGGCATAGGGATGAGAGGGCCCGGAGAAACTCAGATTGAGACCGACCGCCGAATCATCCTTGACAAAATATCACTGCTTAAAAACGAGCTAAAGTCGATAGACAAACAGAAAAACACACAACGCAAGAACAGAGGCAAAATGGTTCGTGTCGCATTGGTCGGATACACAAACGTAGGCAAATCCACAATAATGAATATGCTCAGCAAATCTGACGTATTTGCGGAAAACAAACTTTTTGCAACCCTCGACACGACGGTCCGGAAAGTAACAATAGAAAACCTTCCTTTCTTGCTGTCAGACACTGTCGGGTTCATCAGAAAATTGCCTCATGACCTCATCGAATCGTTCAAGTCAACACTTGACGAAGTTCGCGAGGCAGACCTTCTTGTCCATGTGGTGGACATCTCCCACCCTACTTTCGAAGACCAGATAGAAGTTGTCGAAAAGACGCTTCATGAAATAGACAATACAGAAAAGCCAACGATTCTTGTTTTTAACAAGACGGACGCATTTTCTTATATTCCTAAAGACGAAGACGACCTCACTCCTAAACAGAAGGAGAATTACAGCCTTGACGAACTTAAGAAAACATGGTTCGCCAAGATGAATGAGAACTGCATCTTCATATCAGCCAAGGAACGCAGCAATCTCGAAGAGTTTAAAGCTCTTCTTTATGACAAGGTTAAAGAAATTCACGTTACAAGATTCCCTTACAACGACTTTCTTTACCAGAAATATGATGACATAATGGAACAATAACAAACAATAAATATAATTTCAACATGAACAAATACAGACAAATAAGCGACTCCGAAATAAAAGCTCTTGAAAAGCAGCACTGCTCATGCTCTGACTGGAGCAAGGTGCTTGTGTCCGAAAAATTCACTACAGAACACATCCAATACTGCACATTCTCTGGCGACATTAAACTGGGTGCTTTTAACAAAGAATACACCTTAGATGGCAACATTAAAAAGCACTCCGGCATATACAAGGCCGTCATCCATAACTGCCAAATTGGAGACGACACATACATATACAAAACAAATAACTACATAGCAAACTACGAAATTGGCAACGGCTGCTATATAGAGAACATTGACATTCTGGCGGTTACAGAAAAAAGCCAGTTTGGCAACTGCACTCCGGTCTCCGCTCTAAACGAAGGAGG
Source organism: uncultured Bacteroidales bacterium (assembly GCA_937915765.1). Taxonomy (GTDB): domain Bacteria; phylum Bacteroidota; class Bacteroidia; order Bacteroidales; family Paludibacteraceae; genus RGIG9379. Next base: position 31,124 of record CALGHE010000085.1, on the reverse strand, counting down.
CGGACGAGAAGTTCCGGCTTGTGACCTGCTTACAGCCCATTCTGCTTATATGATGGCTCTGTATAGACACAGACCACAACTCACAGAAAAGCTGAACAGCCTGTTTGAACAGTATGCGCAAAGCATCGCTTCCGAATTTGGGCATATCGGCAACAACGTAACCATTAGAAACTGCCACATAATAAAGAACGTAAAGATCGGAGATGACGCCACACTTGAAGGCTGCTCTGAACTTATTAACGGAAGCGTCAACAGTAACACTTACGCCCCTGTATATATCGGCATCAATGTGATTGCGCACAATTTTGTTGTATCTTCAGGCAGCGAAATAACAGAAGCTGCAATAATCGACAGATGCTTTGTTGGGCAAGGATGTCAGATCGGGAAGCAGTACTCCGCTGCCGACTCGCTATTTTTCTGCAATTGCCAAGGATTTCACGGCGAGGCCGCTTCTATCTTCGCCGGCCCGTTCACCGTAACACATCATAAATCAAGTCTTCTGATTGCAGGAATGTTCTCTTTCCTAAATGCAGGAAGCGGCTCGAACCAAAGCAATCACATGTACAAATTAGGGCCAATACACCAAGGCATTGTGGAAAGAGGCTCAAAGACAACAAGCGACTCCTACATTCTATGGCCTGCAAAGATAGGCGCGTTCACTCTTGTCATGGGACGTCACACAGAACACTCTGACACGTCGGACCTGCCGTTCTCATATCTGATAGAACAGGACAACGAAACCATACTTGTTCCCGGAGCAAATCTTAAAAGCGTCGGAACCATACGTGACGCTCAAAAATGGCCTAAGCGAGACAGACGCAAGGACCCTAACAAACTCGACCAGATAAACTTTAACCTGCTCAGCCCATACACAATTCAAAAGATGATGGCCGGTCAGGAAATCTTGCAAACGCTAAAACAGGTCTCTGGAGAAACTTGCGAAACTTACTACTATCAAAACACCAGAATTAAAAATTCGTCACTTCGCAAAGGCTTGGACATCTACGAAATGGGCATCTCCAAATTCCTTGGCAACTCCATTATAAACAGACTTGAAAACGACGATTTCAAAAACATTGACGATATTCGCAAGAGGTTAATGCCAGATACCGAAGAGGGGCTGGGCGACTGGCTGGACATTTCCGGTCTGATAGCTCCGCGCTCCGCCATTGACAACATCATAAAAGATGTCGAGTCTGAAAAAATATCCTCTTTAGAAGAGCTGAATGACAGATTTGCCGAAATTCACAAAAACTATTACACCCTTGAATGGACTTGGGCGATAGACAAAATTCAAAAACGCTTAGGCAAATCTATCGAAGAGATAACTATCGACGACATCATTTCAATTGTTGAAAACTGGAAAGCTTCTGTAATAACACTTGACAAGATATTATACGAAGATGCGAAAAAGGAGTTTACTTTGAAAGTCAAGACAAGCTTTGGTGTTGACGGTAGCGAAAAAGAGAAACAGAAAGACTTTGAATATGTGCGCGGAGATTTCGACCAAAACCAATTTGTAATAGAGGTTCAGAAACACATTGAAAAGAAATCCGAGCTGGGCAATAAAATAATAGCAAAGCTAAAACAAGCTCAGTAATCAAAAAAGAGAGGCTGTCTAACATAAAGTTGGACAGCCTTTTTATCTTAAGGCAAGCTCTATAAATTCATCATTTATAGAGCAAGAAATAGCCTTGCCGAAGAAGTTCCATATAAATCACGTTTTGAATCTTTCTCTATTTCAAAATCTTGCATGAACGTTTTCCAAAATTCACAATCCAAACGCCATTAGGCAATTTGACATCCAGCACGTTCCTGCCTTGCGACAAAGAGACTCTACCGTTAAAGACGACCTTGCCAAGCTCATCACAAACAGACAAAGACAAAGTCTGGTTGCAAGAAGAATAGAACACCACCCTATTATCTTCTACACAGACCCTTTCCAGAACGGCTTTTCCATTATTCAGACAAGACGTCTCCTTCTTCACATCAAACGGCTCACTTTCAGAAACCGAAGTGCCGTCTGCCAAAAGAATCTCAAGAGCGACACGACCGCTCACTTCATCGCCAATCAACCAATCATAGTTCTCCTGATCTGCGTACAAATCCGTAATTTTTCCGCCAGCACCCTTTACTGTAAAATAGTTAATATTGATAGAGCCTGCCGTTTTCACGAACAATCTCACACGATTAGTGTTAACCGGCTCAAAATCGACCTGAAAATCAGAACCAATAGAAACGCCCTCATGGACAGTAACCCATTCATCATTTATAAAACACTGCAATTCAAAAGAGTCAATGACCCCATATTCTGTAGTTTCCTCATCGATAAAGACACCAGACACAGCCGCAAAAGTGTCCAATTTAAGTTCTACCCACTCATTTTCTGACGATTGAGCCGCCCATCTGGAAGCATTATTCACATCTAACAAATTATCCACATACCAACCAAAAGTGCCGTCCTCATTCTCCCACTCAGAAGAAGCCTCAGCTCCGACAACCTTCAAATCCGCCTTCCAGTAAAGACTTGCCTTTATAGGGAAAGTATCCGACAAAATCCAGTTCAAAGCCTTAGTCTCGCCAGAAAGGCACACATCATCACGCGAAGGCGCCCCCCATTCAACAACAGGAATAACCATAGCAGGATGCAAAGCCACCGTTGTGATACTCATAGCCGGCAAAGAAAACACGTCACCCACCTCATATTTGCCCACAACCTTGCTCCAGACATTTTTGTCCGCAGCAGTCTGAATAACATTTCCTGAGAACTCCTCAAAACCAGACAAAGAGCAATTGTGAGCGACCTTGCCCTTATTAACCAGAATAACAGAAAGAGAGTCTCCAGCCTTATTTCTAAAAGCAACAGAAACGACATCAGCGTTAGAAGAAGCCGACTTCACAAAAAGCCACCCCGGTCTGACAAACTTGGAATAATGCCTCAAAGCATGATACTCACTCTGAACAATGAAGCCATCTTTGGTAGTCCATGTAGAATCAGCCCAAGGCTCTTCCACATTCACGCAGCCGCCGCCCGTATTTCCCCAAAGCAAGTTCCAGTGTATATAAGACGCTATTCCATTGTAATTAAATCCGTTAGCCATAATCCAAGCCATATAAACCTCATCATACTTTTCACGCTCGCGCAAAGCGCTATTTTCAGTCATGATCTGCGGTTTGTCTGCAAAATCCACTGCCATACCCTTGAACGCATCTATATAATCATCAGGATGCGCATACCTCAGTTCGTTCTCATGGTCATTCTTTCCGCTATGATAATAATGAAAACTATAAGCGTCAAGCAGTTTCTTATCCAGTTTCTCCACATACTTCTGAGCCTGATTCCAACCGATGCCAAGCACTTCCGGCCCCACAATCTTAGGCTCATGCTCCATGCCGTCAATAGCCAAAGCCACAGCATTGAGCGCCTCTCCGTAAGAAGCCACATCATAACTCTCGTCCGGATTTAGAACCATTGCCGCATAATCAGGAGCGTCCATATCCGGCTCGTTCTGGATACTTATATAGTCCGGATAAACGCCATGCGAATGATAAAGTTCCAACGACTCACGCCACCATTTGCCGAACTTGTCATACACAAACCGTCCGTACTCCTTCTTGAGCGAGGCCGTCACCCCGCCGTTAGTACCTTCCAGCTTTCCGTTCGCCTTCAGCTCCACCGGAGCCGTCCAAGAAGACATCTCCATAAAGAACTCAGACCCAAGACGCTTTTTAGCCGCCGCATATATATCCGCGACATCACTCACGCTCACTGACGTGTCCTGAGCCCAGTTGCCCATACGCAACGCAGACAAGCCAAGTCCGGTAAAAACGGTATCATAAATAGCCTCCTTATTCTTATGAGCTGCAAACCAGTTATTATAGTACACTATACCACCTCCAAAACCAAGCACTTCCTGTTTCGTCTGTGACAAAGAAACAGAAACATTCACATTCTGCCCGACCGCAGGCAACACCCCCGCGCAGCAAAACGCCAACAATATAATATTAATGAAAATGTGTTTCATAACATAAAAATTTAAAGTTCAAAAGGCACAGATAACATTCAAATTTCAACTAAACAAAAACACTCCAAGAAACGTCTGCACAACAACACCGACATGCGCAAACATATGCCGCACATGAAATTTAAACCATTATCCTTAAAACAAGCTCCGCCATGCCAAACCTCCCCAAAAAACAGCATCATTCAGCAGAGCAAAATAAAACCAACCTTATCAATCCAAAGACAGCAGCCCTTCAGGAATCTGCATCTTCATTGTATGCTTTTCATCATCAATCTCCAAAACAAACTCGTCACTCGCCGGAATCATATATTCTTGTCCACCGTCAGACTCCACCAAAAACAATACATTTTCCGTCGTGTCATCAACCCCAACAATTACCCCAACAACCTTATCGTTCTCGTCAAACACCTTATAATCAATATAAAAATCAATGCCGCAAGCCACATCAGCCCCGTCAGGCACCAAAGAGCGCGACATAAAGACATCAGCCTTAGAAAGCACTTTCGCCTCTTCGTCAGTATCAATACCCTCAAACTTAATCAAAGCCGTATCATCATTCTTAAACCTGTAGCTTTCTATAAAAAAAGGCACCAATATGCCGTCAACCTCGCACACAAGATACGGACACTCAACCTCGTCGAAAACACTTGACGTAAAGGAAAAAGACAACTCGCCCTGCAATCCGTGCGGCTTGTTTATCTTTCCTATCTGAAACACCTCGTCATTCGTTATCATAAGTCAACTACTATAAAACGCATTTAACTGCGTAAATTAAGCAATTAATTTTGAGTTAAGCAAAAAAAAAGCGATTTTTTTGTCATTTCCAATAAAAAATGCTGTTGCAAGAACCTTTGATAAAGTTTAACACTAAATAATGCAACAACAAAGGCAACCTCTTTAAAAGAAAATTACTAAATTTGTGCTTTATTTAATCGAACATTTATCATATTTACGTATGAAAAAGATATTTCTTTCAGCTCTATTTGCCGGAATTCTGTGCTGTCTGTCCGCACAGAACAGAATCATTCCGTTGGACACGACTTTGCTCTACGGGCAGCTGGACAACGGACTGACTTATTACGTGAAATCAAACAAGACTGTTGAAAGCAGGGCCGATTTTTACATAGTGCAGGACGTTGGCGCCATACTCGAGGAGGACAATCAAGACGGACTGGCGCACTTTCTTGAGCACATGGCCTTCAACGGGACAAAAAACTTTCCGGACAAGCAAATTATCAGCTATCTGGAGACCGTCGGGGTCAAATTCGGAGCAAATATCAACGCGTACACTTCGCTGGACGAGACAGTCTATAACCTCAAATCCGTTCCCACATACAGAGAAGGCATCGTTGACACGGCCCTGCTCGTGCTTCACGACTGGTCCGGCTTCCTCACGCTCGGAAGCGAAGAGATTGACAAAGAACGCGGCGTGATACGAGAAGAATGGAGAACCAGAAACAGCGCAGACAGACGTTTGTGGGGCGAATCGCTTCCTCTGCTCTACCCTAACTCTCAGTACGCCAAGCGAGACATAATTGGAGACACTGCCGTAATAAACAACTTCAGATATGACGCGCTGAGGGACTTTTACCATAAATGGTACAGACCTGACCTGCAAGCGATTATAATTGTGGGTGATATAGATGCGGACAAGACCGTGGAGAAGATAAAGAAAATGTTCGCAGACATACCTAAAAGAGTAAATCCGGCGAAAAGGAATTACTTCACTATAGAAGATAACGAGGAGCCTATCATAGTCATATTGTCTGACAGCGAATGCAGAATGACGCGCATACGCATAGACTACCGCCACAACCCGATGGACGACAGGCTGAAAGCCAGCGAATTAGGCTACACATCCATGATAGGAGTCTCCCTGATTGAAAACATGCTGTCTGACAGATTCGCAGAAATTGTGCAGCAACAGAACTCGCCGTTTGCAAATGCAGGAGCTTACGACCATGAGATGGTAAAGACAAAAGATGCCTTCACATTTGCCGCTATTCCGTCAGAAAACAAGGAAAGAGAAGCCTTTGTCAGATTGCTGACCGAGGCAAAACGCGTGAAAGACTTCGGCTTTACGCAGACAGAGCTTGAACGCGCAAAAACAGACATGCTCAGCTCTTACGAGAAAGCTTTCAACGAAAGAGAGAATCAGAAAAACAACTCTTACGTAAACGAATACATCCGAAACTACCTTGACTTCGAGCCGATTCCGGGTATAATCTGGGAATTCAACTTTATACAGAACATATTGCCAGCCATAACCCTTGAAGACATAAACCGCAAGGCTAAATCATTAATTACGGACAAAAACATAGACATCGTGATAACAGGGCCAAAAGAGCCGCTGACCAGAACAGACGTGCTGTCTCTTTTAGACTCTATAAAGAACGTGAAAATAGAGCCTTATGTGGACAACACCATAAACGAGCCGCTCGTCTCAAACCTGCCAAAGAAGGGGAAAGTAAAGAAATCTGAAGAGAACAAAAAATTCGGATTCACAGAATGGAAACTGTCAAACGGCGTAAAAGTAGCGTATAAAAAGACAGACTTCAAGGCGGATGAGATTCTGATGTTCGCATTTGCAGAAGGCGGATTTGCAACTGTCGAAAACATAGAAGACTTGCCGTCGGCGTATTTGAGCGCAGACGTTGTGGAGAGCAGCGGACTTGGCAAATTTGACGCGGTTCAGCTCTCTAAATCGTTAGCAGGGAAAGTTGTAGGAATAAGTCCGTCCATCGGCAATAACGAAGAGTCTCTTTCCGGAAGCTCTTCTGTAAAAGATTTAGAAACGCTGTTCCAGCTTGCGCATCTGCATTTCACCAATTTGAGAAGAGACGACAACGCGTACAAGTCTATCATCAACCAATACCAAACTGTATTGGCAAATGCGGCGGCCGACCCTAACAGAGCGTTCAGAGACAGCGTAAACGCTATTGTTAGCGGACACAATCCTCGCTCGTTCTCTTTCGACTTGAAACATCTGTCAAAAGTGCAGAAAGACAAAGTTTACGATTTCTTCGCAGAACGCTTCTCAAACGCATCAGACTTCACATTCTTTTTCGTAGGAAACATAGATGAGAATGAATTGAAACGGCTGTCTGAAACATATCTCGGAAGTCTCAAGACAGACAAAAAGCGCAACAAATGGGAAGACAGAAACGTGCGCATCCCGAACGGGAAAAACACATGCCTGTTCTCAAAAAAACTGAAAGTGGAGAAAGCTTCAAACTTCGTGATGTACAGCGCCGATTGCGAATACAACATAAAAAACAGACTGAACATCAGCGTGATAAAAGACATTTTAAGACTGAGATACACAGAGTCTCTGCGCGAAGAGGAAGGCGGAACGTACGGAGTTTCCACCAACGGAAGCCTGTCTAAACTGCCGGTCGGAAAAGCATTGCTGCAAATGTCGTTTGACACAGACCCGAAGCTTAGGGAAAAGCTCGTAGGACTGATACGGTCCGAGATAGACACCATCATAGAAAACGGTCCGAAAGAGTCTGACTTGCAGAAGGTGAAAGAAAACATGTTAAAAAACTACAAGGAGAACCAGCGAGAGAACCGCTGGTGGCTAAATCTGATGGTGTCGTTATACAGAGACGGAGAGACCCTATTTGACGATTACGAAAAAAGCATAGAGTCCATAACGCCGGAAAGCGTCAGAACGACACTGAAAGAGATTATAGATGCAAAAAACGAGATTTCGGTAAGCATGATTCCTGCAAAATAGAATATGATGGAAGAGGTTAAACAAAATTCAGTAAAAGCGTGGCTCTTGGCGGCACGCCCCAAGACATTAGCTGCGGCAATAGTGCCGGTTTTGGTAGGCTGCGCCATGGCTTTTCACGACGGCAAATTTGCATGGCGGCAGACCTTGGCGTGCCTTCTGTTCGCCATTATGATGCAAATAGCCGCAAATTTGATAAACGACCTGTACGATTATCTTAAAGGCAGCGACGGCGAAGACCGGCTTGGGCCGCAACGGGCCACATCGCAAGGCTGGATTACGGAAAGTGCCATGAAGAAAGGCATCGCCATCGTGATAGCTGCAGGCTGTCTTTGCGGTCTATCTCTTCTTTTCTTCACAAACTGGAAGATTATCTTTGTCGGTATATTTTGCGTTCTGTTTGCGTATTTCTACACATCAGGGCCGTATCCGTTGTCTTACAACGGACTCGGCGACATTGCCGTAGTGCTGTTCTTCGGCCTTGTAGCAGTCGGATTCACATATTACGTTCAGACATTTGAATGGACTTGCGACCTGACATTCATATCAATAGCGACTGGACTGGTAGTCAACACATTGCTTGTCGTGAACAACTACAGAGACAGAGAAACGGACGCTCGCAGCGGAAAACGCACCGTGATAGTTAGATTCGGCGAAACATTTGGCAAATATCTGTACCTTTTTTCAGGACTATCTGCCGCCTTTATATCAATCGCCGTTCTCTTGCTCAGCTGCAACTATTACGCCGCCTTATTATTGGCTTACATCGTTTTGCACATCATCTCATGGAAAAAACTTTGCAAAATCAATAAAGGCAAAGAGCTGAACGTTCTAATTGGAGAATCTTCGCGGAACATGTTAATTTTTGCAGTTTTACTTTCTGTAGCGCTTTGTGTATGACAAAAAAAATTTTGATTGAAGACGCGATTAAGATATGTCTGGAGCGGCACATCCCGTTCTGCTGTTTCTGCATGCCTTTTTCTGACAAATTAACCATGATTGTTCAGAACGATGCGGAATGCGACAAATACACGTCTGTCAGTCACATAATAAACAACTCTTGCAAAGGCTTCGTCGCGGTGCCGTTCGACAAAGGTCCCGTTTTATTTCTCCGTGAAGATTTCAGAATAGAGACATCAGCAAGCAAAGAGACCGCCGAATTTCTGCTTAAATCAAAATTTGAAGTCTCTGAAAAGCAGACAGAGACAAGCACATCCTGCATGACAAAAACAGAATATTTGCAACGAGCAGGGAAATTCATAGACAAGATAAAAAACGGAGAAGTCGATAAACTTGTATTTGCAAGACCATTGGCGACAGGCAGAGAGGGCGCGGACTTGCTCGCAATATTCAAACAGTTGTCTGACAAATATCCGGAAACCTTCGTGTATTGGCTGAATGTGCCAAGCGAATGCATCTGGATAGGAGCAACGCCGGAGTGTTTCCTCAAACGTGAAAAAAGCGCAATCAGCACCGTCGCGCTTGCCGGCACAACACAAACGACAGACTCAATAAAATGGTCTGACAAAAACAAGAGAGAGCAGAATTTCGTAACAGACTTTCTGACAAACATATTCAACGAGGCAGGCTGCATCAGCTGGAAAAAAAGTCAGCCGCACACAGTAAAAGCAGGAGCGTTGTCGCACATAAGAACAGACTTTTGCGCGACAGTCCCTGACAATTTCGACATCGCCCAGTTGATAGAAAAGATGCACCCTACTCCGGCTGTATGCGGCACGCCAAAAGATGTTGCAAAAAAAATAATAATAAAAGGAGAAGGCTTTGACCGTGAATATTACAGCGGAATAATAGGCACCACCGACGGGCCTGAAAGCCTTGACCTTTTCGTCAACCTTCGCTGCATGAAGGTGCAAAAGGACAAATTTGTGCTATTTGCCGGCGGCGGGATAACCTCCGAGTCAACAGCAGAAGACGAATGGGACGAGACGGAGCTAAAGGCGCAGACACTTTTGTCCGTCATTGAAAACGTTAAACAAAACAAGCCAAACACAACAGACGATGCAGAACACCGATAAAAAAGCAGTTTTGGCGCTGACGCATGCGCTTGGAGACATAGACGCGGTCATATCGCCCGGTTCCAGAAACGCGCCCCTCTCCATAGCTTTTAACAGACGTGAAAGCGGGGCTAACTTTGTTGTTGTGGACGAGCGAAGCGCTGCCTATTTCGCACTCGGAATCGCTCAAAAAACACAAAAGCCAGTGGCTTTGATCTGCACCTCAGGCACTGCAGTCCTCAATTACATGCCAGCCGTAGCCGAAGCTTATTATCAGCAAATTCCGCTTTTGGTAATAACAGCAGACAGACCCGAAGCTTGGATAGACCAAGAGGATAGCCAAACAATACGTCAGAGAGACGTTATGAGAAACATCGTCAAAGCTTCTTTCCAACTTCCGAAAGACGAAAGCGAAGAGAGCCTTTGGCATGCGAACCGAATTGCAAACAACGCCTTGTCTGTTGCTCAAAAAGGACGGAAAGGTCCTGTGCATATAAATGTTCCGCTTGCAGAACCTCTATACAAGCTTGCTGACGACGAAGGCGCATATACACAACGAACAATCTCTGTGCCTGCCATACAAAGCGACTGTCCGTCTGATGTTTTATCCATATTTGAAAAAAGCAGGAAAGTCATGATTTTAGGCGGCTTTTCGTTACCATGCGATAAACTGCAACAGAATTTAGAAACTATTTGCCAATACAAGAACGGCATCATTGTGGTGGCCGAGCAGCTCTCTAACGTAAGGCCAGGCAGAAAAATAATAAACTGCGCAGAAAGACTGTTTTCGTCAATAACCGAAGACGAAGCGGAGCTGTTCAAACCAGAACTGCTGATCACATTCGGAGGCTCTTTAGTTTCAAAATCCGCCAAATTATTTTTCAGAAAGCACAAGCCGGATTTTCACTTTAACGTAAATTTTTCAGACGTGCTTGCTGACACTTTCGGAGCTTTGTCCCATCAAATTGAAATGTCCATGCAGGACTTTACTGCTTCTGCCGCAAAACAAGTCAAGGCAAACTGCAACAGACATGACAACAATCCGGAAGACTTATTTGCAAATTTATTCACAGAACGCAATCACGCACTTGAACTAAAATTTGGAGCCGAGCACGAAACCTCCGACTGGAACGAACGTGAAATTTTCAACATTCTCATCAAATCACTTCCGGACAACTCAGACCTGCATCTGAGCAACGGACTTAGCGTGCGTCTCGGACAATTTTTCTCCAGCAAGAAAGACATCAGATACTTTGCAAACAGAGGAACCAGCGGCATCGACGGCTCCACATCTACCGCAGCCGGATTTGCTGCAAAAAAAGCGCAGACATCAGACTTCTCTTTCACCACGCTGATAACAGGCGACCTTAGTTTTCTGTACGACAGTAACGCTCTGTGGAACAAGCACTTGCCAGACAACTTTAAAATAATTGTGATAAACAACAACGGCGGCGGCATATTCAGAAATCTGAAAGGGCCTTCTGACCTAGAAGAGATGAGAGAGTACTTTGAGACACCGCACTCTGTAAATATTGCCCAACTTGCCTGCGCTTACGGCGTAAACTATGCAAAAGCGACAGACAAGGAGTCTCTAAACGAGGCGTTAACCAAGGTGTATTCTTCTGAAAGCAAATGTTCCGTATTAGAAATAGTTCTGTGAAAACTTTTGAACGACGAAGGACCTTTCGCGGCACAAATATACCTCTGGCAGAACAAGGTCGCTAATATCCATACGGCTTTTTATCAATCCTCAGCCCGATACAGCGCCCATAGTTACCGTAGCGGTCCCTTGCACAGCCTTACAATCTGAAATAAAGCAAGACAGAAAATCTAAAATTCCAGTTGAAAGAGCCTCGGCTTTCAACTTTTTCACCCTTTTTAATTGTTCTTCCCATTTATATTTCTATATTTGTGTGAGTTTTCATAAATAACTATAGAGCCAATGAAAAGATTAATTTCCATAATAATATTATCGCTTATTTGCAACGCTCTGAGCGCGAGCAATTTGGTCAAGGTTCTTGAACAAAGCAAAATCAACGGCAGCGACTGCAATGTCTCATTAGTGAAAGAAGACGTTGTGCCGTACGAAGACAGCACATCAGTATTTTTCATCCCTGTAAAAAATTCATCTAATGACAGATTTTTAGATGCGCTCATTGTCTTTTTCAACACGGCAAAAGCAGAAATAACATGCAGTTATCTCGACAAAGAGGCGATTAACCTTGACTTGATGAACCCAAGTTCGGTCTCTTTTGACTTTGCTGCGTTCTTTCTCGACGAAGAGAAGACCATAAGGGCGTTTGGTGTACGTCTGCAGGAAAATGCGGCGCACAGAAACATGAAAAGAAGTTCCGAAGTCATATCACTGTATTTGCCAACAGGCAAAAGCATGGAAAAACTTCTTGACAAATATCCGATGGGCAACACCTACAAAAAATGGAACGACTACGGATGCGAAAGCGAAACGTTCTCCGAAAACAGAATTATGGTGATGTCTCGCACGAAAGCGAAAAAAAGCAAATACCGCGACATAAACGTGCGCATAAGCGTAACTTCTGTAGTGAAAAAAGGTGTTGACGGAGTCTCTCAAACAGACCTTGACTCTCTTCTTGCCGACGAATCTATAAAATTGGCAGACACATTGAGTCTTGTCGAAAATGAAGAACCTTATGTTCCTATGGACTCCGCCGCTTTCGCTGCCGAAATTGCTGCAAACGACGAAGCCATCAGAAAAAGCACCGAAGGGCTGAAGGCTTACGGAACGGTGACCGCCGGTTCTGAAATCAAAGTGACGCAAAGAAGACGCAAAAGTCTGTTCGCACGGTTATTCGGTAAAGAGTCCATCGAGGTTAAAAAAGTTGAAATAACAAAAATTTCCGACGACCAATCTTACGGTGACGAAAGTGGACCAAGACAGGTTCTTGAACAAAAAGGAAGCAACAAATGTATAGAGATGGAGCAAAAAGATGTGATGAACGAGACACTGCGGTTCGTTAACGGATGCTACAAATAAGACGTGCTTCCGCCATCTTCAAAAGATTTCAATAAAAAAACGTCCCGAAAACAAAGAAGTCTCTTTTTTTTCGGGACGGCTTTTATTCTGCGCTATTCAAACTCAATCATAGTTGCACTCTTCGCAATTTTATCCCCTTCGGCAACACAAACACGCTTAATCACTCCGTCAAACGGCGCGACAATTCTGTTTTCCATCTTCATAGCCTCCAGAATTAGGAGCAAATCGCCACGCTTCACAACATCACCGCCCTTAACGCAAAGCTTAGTCACCGTGCCAGGAATAACAGACGACAACAACTTCGGATCTGCAGGCTCATAAACCTTACGCTGCGAATACTTCCTCGTCAGACACGTATAATAGACCTCCGAATCTATTTTTATTTCAGACAAATCGTTCATAACACAATCAAAAATTAATCAAACAATTTAAAATCAGAAAGGAGGCACACCATGCTTTTTCACAGGACGGAACTCATCTTTTCCCTTCGATAGAGACAGAGCATGAATCAAGGCCTTGCGAGTTTCCGACGGTTCAATCACCGCATCGATAAACCCTTTTCCTGCAGCCACATACGGGTTAGCAAATTTATCAATATACTCCTGAACCTTAACTTTACGCATTTCATCTTGATTTTCAGCCTCCGCTATATCCTTCTTAAAGATTATATTAGCAGCCCCTTCAGGACCCATTACGGCAATCTCGGCACTAGGAAGGGCAAAAACAAAGTCAGCACCTAAATGCCTTGAGTTCATTGCAATATATCCGCCGCCATAAGCCTTTCGCAAAATCACCGTGAATTTCGGCACCGTCGCCTCAGAGTAAGCGTAAAGCATCTTAGCGCCGTGACGAATAACTCCGGCATGTTCCTGATCGACACCAGGAAGGTAGCCCGGCATATCCTCAAGAGTTATGATAGGGATATTGAAAGCGTCGCAATAACGGATAAAACGCGCGGCCTTGTCAGAACTGTCACAGTCAAGCACACCAGCAAGATAAAGCGGCTGATTAGCAACAAAGCCGACCGTCTCGCCATTCATTCGACCGAAGCCTACCACAATATTTTTAGCAAACAGTTCATGCACCTCAAAGAAATCGGAATTGTCTGATATAGCCCTTATTACATCGCGCACATCATACGGCTGCTTCGGGTCAGACGGAATAATATCCTCGATCTTTTTCACGGAACGAGGCTCGGCAGGCTTTTCAGCGGCAGCCCTTTCCATATTATTTTTAGGAATAAGAGCAAGCAGACGCTTAATCATGTCAAAGCACTCCTTTTCATCAGAAGCAAAGAAATGAGCGTTGCCCGTTATTTCGGCATGCACCCTTGCCCCACCAAGGTCCTCCTGCGAAATCTTCTCGCCCAAGACGGTCTCAATCACATTAGGCCCAGTTATAAACATCTTCGACACATTATCCACAACAAATACAAAATCTGTCAGAGCCGGAGAATACACAGCGCCGCCAGCGCAAGGACCCAATATAACAGAAATCTGCGGAATCACACCAGAAGCCATCGTGTTGCGGTAAAAAATCTCGCCGTAACCGGCCAGAGCACCAACCCCCTCCTGAATACGAGCGCCGCCAGAATCGTTAATACCGATACACGGCACCTTCATCTTTATAGCGTGATCCATAATTTTTGTGATCTTTCGCGCATGCATAAGCCCAAGCGAGCCGCCCTGCACCGAAAAATCCTGCGCATAGACACAAACCGGCGAGCCTCCGACTGTGCCAGTGCCAGTAACCACCCCATCGCCAGCAAGTTCCTTGCCAGCCATTCCAAAGTCATGAATCTCGTGCTTCACAAAAAGGTCGTACTCCTGAAAAGAGCCCTTGTCGAGCAGCTCCTCGATACGTTCACGAGCAGTCATCTTGCCCGCCGCACGCTGCTTTGCAAGAGCCGCATCGCCGCCACCCTTCTCCAGCGCCGCCTTTTTGTCACGCAACATTTGTATTTTATCCAAAGACATGATACTCATCTATTTAGTTTGCAATATCGCCCCATCACTTAGGAGCTTTGTAATATAAAACCGCAGCAATCACAGCGTACACCACGTTTGGCAACCAAACGGCGGCAAACGGCGACATCGTTCCGCTAACAGCGAAAGACGACGACACTGTGTAAAACATTATATAAGTGAAACTCAACAAAAGGCCAATACCGATGTTAAGCCCCATTCCCCCCTTAATTTTCTTTGAAGAGAGCGAAACCCCAATCAACGTCAATATGAACGAAGCAAAAGGAAACGCGAAACGCTTTTCATACTCGATTTCAAAATCCTTTATGTTTCCCACCCCTCGCTTACTCTGCTTTGCGATGTAGTCTTTAAGTTCTTGATTGTTCATCTGCTCGTGCATGCCCGGATACACAAAAAACTCAGACGGCTCGACAGGAATGATTGTGTCCAAAGAGACACCCCTTCTCAGCGTTTCGTACATCCCGTCAAAGTCGCGAATCATGTAATTTTTAGCAGTCCATTTATTAAGAGTATCCCACTCCAGGCGGCGCATTGTCATACGAGACACAAGCGTCTTGCCGTCGAACTTTTCCAACGAAGCGCCAATTCCCCTGCTTTTCCCGTCGCTCTCCTCATAAGACTCTATATATAAAATAACACCCGGACTAACCTCCATGTGCACTTTAGAGATAGAGGAAGAACGCTTCTTCTTCACATAATTCTCCTGAAAATCAAGACGTTCCGTATTAGCAGGCGGAATCACATAACCGCTAAGCAAGAACGACATCACCGCAATCAGCCCAGCCGAAATCATATACGGCCGCAAAAGCCTATGAAAACTTATTCCGGATGCAAAAATCGCAATGATTTCAGAGTTGTTAGCCAACTTGGAAGTAAAGAAAATCACCGCAATAAAAGTGAACAGCGGACTGAAAAGATTAGCGAAATAAGGGATGAAATTAAGATAATAGTCAAACACAATCGCTTCGAGAGGAGCCTCATGCTCCATAAAGTCATCAATCTTCTCTGACACGTCAAAAACTATCGCGATGCTAATAATCAGAGCAATAGCCAGAAAAAATGTTCCTAAGAACTTTTTAATTATATATACGTCTAATCGTTTTAACATAACCACATCAATTAAAGTCTGTTACCTAACATTGGCACCATAATCCTTTTCCATTCAGAAAAATCGCCCGCCAAGATATGCTTCCGAGCCTCCTTCACCAGCCACAAATAGAACGCAAGGTTATGAATCGAGGCAATTTGCAAGGCCAGAAGTTCCTGAGAGACAAAAAGATGACGCAGATAAGCCTTTGTGTAGAACGTGTCCACAAAAGAAGTACCGTCCGGGTCAATCGGAGAGAAGTCATCCTTCCACTTATTGTTTTTTATATTTATGATGCCCTTTTGAGTGAAAAGCATACCGTTTCGTCCGTTACGCGTAGGCATAACACAGTCGAACATATCAACCCCTCTCTCTATCGCCTCCAAAATATTTATAGGAGTGCCAACCCCCATCAGATACCTCGGCTTATTTTCCGGCAGAATCTCATTCACAACCTCAATCATCTCATACATGACCTCTGCCGGCTCACCGACAGCAAGTCCGCCGATAGCGTTTCCGTCACAATCCTTGGAAGCGATATACTCCGCCGACTTTCTCCTCAGGTCCTTAAACGTGCATCCTTGCACAATAGGAAAGAACGTCTGCTGATAACCATACTTGGGTTCCGTCGCCTTAAATCGGTCCAACCCTCTGTCCAGCCACCTGTGAGTCATCTCCATAGACTTGCGCGCGTAATTGAAATCGGCCGTGCCAGGAGTGCACTCATCAAGAGCCATTATGATGTCTGCACCGATAATACGCTGAGTGTCAACCACATTTTCCGGCGTGAAAATATGCTTAGAACCATCTATATGCGAACGGAACACAGCCCCCTCTTCCGTAAGTTTTCGCATACCGGAAAGCGAAAAGACCTGAAACCCGCCGCTATCAGTAAGAATCGGCCGGCTCCAGCCGTTGAACTTATGCAGCCCGCCGGCCTTCTCCAGAACGTCAAGCCCCGGACGCAAATAAAGGTGATACGTGTTGCCCAATATGATTTGAGCCATAATATCGCTCTCCAGTTCGCGCTGATGCACCCCCTTGACAGAGCCAAGCGTACCCACCGGCATAAAAATAGGCGTCTCAATCTCGCCATGATCTGTATATATCTTTCCCGCTCTTGCCTTACTTTGCAAATCGGTATGTAAAAGTTCAAACTTCATTCGGCACTACTTTGAATAATTCTTTTTGCTATTTTGCAAATATCGCTCTTTTTTTTCAAAGAATTTTATTTTTTGCTAATTTTGTGAAATTATTGATTCTTTTTTATGAAAAAGACATTTTATATCATATTAACAATTCTGCTGCTGGCTATCTTTTCGGCAGCAACTTACGCATATTTGCAACGCGATTCTATAATTGCGTCAGTACTATCTGAAAAACTTTCCGAGGTTGAAGTCAAACGCAATGTCAAGATTTCGTATGAGAGCCTCAACATGCAAGGGCTGAACGGAATTTGCCTTTCTGACATAGCTGTTGTTCCGGCAGGCTGCGACACACTTTCGACAGTCGGGTCTGTTTGTGCCGAAATTTCGCTTTGGGAATTAATAAAAGGAAGAATAAAAGTAAGCAAACTGCACATCGACAGCTTAAGCGTAAGACTTACAGATAACGGAAAGCAACGGAACTTCGACCCTCTTTTCAAAAAGGGCGAGAACAAGTCTGTCCAATCTAAAGACGACACTCAGAAAAAGAGCTACTCTGAACGTTTTTCTAATATGCTCTCAACGATTTTCAGGCTTGTGCCGGAAGATTTTGCCGCCACGAACATCCGCATGAGCGCGCAAAGCCCGACTTACAATGCGACGCTCATGACTCCTGAGCTGAAAGTTGACAACAACAAATTCACCACAGACCTGATCTTTTCCGAAGACTCCACGTTGCAAGAGTTCACGCTTGACGGAACTTTCAGGCACACAGACAAAAGTCTGCACTGCAAAATCTTCGCACCAAAAAACAACAAGGTGGCACTGCCCTACATCAAATACAAATATGATATGACCGTGGCGTTTGACACAGTGCAGCTTGATTTCAACGCATTGGCAGACAAGACGGAATGGACACAGATAGGTGGAAACCTTGCGGTGAAGAATCTCTGCGTAGAACACTGGCGAATATCCGAAAAAGAACTTCTTTTTGAAGACATGTCCATAGACTACATACTGAACGCTCGTAACGACTGCATAGAGCTGGACAGCTCATCTGTCGTTCATTTCAACAAACTTACGTTCAGTCCGTACATAAGAGTCAAGACTAAGCCGGAAACAGAACTTACCGTATCCGTCTGCAAAGACAAGTTTCCTGCAGACGACCTTTTCTCTTCTATCCCAAGCGGGATGTTCTCCAACCTCGAAGGCATAAAGACATCAGGCTCTCTCGACTACAAATTTTATCTCAATATAAATTTTGATAACGTTGACAGCCTAAAACTATACTCTTGCTTAAACAAGCACGACTTCAAGATTGAGCAGTTTGGCGCAACAGACTTCAGAATGATGCAGCAGCCGTTCACCTACAACGCTTACGAAAAGGGTGAACTCGCCAGAAGTTTTGTGGTAGGAGAAGAGAACCCGAACTTCCGCAAGCTCGACGACATCTCGCCTTGCCTGCGCGGAGCTGTGATGTTTTCCGAAGACGGACACTTCTTCCACCACAAAGGATTTCTCGAAAGCGCCATACGCGAATCCATGATAAGAAACATCAAAGAGAAACGTTTCGCAAGAGGAGGCAGCACCATATCTATGCAGCTCGTGAAAAACGTTTTTCTCAGCCGCAACAAAACCATGATGAGGAAACTCGAGGAAATGATGATAGTGTGGCTGATAGAGAACAACCGCCTCGTCACGAAAGAACGAATGTACGAGACATATCTCAACATAATTGAATGGGGCCCAAACATATACGGAGCGGAAGAGGCAGCCAAGTTCTATTTTGACAAAAGCTGCGACGACCTGTCGCCTGCCGAAGCCATATTCATGGCAAGCATCATTCCTCGTCCGAAAAAATTCAAATGGTCTTTCAACGAAGACGGAACGCTGAAGGAGTATCACACGAACTATTACGAGGTTGTCGGCGGCAGGCTGCACAAACACGGATACATATCTGACAGAGAGTTCAGAAAACTGAAGCCTGAGGTGGAACTGAAAGGCAAAGCGAAAGATTATTTCCCTGACCTCTCCGAAAAAGAAGAGAAGCCGTCTGTGTTCAAAAACTTTTTCAACATTTTTAAAAGAAAAAAATAGAGATTTATGAAGATATTTAAAGCTGCTCAGATAAGAGAGCTCGACTCATTGCAAACCGCGTTCGAAGGCATATCGTCATACGAACTTATGGAACGTGCGGCCGGCAACATGTTCAGAGCCATAATGGAGAAGCATAAGGAGCGTATAAGAAGCAAGCGCATAACAATCTTCGCCGGACCGGGGAACAACGGCGGCGACGCTCTTGTGCTGGCCAGACTGCTGATGGAAAACGGGGTCTGCGACATAAGCGTTCACCTCATAAATCCAAAATGTTCCTTAACATCAGACTGCGCATGCGCAAAAGAAAACCTTGAAAAAAAATACGGTCACATTCTGACAGAGACAAAGACATACGCGCCTGTTGACTTGAGCGGGACCGACATAATCATAGACGGACTGTTCGGGTCGGGTCTGAACAGGCCGCTCGAAGGCACGTTTGCCGAATACGTCATGATGATTAACCGCAGCGATTGCCACGTAATATCCATAGACATGCCTTCCGGACTTTACGGCGAGGACAACCGCAGCAACAATCTTGAAACTATAGTCAAGGCATCTGAACTATACACGTTCAACGCTCCAAAAATATCTCTCTTCATGGCGGAGAACGAGAAGTTTTTGCCAAACGGATTCACGATAATAGACATAGGTATCGCCAAGGAAGTTTCACACAAGTTAAGTTCTCCGTACTCGTTTTGCAACAGCACTCCGTTCTGCGCGAAACACATATCCAGATTCTCGCACAAAGGCACATTCGGGCACGCCTACCTCATAGCCGGCTCTTACGGCATGATGGGCGCCGCCGTCTTAGCCGCAAAAGCGTGCATGAAATTTGGCTGCGGACTGCTAACCGCTCACATTCCTCGAAAAGGTTACGAGATAATGCAAATCTCTGTTCCAGAAGCCCTCGCCGAAGTTGACGATGACGAGTTTTGCTTTTCAAATATAGGCGACATAGCAAAATACAACGCTGTGGGAATAGGTCCCGGCTTAAGCAAGTCAGAGAAAAGCAAGGCGGCTTTGGAAAAGGCTCTGAAGCTGTATTCCGGACAGATGGTGATTGACGCAGACGCTCTAAATCTGCTGAGCGAAAACAGAGAACTGCTAAGATACCTTCCGCACAACACTATTCTCACTCCGCACCCTAAGGAGTTTGACCGGCTGACAACACCGTCTTCTCACAGTTTCGAAAGACTTGAAAAGCAGATTGAGTTTGCCAAGAAGCATAATGTGATTGTCGTGCTTAAAGGCGCGTACACCAGCATAGCCTCTCCAGATGGCTCGGTACGCTTCAATTCAACCGGCACTCCGGCTCTCGCCACCGCTGGTAGCGGAGATGTGCTGACAGGCATGATACTATCTCTTCTTGCACAGAGGCACTCGCCTATAGACGCTGCAACATGCGCAGTCTTTGCCCATGGCCTTGCCGCCAAAAACGAAGCAGTAACAGCCTCGACTCTCATTGAGAACATAACTCCGGAGATATGTCCGAAGCACTGCTCCATCGCTGAAATGTATCATAATTAAAACGGACGCACAAATCATGAACAGACTAAAGATAATACTGTCAACGTTACTCGTTCTCGTCAGCCTTCCTTTGTCGGCTGGCTACGAACCGTTTTCGGACGTGCCGCAGGTCTCTTCGATAGAAGAGATGCTGAACATAGCCGAAAAACAGCTGAAAAAGCCTTACCAAAGCGGTAAAGAGGGCCCTTATGCGTTCGACTGTTCCGGCTTCACGCGCTTCTGCTACAAGCACCTCGGAATAACGCTGAACCGTTCGTCCAAAGAGCAAGCCGACAATGGCGAGCGCGTCAGAAGGCGAAATTTAAAGCCCGGCGACCTCGTCTTTTTCAAAGGCTCTAAAGGACGCAAAATCGGGCACGTCGGCATAGTTGTTGAGAAAGGCTCTGGCAAATCGTTCAAGTTTATTCACGCCTCCACTTCCTCCGGAATCATAGTTGAAAACGGCGACGTTGAATACTTCAAAAAAAGATACAAAACCGCCCGAAGGATAACGACCGACAGAAAAATCCTCAAGGAACTGAAACGCATCGCGAAAGCTCGGAAAAAAGAGCTGAAAGAGGCTGAAAAACGTGCCAAGGAGCAGGAAGAAGAACTTGAAGAGCTTAAAGAAGAAACTAAAGACAGAGCCGACGCTCCAGCAACGCAGAACCGCAGTTTCAGCGAACACATTGTGCAGAAAGGCGACACACTTTACAACATCTCAAAAAGATACGGCTGCACAGTCGAAGAGCTTCAGAGGTGGAACAGTCTGGATGGCAACAACATATCGTTGGGACAGACGCTGAAGATTATGAAATAACAGAAGGCGCGTCTCTGCAAAACACATAAAAAAGCCGCGTCACTGCGGCTTTTTATCATTCTGCATCACCCTTTGCAACCTCTGACGGATTTATGCCCATCTGAGCCTTGAAGCATTTGCGGAAGTATGCAATATCCTTAAATCCAACCTCGTATGCAACCTCCGACACCGTGAGCGTATTTTGCTCAAGCAGCTGATACGCCCTCTTTATTCTCACATTTCGGATAAACTCCTTGACCGTCATATTTGTCAGCGCGTCAACCTTTCGGTACAGCTGCATACGGCTCACGCCAACCTCCTGAGCAAATTTCTCTATATCAAGTTCCGGGTCTGAAATATACTTTTCCACAACCTCCATCATCTTATTCAAGAAACGCTCGTCTGGCGACACCAGCGTCACGTTGGTAGGTTCAAGTATCATGTCGCACTTAAACCTCTTGCGCAGATTCTCCTGCATCTGAATAAGGTTCTCCAACTTCTGTCGAAGCATATTAATGTCAAACGGCTTGGTTATATAATCGTCCGCTCCTGCCTTCAATCCCTCCAGCTCCGTATCTTTAGATGTCACCGCAGTAAGCAGTATTATCGGAATATGAGAGGTCCGTTCATTCTTTTTAAGTTTTCGGCAAAGCTCGTCTCCGCACATCTTAGGCATTATAAAGTCCGTGATGACAGCGTCCGGAATAATCTCAAGAGCCAAGTCGAACGCCGCCGCTCCGTCTTCAGCCTGACGCACATCATACTCGCCTTCGAAAGAGGAAACCACAAAACGGCGCAAATCTGCATTATCCTCCGCAACCAGCAATATCTTACGCTCCTTCTTAACGTCAATATCGCCCTCCGCCTTGTCCTGCTCCGGCACATCCTCCGTCCTTTGTTCCGGCAATATTACAGGCAAATGGATTGTGAACTTTGTGCCTTCGCCAACAACGCTGTCAACATCCACGTCACCCTCCATAAGCGTCACGAACTCCTTGATTATAGAGAGGCCGATACCTGTGCCGATAGAAGTGTCTGACGGAGAGTTCTGAAAGAAACGGTTAAAAATCTTGCCCAGACTTTCAGGCGGAATGCCCACACCATTGTCCTTGACAATGATTTCATAGCAGTCTGCCACAACCTCGCTCTCAAACTTGTACTGCTCTTTCTTATTCAGACAGACCTCTATCAGACCTCCCTCTTCTGTGTATTTTATCGCATTAGAAAGCAGGTTGTTCAAAATTTTATTAATCTTATCTTCGTCAAACTGTATTTCCAGTTCCTCAACCAAAGGCGTGAATTTGAGCTTTATTTTTTTCGACTCCGCAAGATTAGAGAACGAACGAACCACCGAATCCACATACGGCACAAGGTCGCCTGCCGACATATGCAGCTGCAATTTGCCGGACTCCACCTTTCTGTAGTCCAGCAGCTGGTTGACCAGTTTGAGCAGCATATTAGCGTTCTTCTCTGCAAGAACGGCCTGAGCGCGCACATCCTCGTCTATATTCTTTTTACTTATAATCTGAGACAGAGGGCCAAGAATCAGTGTCAGCGGCGTCCTCAGCTCATGCGATATATTCGTAAAGAAATTTGTCTTTATCATCTCTATCTCATGCAATTTTCTGGAGCGCGTCTTTTCAAACATAAGCTCATTGTCCAGTTTTGTCTTATGTATGTAAAACCTCATCACCGCAAAAATGACACCGGCCACCAACGCCACAAGAAGCAATTTGAACCACCACGTAAGCCAGAAAGGCGGACAAATCTCAACCTCCACACTCTTAATCTCCTCGTTCCACTTGCTGTCGCAATTAGCGCCCTTCACATAAAATCGGTACGTGCCAGGGTTCAGATTCGTGTAAGTTGCGTAATTTTTATTGCCAGAAGAGATCCAGTCGTTGTCAAAACCCTTCATCATGTAGCAATACTGATTTTTTCCGGACTTTGAATAAGAAAGCGCAGCAAACTGAAAAGAGAACATGTTCTGGTTGTACTGAAGCTTTATTTTATCACAATAGAGAATGTTTCTGTCAATCTCCTCTCCAATAGAAACGGGCTTGTTAAAAATTCTGAAATCTGTAATCATCACAGGCGGCACAAAAAAGTTAGCCTTAACTTTAAGCGGGTCAAATATATTCAATCCGTTGATGCCGCCGACCACCAAGTTTCCGTCAGACAACTTGTACGCCGCATTATATAAAAACTGAGCGTCCTGCAGCCCGTCATAGCCATCGTAATTCTTAAAGCTCTTCTTCACCTTGTCAAATTTAGAAAGTCCGTTCATGGTAGTTATCCACAACGCGCCGTCCTTGCTTTCCGAAATTGTCTGCACATGATTATTGGCGAGCCCGTCCTTTTCCGTGTAATACTTTATCGCTCCTGTGTGCTTGTCATACAAAGCCAGACCTTTAGAGTTAGTTCCAAGCCAATACTCTCCGTTAAGATCCTGAAGGAAAGAGCGTGTACGCTCCGTAAAGCGCGTAACCTTATCCTTTTCAGGATTGTATATAATAACCTCGTCCAATGTTCCAATCCACAAATCTTTGTCTTTATCCTCTCTGACCCAATAAGTCTCCACGTTATGAGCTATATGCTTATAGTGCGTAAACTTGCCAGTTTCCGAATTATACATATCCACCCCCTTTGACGTTGCGAGCCAGATTCTGCCCTCTGAGTCTTTCTGAATGTCCCAAACCTTATCTGACGACAACGACGCATCGTCTTCGCTATGCCTAAAGACACGGCGCACTCTCTTCGTCCTCTTATCCACCACATTAACGCCGCCCATATACGTTCCGACCCAGAAGCAGTCTCCGTTATCAAGGAAACATTTAATGCAGTCCGATGTCAGACCGCCGTTCTCCTTCGTCACATAGCTGAAGCTGTTTGTCTTCAGATTCAGAATATTGATGCCGCCGGACTCCGTCCCGATCCAGACCTCTCCGTTCTGACGGCACTCCGCCAAAGCGTAAACCTCGTCATTATTCAGATATCTGTTGTCGTTTTTCGCTTCACGAATAAGCCTGAAATTCTGCTTTTCCTGATTCTTATAACTGATTCCGCCTCGCGTGCCTATCCACAAATCACCCTTTGAATCGATGAAGAGGTCTATTATAGAGTTATGCACAAGCGTTATCTCGTTATCAATATCATTCACAAACTTTCCGTAACGCTTCTCCTTGCGGTCATACCCGACAAGCCCGCCTCGCGTGCCGAACCACAGTATTCCTTCGTTGTCCTCTATTATGGCGCGCACAGTAGAAACACGCTCAGAAAACGGGAAGGTCTCTAAAATTTTGGCTTCAAAATTGTTTGGATTAACCATAAAAACACCTGAGTAGTATGTGCCAACCCATATTGTGCCGTCTTTAGACTGATAAACGGTCTGAACCTCGTCCGCATCAGAAAAGCCGCCTTCCAGAGGTATCTCTTTGAACGTGCCGTCCTTAGGCGACAAAAAGCAAAGCCCCTGCCTTGTGCTTGCCAGCCAAATATTTCCGTTCACATCTATATGAATATCCCTTATATCAGCAACTCCCTCATAACCAGGAGATTTCACTATATAAAATTCCAAATTTCCCTTTTCGTTGAGAAATGCAAGCCCCTGCTCTGTGCCGACCCAAATCCGTCCGTCCGCATCCTCCTCTATACAATTTGCAGAATACGAGCCTTCTCCATTCTCCATCTTGACCGACGAAAAGAGCTCTCTCCGCACATCAAAGCTGTTCAGACCACCGCTCTCCGTGCCGACCCAAAAACGTCCTTTAGAATCTTGAAAGACACACCGCACAAGGTTTCCTCTTATCGACGACTCGTCGCCTTCTGCATTTCTGTGAATCTTGAACCGGTAACCGTCATACATGTTCAGTCCCTGACTTGTGCCAAACCACATCAAACCGGACTTGTCTTGAAAAACACACTGCACAACATTATTCGACAGCCCGTCCTTCTGTGAAAAATTGTCAAAACGAGATGATATGAGAGCTGTTGCATAACAATCAATCACACAACATATTAGCATCAAAAAGAATAACAAGAACCTATTCATAAAACCATGATATTAGAATAATACTGCCTGACCAAACATTCTTTTCGCCAGATTAAAAACACCCCATACTCAGCCTGCTTCTCTACAAATCAGAACAATTAACTGTCCGACAAATCAACCTTAATAGTGTCAAATATAAAAATAATTGCGAAAATAGACAACCAAAATCGCCAAGATTTGCAAAAAAAAAGAAATCTATCCGAACAATAAGCGGAAAGCATCTTCCACCTTTTTAGCTCTTACAATCTCGATATTCGGCTTTATCTGCAAATTCTTAAAGTCAGGAATTATGATGCGCTTGAAGCCTAGTTTCTCCGCCTCTAAAATACGCTGCTCCACCCTGTTTACCGGACGAATCTCACCGGTCAGGCCAACCTCACCGGCAAGGCATACGCTACGGTCAATCGCAATATCCATGTTAGAAGAAAGGATTGCGCATATTATAGCAAGGTCAATAGCCGGGTCGTTCACCCTCAGTCCTCCCGCTATATTCAGAAAAACGTCCTTCTGAGAAAGTTTGAAGCCTACACGCTTCTCCAGCACCGCAAGAAGCATGTTCAGCCTCCTTATGTCAAACCCCGTCGCCGAACGCTGCGGCGTTCCGTATGCCGCGGTGCTGACAAGCGCCTGCACCTCTATGATGAACGGCCTGACTCCCTCTATCGTAGCGCCTATGGCTGTGCCGCTCAGCTCCTCGTGGCTCTGCGAGAGCAACAGTTCCGACGGATTGCTGACCTCCCTCAGTCCGCTCTGCATCATTTCAAATATGCCTAGCTCGGCCGTGCTGCCAAAACGGTTCTTTATAGAGCGCAAAATGCGGTACATATAATGCTGGTCGCCCTCGAACTGCAACACCGTGTCCACTATATGCTCCAGCACCTTAGGTCCGGCTATGCTGCCCTCTTTGTTTATATGACCAATGAGAAGCACCGGCACGCCGCTCTCCTTTGCGTATTTCAGTATCGCCGCCGAACACTCCCTGACTTGCGACACGCTGCCGGGCGACGACTCTATCATCTCTGTCGATATTGTCTGAATAGAGTCTATAATCAACAAATCCGGCTGTATGTTCTGTGCATGAATAAATATCTGCTCCAATAACGTCTCGCTCACAATAAAACACTCCGGATTGTCAAACTTCAGTCGCTCCGCTCTGAGTTTCAACTGCTTGACACTTTCCTCTCCCGACACGTAAAGCGTTCTGCGTCCTTTGATGTTCAGCACAATCTGAAGCACCAGCGTTGACTTGCCTATTCCGGGGTCGCCGCCGATCAGCGTCAGAGACCCGGGCACTATGCCGCCGCCAAGAACCCTGTTAAATTCTCCGCAGCCGGTGTCCATACGCGGCTCTTCAGATATTTCAACCTCTCTAATCAGAATCGGCTTGGACTTGGTCGATTCGGCCACAAACGACGCGCTCTTGACCGACCCGCCTTCCTTACGGACAATCTCCTCCACATAACTGTTCCACTCGCCGCAAGCCGGACACTTACCTACCCACTTGGGAGCTTCCGCTCCGCAATTCTGACATACAAAAACTGACTTTACCTTTGCCATATTTTTCTTTTTTTCAAGATTATAAAGATACGTTTTTTTTCTTTTTCTCCGACTATTTTTGAAAACTTTTTACAATTCGCCTCGCAAACTTCTCTTTTAAAAACTATTTTTTTACTTTTGCACGTCGGCTGTGCTTTGAACAAACTTCACGGCTATTTTTTCTATTTAACGCTCAAAACAATGATAAACAGCAGATTATCTACTCTAAGAAAATATATGTCCGACTGCGGCATATTCGCATATATAATACCTTCGTCAGACCCGCATTTGAGCGAATACGTCCCGGACAACTGGAAACGCAGAGAATGGATATCAGGCTTTGACGGCTCTGCCGGCACTGTTGTTGTCACCAACAACGAAGCCTGTCTATGGACCGACTCCAGATATTACCTGCAGGCCGAAATTCAGCTGAGAGGGTCTGAGTTCATACTGTTCAGAGATGGCGAATTTGGCGTGCCGGACTGGCAGACTTGGCTTGCCGAGAATGTGCCGTCCAATAGCCGCGTGGGTATCGACAGCCTGCAGTTCTCTTACTTCGAGTTTGCTAACTTGTCCGAAAGGCTGTCTAAAAAAGGCATATCCATCGCATCTGATTTAAATTTTGAAAACGCTCTGTTTTCAGAACTTTCAGAAAGGAAGATTCATAATGATGTTTTTGCTCTATCACCGAACTTTGCAGGTGTTGACTATGCGGCAAAGCTGGAATCAATCCGCAAAGTGGTAAAAGACTGCAACGCCGATATTTTGATAATCAGCGCTTTAGACGAAATAGCATGGCTTTTAAACCTCAGAGGTAATGATGTAGAATACAACCCTGTGGTTTCTGCTTACGTCACCGTCTCGGAACAAGAAACATCTCTGTTTATCGACGTTAGAAAGATAGACAAATGCAAGTCTATATTCGACAATATTATGATCAGACCTTATGACGACTTTTTCAAGTTTGTATCTTCCATTAACGACGGACAAACAGTTTGGATAGATCCAAATTCCGCGAACTCAAAGACCGTCAGCCTGTTTGGCAAGAATGCAAATCTCATGTTCGGACAATCGCCAATATCACTGCTGAAAGCGAAGAAGAACAGCGTCGAAATTGAAGGTGTAAAAAGGGCTGTTGTGCGAGATGCAGCTGCACTAACCCGTGCTTTCATGTGGCTCGAAAAACAAATTTCACCCGGCAAAAAAGTTACAGAGTTTTCCTTTTCCGAAAAACTGAAGCGCTGCCGCGAAGAGCAAGATAATTTCTTCTGCGAAAGCTTCGGAACCATCGCCGGCTTCGGAGCGAACGGCGCTATTGTGCACTACAAAGCTGACAAAGCTAACGCCTCCGACATCACCTCCGGAAACATGCTGCTTGTTGACTCCGGCGGCAACTATTTTGACGGAACCACCGACATTACACGCACCGTATTCATCGGTGACTCCAATCCTACAGAAAAACAGAAAAACGACTATACTGCTGTGCTAAAAGGACATATAGCGCTTGCCTCCGCAACATTTCCTGCCGGCACTCACGGCTCCCAGCTCGACTGCCTTGCAAGACAGTTTCTTTGGAATTGCGGACTTAATTACGGACACGGCACCGGACATGGCATTGGGCATTTTCTATGTGTTCACGAAGGGCCTCAAAACATAAGGCCAAGAGACAACGGTATTGCCTTAGAACAAGGAATGCTGCTTTCGAATGAACCTGGAGTGTACCGCACAGGCGAATACGGCATCAGACTTGAAAACATGCTGCTTGTAACAGAACACGAGTCGTTCGACGGATTTCTTAAGTTCGAAACTCTTTCGCTCTTCCCTTTCGACAAAAAACTGATAAACTTCAGCCAACTAAGCGCTGCCGAAAAGGAGTGGCTCTGCAAATACCATCAAAACGTTTACAACTCTGTCGCGCCATACATTTCTGAAGAGGAAAAACTTTGGCTGAAGAGCAAGTGCGAGATATAAACTCAGATCATTAAAGTTTTAAATTTTGAAAACGATTTACAATTGAACATGAAACATTACATCATCAAACTGAACTTGTTTTTTTTAGTCGCCCTCACTCTTTTTGCTTCTTCATGCGAAGGTTCAAAGGACATGAAGCAAAAAAGGAACGGATGGTCGAATCTGACCGAAGAGCAACGTGATTTTTTGACAAAATTTGACAACGACCTCTATTTTCAGAAAGAGCATATAAAACAGCCTCTCGCGCTGGAAATCATAGAAATAGACGAGAAGCCAAGAACCGAGTTCTTAGACAGTAGTAATTTCAGCAACGACAACCCTATTTGGCTATATGGAAATGCGACAGAGTCCACAGAGTTTTTTCACGAATATAAAAGTGACAGCGCTTTTCTCACAATAGAAAAAGGTATCGAGACCGGAATCCATGCCACTTACGAATTCAAAAGAAACGATGGAGAGTGGTCTTTGATTCGTATCATCGACGAAAGCAACTAAAGAAATCTTGAAAAGATAGCAAGAGACATGCGGCTGATATTTCAGGAGACTTACTTCCACAATGACAAATTACCGCCATTGCAACTGACACAAAAAAAGGAAGGCCAAGCAGCCTTCCTTCTTCATTCTTTAAACCCAACCTTTTCTTACAAAGCTTCGATAGCAGCGTTTACCTTAGAAGCGTCCATTCCCAAACGAACATAAACAGCCTTCAAAGCGTAAAGCATATCTGCATCCTTAGGATTTATTTCAAAAGCCTTTTCGAAGAAAGGCAAAGACTCTTTCAACTTAGCGTCAGCCTTATCTTTAGCAACCTTATACTTTTTGTTATCCATGATTTTATCTGCATCAGCATACATCTTGTCAGCTTCAACAGCAAAAGCACGACCCATAGTATAATTAGCAATAAAACTATTAGCGTCAACAGCCAAAGCCTGACTCAAAATAGTTTTTGCTGCAGCAACGTCCTTTTTGTTATCAAGATACAACTTAGCCTTGATACTGTAGAACTGAGCGTCTTTAGGATTGTTAGCGATAGCCTGGTCAAGATACTTGATAGCCTCGTCCTCTTTACCAGAGAAGATGTAATAGTTAATCATGTTGCTGATAAGGAACTCATCATTAGGGAACTCTTTCAAACCTTCCTGCAAGTTTGCAAAAGCCTTAGCAGAGTCAGCCTTAGTTGCGTTGCCCATATAAGTTGTGTACAAATATCTGTACATTGAATTCTTATAAGCAGGCTCAGACTTAAGCTCTTCCATGCACTTGATTTTCAAATCCTTGTACTGGTCCATATCCCAAGCAGCCGAGATAACATAATACTTGATATGCTTAGTCATTGTGTCAACAGGCTCGCCCTGCATAGCTGCGCAACCTGGAATTTCCAAATACTTGCTGAAAAGCTTCACTGCAGTTTCGTTATCCTTGTCGTTCATTGCAGCAGCACCGCTGGTCATCAAGATATCACCGCTCTTCTTCAAAGCCTTTTTGATATCCTTTGTATATTTCATCTTAACCTTGCCCTTTTCGTCCGGCTTTCTGTCAAGTTCACCAGCCTTGATGTAAGCGTCAACAGACTTCACAAGGTTTGTAGTCATAACCTCCTGGCTGTAAGATTTCTGAAGCATACGGTTGTTGTCCTCCTGGTCATATATCTTACCATAAACACGTCCAGCCACATAATAAGTCTTAACCCAGTCCTTAGTTGTCGGATCCTGCATAGCCTGCTCGATTGCAGTCTGAGCTGCCTTAAGGTCCATTGGCTCGTACAAGTTATTTTCCGCCTTGCTCACATTCTTCTTCTGAGCAAAACCTGCAGATGCCGCAACAAGCAACATCACTGTAAATGCTAATTTTCTCATTTTTAATCTTTTATAATTATAGAAAATTTAAAATATTTTCAAAAAATTTATTCATTACCTTCTGTTCCGTCAGCAGATACATCAGAAGAACCGCTCTCTGCCGCTCCGTTCTCTACATTAGGCTCTTCTCCATCGACAATTTCGTCATCCTCAGAAACAACATTGCATACAGACGCAATTTCATCGTTCTTCTTTGACAAATTAATATATCTTGATATAATTGTAAATATTCATCAAATTGCATCGAAAGAGAGGAGGATATGATCAAAAAAATTACGTAATCTATTGCAATTTGATAATCG
>CALGHE010000084.1 GCA_937915765.1 uncultured Bacteroidales bacterium | reverse complement strand
CCCGCTACGAAGCCGGCCTGAAAGCCCTTGAAGACCATGTCGACTTCAAGGAGTTACTGGAAGAAGGCGTCGCAAGAGGCAGAGCGGAGGGATTAGCCGAGGGCATTGCGAAAGGCAAAGTGGAGGGGTTATCGGAAGGCATGATAAAAGGTAAAGCAGAGGGCAAAGCAGAAGGACTAGCCGAGGGGATTGAGAAAGGCCTAGCCCAAGGCATCAAAGAAACCCAGCTCAGCACCGCCCGGAAAATGCTGAAGCTTGGCATGTCCATAGAGGAAATCTCCGAAATCACGGGGCTGACCAAAGAAGAGGTTTCCTGCCTATAGGCCGCTACAGCAGGGGTGTGTGCTAAGATTTCACAACTGAAAAAACTGTTAAATGTAAAATTATCGTTTCACATTTTGGCTCACACACCTGCCGTCATCGGTTTTTTTTCGCCGCGACGGTAATAATAGACCACACCGTACTTCTGACATTTTTTCACTCTGTCTTCTATCGGCAAATTCATAAAAGAAGCCTCGACTTCATTCCATACCTGAAGTATAAGCGCGTCAACCTCCTTGTTCAAGGAAACGACCGAGTCAAAAGCTCTCGACGTGTTGTTCTGCAGCACTTTTTGGAAATTGTATCCTTCGGCAAATATGTCGTAATGCACACTCACCTTAGATATCGCAGGGTTGTATATAGGCGTTCCGCCATGTCTGAGACGCGCTTGCTCGCCCTCCACTATGTTTCTGCCCCATTCGTAGAGGCTGTCGTCCGAAGACAAGTCCGGCACCGCCATAGAGGCGACGTCCAGTTTGTAAAGTTCCTTCATCTCCGGCTTGATTTCCTCCCTGACCACGCACATATTAAGCACCTGAATAAAGTGCGAAACGTAAAGCCTCGCCTTTTTTATGTCCTCCTGATACTTCTTGTTTGACGACACCTGAGATTCTGCCGTCTGCTTGTACTGCGCCAAAGCCCTGCTGTAACGCACAAACATAGCCCTCGCATCTTCCAAAAGTTTGCAGGAAAATGCCAAGTCTTTCAAGTCCATAACCTCGTCGCCGACCTGCACCAACTGTTGCAAGGCTCGCAGGCGCGACTGGTTTGTGTTTGGTAATCTTCTATAAGGCATAGTCTATACTATTTGATTACATCATTTGTCTCTATAAAGCAAATCGTTTGCCAACTTAGAAAGCGTCTGTTTTTGCTCGTCCGGAACAGAAACTCTGCCAAGCGCTTCCATTGCCTTTTGGAAATACTCTCTCATCTCTTTTTCAGCAAGTTCGCTTATCTCCAATTTATCATAAATAGCAGTGACGGCAGAAACCTTCTCTTCTCTGTCAAACTCCTCCTTGTCTATCCACGTCTGCAGTTCAACCTTTGTGCCAACATCGGCCTTCGCCAGCGCGCTAATCAGCATGAACGTTTTTTTATTGCAGCAAATATCACCGCCAATATTCTTCCCGAACGTTTCTGAGTCGCCGTAGACGTCCAGCCAGTCATCTTTCAACTGAAACGCCAGTCCCACGTTAATTCCGAAATCATAAAGCAACTGAGCGTCGGTTTCTGAAGCACCTCCGCAAATAGCCCCCATCTTCAAGCTTGCAGCCAACAGCACCGCTGTCTTCAGGCGAATCATCTCCATATACTCTTCGACTGCCACATCGTCTCTTGTCTCAAAATCCATGTCAAACTGCTGACCCTCGTAAACCTCCATAGCCGTCTTGCTGAAGATGTCAAGAAGTTTTTTCAGCACGTTAGGTCGGCACTCCGCAAGAATCTGGTAGGCGAGCGTCAACATAGCATCACCAGACAGAATTGCCGTGTTTTCGTTCCACACCTTATGCACAGTAGGCTTGCCCCTTCTCTTGTCTGCCTTGTCCATAATATCATCGTGCAGAAGCGTGAAATTATGAAAAGTCTCTACCGCAATAGCCGCGCTGAGTGCCTCTCTGACATCACCTCCAAACATCTGGCACGCAAGCAGGGAACATGCCGGACGCAGACGTTTGCCACCAAGAGAGAGTTCGTAAGAGATTGGTTCGTAAAGTCCTTTCGGCTCTTTGCCCAAATCAAGGCTTGCCAGTCTCCTCTCTATCAGATTCTGAATACTTTTTAAATCCATCGTCTTATTTATAGTCGAGCCGGAAGAATCCTTCTCGCTCCGTTTGCTTCTGTTGTAACTTCTGTATGAGTCATACTCAATATCCACGTCAGGCTCCACAAAATCAGACTTGTGCATCAGCCTGTATTTCAGATATTTGATTGTCAGGCCTCGGTCCAGCCACTGCTGTTCGTAAGCCGTCTTTATAGAAAGAATCTTGTCGTCGGAAAAGTCTGAATGATACAAATCCGCATTGCAAAAGTCAACCGGATAACCGTTCGCCTTCACCATCTCGCAAGTGTATGTGAACATAAAGTTGCTGTCAGTCTTCAGATGTATCAGCCCGCCGTCCTTTAGCAGCTGCTGATAAAGCTGCATGAATCTCGTTGATGTCAGACGCTTGCGCACCTTCTTCATCTGCGGATCCGGGAAAGTGAGCCATATTTCCGACACTTCGTTTTCGTCAAAGAAGGCATTTATAATCTCTATATTTGTACGGATGAACGCCACATTTTTGAGACCTTTCCGGTATGAATCCTTGGCTCCGGTCCACATCCTCGCGCCCTTTATATCAACCCCGATGAAGTTCTTTTCCGGAAAAAGTTCGGCCAGAGCCACCGTGTATTCAC
Organism: uncultured Bacteroidales bacterium; assembly: GCA_937915765.1. Classification (GTDB taxonomy): domain Bacteria; phylum Bacteroidota; class Bacteroidia; order Bacteroidales; family Paludibacteraceae; genus RGIG9379. Next base: position 21,197 of record CALGHE010000084.1, on the reverse strand, counting down.
CCTTTCCGCATCCAAGCTCCAGCACAATCGGGTTATCGTTCTTGAAGAACTCTGCCCATTTGCCTTTTTTCTCAAAAGGCTCTTTCATATCCTGCAAAGAGGCAAAAGTGTATTGAAACACGTGAGGGAACTGCTCCATCTCACTGAACTTCTGCAACTTATTCTTTCCCATTATTTTAAACTAATTAAATATCAAATTAATTTTCAGACTTACGGACTCTTATTCCAATGTCGTTGATGCCCAAGAGGCAGTCTTCTCTCATTCCCTGAATCAGGCTGAACTTATACACACCCTGCTTCGGGAACTTCACTTGCGGCATAAAAGAGACGGGCAGATGGTAAAGCGAGCCGCTCCCCTTGCCGATCCATTTGCCTCTGAAGTCTGCCAGCACACACTCCAGCGAATCCGAATAGACAAGTCCGTCTGGCGACGTAGAAGATATGAACAACCAGAAATTCTGATATTTATAAGAACCATTATTGCGAATATCCACCACGATGTCATACACGCCAGCCGTGTCAGCCGCCTCATATTCAAAAGTCACGACACTGTCTTTGTGCCAGCCTCCTTCCGGCAATATCTTAGACTGCTGAAAAACAACGCCGTCGTTGCAGCCGGACAACGAAAAAACCGCCATGAACATAGCCACAGCGCCAAGAATTTTGAGATTACGCATTTTGACCTCCTTCGTTACCTCCGTTATTTTGACGAGGCGGACGAGGTCCGCGCCTTCTTCTGTTGTTATTGTTTCGGAACTGACGAGAAGCCTGCTGCTCTTCGCCACCATCCTCGCGACGTTCGTTCTGAACACCCTCTTTGGAGTCGACTCCGTTTCCGTTATTGTGCGGACGTTGACGCTGACGGCCCTGTCCGTTTTCACGATTCTCACGATTTTCGCGATTTTCTCTCATGTTGTTTCGCTGACCGTTCCCGTTATTGCGTCTTTGACGATTTCCACCGTTCTGACGGTTTTCCGGCTGACGGCTCTCTTCTTGAGATTCAGGCTGAACTTCCTGCACGTTCTCAGCCTGAGGCACTGCCTCCTGACGCACCGCCGCGCCATTGCCTCGTTTTTTCTTTTTCTTCTTACGGTCGAAACGTGTCAAGCTATCCTGACCAACAACATTCTCATAATCAACACGTTTTTCTTTTGAATCACCCTCTCCGACAAGCGAATCTACCTTTATGCCCTGTTTGTTCAAAGCGATGATTTCACGAACCCGGTCTGCATGTATGGACACTATATTCGCAGCCATAGTCGGCGATGACGAATACTGCATAATCTTGCTGAACACATCAGTCTTAAAATGATAGAACTCGCCGTCTTTAGTTTCCAAAGGAATGTCGCGAGGCGGAATCTCCTTCTGAGCCTCGACGTAAGTGTCCACTTCAAAATTCATGCAGCATTTCAGTTTGGCACATTGTCCGGCAAGCTTCTGCGGATTAAGCGAAATATCCTGATACCTTGCCGCGCTTGTAGCCACGGAGACAAAGCTGGACATCCACGAAGAGCAGCACAGCGGACGTCCGCACGGCCCGATTCCGCCTATACGTCCGGCCTCCTGCCTTGCGCCTATCTGCCTCATCTCTATACGAATTTTAAACGTGTCGGCAAGCACCTTGATAAGCTGCCTGAAATCGACCCTTTCGTCGGCAATATAATAAAAGATGGCCTTGTTACCGTCGCCCTGATACTCCACATCGCCAATCTTCATGTTCAAATTCAGGTCTTCGGCAATCTTGCGCGACTTCAGCATTGTTTCGTGCTCCTTCGCTTTAGCCTCTTCATACTTTTCAATATCGTTCTGACGGGCCTTCCTGTAGATGCGCTTGACCTCGATTTTGTTCGGGTCAACATTATTCTTCTTCATCTGCAGCAGCACCAGCTGCCCGGTCAAAGAGACCGTGCCTATATCGTGTCCGGGCGTAGCCTCAACCGCCACAACATCACCCTTCTCCAGCTTCAGCCCGTTTGTGTTGCGGAAGTATCCCTTCCTTGTGTTTTTAAAGATGACCTCCACAAAATCGGTCATGCTCTGCGCCTCCGGTATGTCGCACAACCAGTCGTAAGTGTCAAGCTTCTTATCTGTTTTTTTGCTGCAGCCCTTTGAATTCAGCTGACAGCCGCCACCATTTGCTCCCATTTTTCTTTACTTTAAAATTTAAATTTGCAGGACAAGACAACTTGAAAACCTGCGAGACATTTCAACCTCACTTTTTCAGCAACATTATAAGTTTAAGCGCAAGGTCGAAGAAAACAAGCTTCGCCTGCACATTCTGTTCTATATGGCGCTCCGCCAGCTCCAGCTCTGACAGAAGCCCCCAGATGTTGTGCTCGTTCACAAAAGGGGAGAATCTCACGGAAAAGCTGTTTTCATAACTCGTCATATAGTTCAGATCCTCCCTCTGCACATTCATTATAAAATTTTCACGTATCATTCTCTGCGCGTACGCAAGGAAAGAGACTTGCCTTTTCCTGTTCATTCCCTTCGCCATCGTTTCTGCCCAAGCCTTTATATCGAACAGTTTGCGCGCGTAAGCCGCTCTCATCACCATGCAGAAGAGCTCAAAAAACTCCTTGTCCTCGTCTGTCGAGCTTATTATGCTCTCCGCCATGGTCAAGTCGCCGTTCGCAATGCGCACCACGTCAGACAGTTGCGGCTCCTGCACACAGAACCGCTCCGCCACCGCCCGTCTCATGCTCTCCTCGTCGATACGCGGCACAAGCACCCTCTGCGTTCTCGATATAATCGTGGAAAGCAGTTTCTCCGAATCTTCTGTTACCAGAAGGAAAAGCGTCTTTCCGGAAGGCTCTTCAAGAATCTTCAGAATCTTGTTAGCGCACACCTCGTTCATACGCTCCGGCAACCAGATAATCATCACCTTGTATTCAGACTCATAGGCCTTCTGGCTGAGTTTATGTATTATAACCTCGCTTTCCGTCACATAAATCATGCCCTGCCCCTTGTCTGACTTGAACGTTGACATCCATTTGTCAAAATCAAAGTAAGGGCTTTCGGTGACAAGCTCGCGCCATTGGTCCATAAAATCGCTGCAGTACGCGGCTTTTGAGTCCGATTTGACAATCGGAAAGACGAAATGCAAATCCGGATGTATAAGTTTCTGATACTTAACACACGACGGGCACACGCCGCAAGAGTCGTTTTCTCCGCGATTTTCACAACAGATGTACTGAGCGTAGGCAAGAGCCAGAGCGAGTTTGCCTGTACCCTTGGGACCGCAAAAAAGCTGCGCATGAGAAATCCTCCCTTCCTTTACAGAAGAGATAAGCAACTGTTTTACAGCATCTTGGCCATATACATCTTTAAACAACACCCGAAAATAAAAACTTTTAACCTAAATTAGTTTCAAAAATAGGAATTTTTTTTGAAAAAAAAGAGTTTAAGAAGAAAATAGAGCGAGATTTTTACATTATACGCAAGATTGGGAGGGCATTCTCGGCAGCTTCCCTTTAGTATGAATATAAAAAACAAAAAGGAACCCGATGCGGATTCCTTTTTATTCCTTCCGAAAAAGAAGAATTATCGTCTCAAGTTAGGCTCGTCAGAAACAGTCAATTTCTTTCTTCCGTGAGCTCTACGAGAAGCCAACACTCTACGTCCGTTTGGAGTTTCCATTCTTGAACGGAAACCATGCTTGTTCTTTCTTTTTCTGTTTGATGGTTGAAATGTTCTTTTCATTACCGTATTTTTTAATTGTTATTTTATTCTTATTTTGCCCTTTAAATTCGGAATGCAAAGATATACATTATTTGCGACAAAACAAATTGTCTGTGACTTTTTTGCAAAAAAACTTCAAAATCACTTCCATTTAAAGGAACATTCTACCGGATAATGGTCGCTCGCCTTCAAGTCGCCCACCTTATAAGACAGCACCTCCATTGTCTTGTCATAAAGCACATGGTCTATTCTGAACCAGAACATGTTCTCTCTGAAAGTGTAACAATACCCGAAGCCGGCGTCCACAAAAGCGTCGTTCAGGTCATCGCCCTTGATTTTGGAATAGGCGTAAGAGACCGGCACGTCGTTAAAGTCACCGCACACAATCACAGGATGCGGTGACACCGGCACTTCGCACGCAATTCTGTCCGCCTGCCTCTCTCGCAACACGTACGCATCGGATAATTTCTTAGACAAATGAGACACAACCTCGTTCATCTTTTCCGTGCTCATCTCCTTGCCGAAGTTTTTCACCAGATTTTTATCGTTCTCCGTCAATTTATTAGACTCCAGATGACAATTATATATTCTTATGATCTTGCCTTTAATCTCCACGTCGGCATATAGCGATGAGTTATACTGACTTATGTACTCCACCTTCCCTTTGTTCAGTATTGGATACCTTGACAATATCGCAACACCGTACGAACCGTTCTTTATTCGCGCCACGTCTATATGATAATACGGGTATTTCTTCTTCAGCTCTGCAAAAATCTCCTTCTCCTTGAGGTGCTTGCTTTTTTCGTTCGTGCTGTATCCAAACTCCTGCAAACAAAGCACGTCCGCATCCGACTCTGAAAGGTACTTGACAATTTCGTTACGGCTCAGCTCCGTATAAAAATTAAAGAGATGCACATTGTATGTCATCAGCTTGAAAGACCTGTCTTTGTCATCTTTCTCCTTATTGAACGCCAATGTTTTAACACAGCAATTGAACGACAATATTATGCCGAACAAAGATATAAGGAAGCTCCACTTCAGCCTTGCCAGCCAGAACAGCATGAAAAGCACGGCAAGCACCAGCAACACAGGAAACCCAAGTCCAAGTTCAGACACGACAAGCGACTCCGTCGGCCTGACACGGTCGCTGAAAGAGGCCAGCACCATGCAGATCACAAGAATGACGTTAACCGCCACAAGCGGCACATCGACCATCTTCGAAAAGAAGTTACTTCCGCTGCCCTGCCTTAAAAAGTTCATGTTTCTCTTCATTTGTTAAAGAGTCATATCCGCCTCTCTTTATCTTTTCCAAAATTCTGTTCACATTCTCGTCCTGCTGTCTCTTTCTGAGATTATAATCGTAGTCCGACCCATTTCTGCCCGCATAAGTTCCGCTGCCGGAGGCCACCTTCATTCTCGGTCTTCTTGAGAAGATGTTCACGCACCAGTCCACGCAGTTGTTTATCCATTTTGTGATGTTGACCCCCTTCTTATACTGATACGCGAACATAAATCCGGCGAACGCCCCGCCGAGATGCGAAATCTCTCCGCCCGCATTCCCAGAGGCCACATTAAGCAAAGAGATAAGCACGCTCACAAACGCCACCCACTTCAGTTTGACATCGCCAAAAAACAGCAGCTTTATCAAATAGTTAGGAGATGTCACCGCAACAGCAACAACAATAGCCATCACAGAGGCCGACGCTCCGAGCAGAACACTGTATTCAACCTTGTCGCTAAATTGCGGAAAGATATTGTAAGCCATCATATAAAACAGCGCTCCGCCGACTCCGCCAAGCAGATAAAGCCCGGTTAAGTCTCTCTGCACGTGATACAGCTGCATGAATATCTTGCCAAACCAGTACAGCATCAGCAGGTTTATTATCAAATGGATAAAACCCTCATGCAAGAACATGAAAGTTACTATAGTCCACGGCCTGCACAAAAAACTGGTGAACGACGCAGGGAACTCCAGATAAGTCAACCACGAGCTCTCTACCCTGAAGAGGAACTGAGCCACACCAATAAGCCCCACAACAACAAACACGCCCAAATTTATATATATCAACTTCTGAAGCATGTCGCCGCTCTTAAACGAACTAACAATCTCGTCCTTCATATTAGAAAATTCAGACTGCATACATCAACCTAATTTTAAATTCACATGTTAATTAATACCCAAACCCGCTCTCTCTATCTTTTTTCCTCCAGTACAACATCAGCAGAAGCCCGAAGAGCATGCCTCCAAGATGGGCGAAATGCGCAATTCCGTCACTCGCTTCGCTTGTGGCGACCCTCACTCCGCAGAACAACTCTATCAGCGCGTAAAACACCACAAAATACTTCGCCTTGACCGGCAGAACAAAAAACACATATATGGTGCTTTCAGAGAAAAGCATTCCGTAAGCCAGCAGCAGACCAAACACCGCGCCCGACGCCCCTACCGTTGTCATAACGCTAAGCACACCGTCCCGATAAGCAAGCAGTTCCGTCACAGTCATAGGCTCTCCATTGACAGATATCAGCGCTCCGTCAGCCAGCCTGTTCAAATCGCTGAACTGAGCGAGGAAGGGCTGCAGATCTATCGTCCAAAAAACCTCCTGCACAATTGCCGCCCCTATTCCGGAAACCATGTAGAACGTGAGAAAGCGCTTAGGACCAAGAGCATATTCAACCGCGCTGCCAAACATAAACAAAGAGAACATATTAAAGAACAGGTGCGACATATCTTGCAGCGAGTGCAAAAACATGTATGTCACCATCTGCGCCGGATTGAACGCAGGCGAGTCCCAATAATGGAGAGCCAGCACGTTCTGAGGGTCAAACTCTGGCAAATACCTCCACACAAAATCAGTCAAAATATTATTTCCCTGAAAAGTAATGCAGAAAATATATACCACCACATTAATAATCAGAAGGTTTTTCACCACGACCGGCACACCCCCGCCCATCATAAAATTGCTCTGTCTCATAAAATAAGTATTTATTCTTACTTAAACCTGCCCGTCGGAAACCCCGTCAGAACAACGCACAGACTGCACTTTAGACACCCGCGAGCAAGACAAGTTTAAACGACCTTTATTTTCAAAAGACAAAAATATGCAAAATCTCTTCAATTTTATATGTTTTATAGCATAAAAGAAAAAAGATTAAGAAAAAAGATTGAAAAAAAGTCTCTAATCATTTGTAAAATAGAGGCTTTACATTATATTTGCATTCGTTAAAAAGTTAAAATTAACAAATTTGCTAAAAGACGGAATTCAATACTTAAATTAAAATAGAAAGCTCTATGAACAAACAAGAACTAGTAAATGCTATTGCAGAAGAATCTGGCCTATCAAAGGAAAATAGCAAGAAAGCTTTAGACGGATTCATCAAAGCAGTTTCAACTGAGTTGAAAAACGGCGGAAACGTTCAGCTGATCGGCTTCGGAACATTCGAAGTTAAAGAACAGGGAGAACGTCAGGGCATCAACCCACTTACAAAGCAACCTATTACCATTGCAGCGAAGAAAGTTGTAAAATTCAAAGCTGGCGCTCAGTTGAAAGACGACGTTCAATAATAGGTATATCTTTGAAAAAAATAGAGGGGAGGCATAGTGTCTTCCCTTTATTTTTGTCATAACTTGCGGACCGCACCAAACAAAAAGGGAGCCTTTTCAAGCTCCCTTCGTTGTCTCACGAGGATTCGAACCTCGACAGACAGAACCAAAAACTGTAGTGCTACCATTACACCATGAGACAATCCTCATTTGCCTTATGTTTCAAAAGCGGTGCAAAGATATGATTTTATTTGGTTCCGTCCAAATATTTTCGCATCATTATTTGAATTTATTTGAAAATCACCAAATAATAGTTCTTCTTCCCGCGCTGCACAAGCAGATACTTGCCGTTTAGAAGCATAGATTCGTCTATCAGTTTATCCTGGTCAGCCAGCTTCTCCTTGTTGACAGACACACCGCCTCCGGCCACAAGCTTGCGCATCTCGCCCTTAGAAGGGAAGATGGCCGCCTTGTCCGTAAACAGTTCGATAGCCTTCAGCCCGCCTGCAATATCGGCCTTCGCCACTTCAAACTGAGGCACTCCGTCGAACACAGAAAGCAGAGTCTCTTCGTCCAGTTTCCTTAAAGCCTCAGATGTTGCATTTCCGAACAATATATTGGACGCTTCGACAGCCGCGTCGTAGTCTTCTCTTGAGTGAACCATAACGGTAATCTCTTCAGCAAGCCTTTTCTGCAACGCTCTCAAGTGCGGAGCCTGCTGATGCTCTGCGATAAGAGCCTCAACCTCCTCTTTTGTAAGGAACGTGAATATCTTTATGTATTTCTCAGCGTCAGCGTCGCTCACGTTAAGCCAGAACTGATAGAACTTGTACGGAGAAGTGTAGTTTCTGTCCAGCCAAACATTGCCCGACTCAGTCTTTCCGAACTTTCCGCCGTCCGCCTTAGTTATAAGAGGGCAAGTTAGCGCAAACGCCTCTCCGCCGCTTTTCCTGCGGATAAGTTCCGTTCCGGTTGTTATGTTGCCCCACTGGTCTGAGCCGCCCATCTGAAGCTTGCAATTTTTGGTCTGATTAAGATACAGGAAGTCGTACCCCTGAACAAGCTGATATGTAAACTCAGTGAAAGACATTCCGACGCTCGATTCTGAACTTAGCCTCTTCTTAACAGAGTCTTTCGCCATCATGTAATTCACAGTGATGTGCTTACCTACGTCACGTATAAAGTCCAGAAAAGAGAACTCTTTCATCCAGTCGTAGTTATTGACAAGTTCCGCAGCGTTAGGCGCGTCCGAGTCGAAATCGAGGAAACGCGAAAGCTGAGCCTTGATAGCCTCCTGATTATGACGCAAAGTCTTTTCGTCCAAAAGATTACGTTCCTGAGACTTGCCAGAAGGGTCGCCAATCATACCGGTTGCCCCGCCCACAAGCGCCAAAGGACGATGTCCGCAACGCTGAAAATGCTTCAGCATCATTACGCCGACAAGGTGACCAATATGCAAAGAGTCCGCCGTAGGGTCTATACCCACATAGGCTGTGGTTATCTCTTTCTTCAGCTGCTCTTCTGTGCCCGGCATCATGTCATGAATCATTCCGCGCCACTTCAATTCTTCTATAAAATCCATCTTTTATATTTTTTATGTTTTTCCTTATTTTAATACCGCACCTCTGTCAATCCTCCTCCAGCTCTTTTCCTGCCGCATAGTTCCGCCACTTATCAATCAGCATCTGCATATCTTCCGGCAAGTCTGAGTCAAAGTGCATGAACTCCTCTGTTCTTGGGTGCGTAAAGCCCAGCGTCTTAGCATGAAGCGCCTGTCGTGGACAAATATCGAAGCAATTCTTCACAAACTGTTTATACTTTGCGAAGGTTGTACCCCTCAGAATCTCGTTGCCGCCATACCGCTCGTCGTTAAACAAAGTGTGCCCGATATGCTTCATGTGTACACGAATCTGATGCGTTCTGCCGGTTTCGAGTTTGCACTCCACGAGCGTCACATACCCGAATCTCTCCAGCACCTTATAGTGCGTCACCGCATGCTTTGCATTAGGGTTTTCACCCTCAGGGAACACGGTGAAAAGCATTCTGTCTCTCGGGTCTCTGCCTATATCGCCCACGATTGTGCCCTCGTCGTCCTTGACGTTGCCCCACACAAGCGCGTTGTACCGCCTTTGCGTTGTCTTGTTGAAGAACTGCTTTCCGAGGTGTGTCTTAGCGTCTTCGTTCTTAGCTATCAAGAGCAACCCTGACGTGTCCTTATCTATGCGATGCACCAGGCCAAGTCTCGGGTCCGACGCGTCAAACTTGTCAGAATCCTTCAGATGCCACGCAAGCGCGTTTAGCAGCGTGCCTTGAAAATTCCCGAATCCCGGATGCACAACCATGCCCGGACTTTTGTTCACAAGAATCAGGTCGTCGTCTTCGTAGGCTATTTTCAAAGGAATATCCTGCGGTATAATTTCAAACTCAGACGGCGGGTAAGCCAGCATGACCGATATTTCGTCAAAAGGCTTTACTCTGTAATTAGACTTTACCGGCTTGCCGTTCACCAGAATGCAGTTAGCCGCGGCAGCGTCCTGAATGCGGTTCCTTGAAATCTGCGCCATGCAGTTGACCAGATATTTGTCAATACGCACAAGCGTCTGCCCCTTGTCAACCACAAAATGGAAATGCTCGTGCAGCTGTCCGTCATTACCTACCGCCGCGCCGTCCTGATCCTCGTCAAGTTCCTCCTGAAGGAAGCCTTTGTTTTCTACTCCCATAAATCGTCCGTGGTTTCTGAATTTATTAACGTGCTGTCGATAAATATCTCTTCCGGCTCTTTAAGCTTTTCCTTGTCCAAAGTCAGATATATGTTGATACTTTGCCCCTGAAGAGCTTTTGTTCCAGTGATCGGCGTCTGTTTGTACACAAAATACTCGGTCTTCCGGCTTTCATCGAATTTGCCGTCATACTCCACAGCCCCGATATTGAAAAACTCGTCATGAGCACGGTCTGTCGCCTTTTCGAGAGAAAGACCTCTTAGAGACATGACAGCCGACTCTTCGTCCGACATTCCCTTGCCCACAATCAGCACCACCTGAGAGCCTTCGTCAAGACGCGTGCCGGCAGCTATTTTCCTGCCGTTGAACTTAACGTCCTGCACAAGGTCTTTGTACTCCGACGGCACATACTCGAACTCTTTCACAGTCAGTCCCACAGACTTTACCATCGCCTCCGCCTGACGCACGGATATGTCCTGCAAATTAGGCAACGGCACCTGACGCGGATTGCGGGCGTTTATTATAAGATAAACAGTTCGGTTCTCCTTCACCTTTTCGCCAGCCGCCGGAATCTGCTCTACCACAGAACCGGGAGCCATCTTGCGCGCAAACAGCGAGTCCGAGACCTCGCACTTCAGGCTCTTCTTAGCAAGCATGTCGCAAGCATCGTCTGCAAGCTGCCCTTTCAAGTCCGGCACTATTATCTCCTCTCCATGGCGAGTGTACGAGTCCAGCCAGTTGAGCGTCGCATATATGCCTATGACAACAACAAGACACATCGCAACTATACTAATGGTATATTTGTTCAAGAAAACCTTCTTTAAAATCGCTATAACTTTATCCATCTGAAAAAACTTTAATAAACTTTTCAAATTCACAACATGAACCGCAAAGTTAAAAATATATGTGACTAAAAACAACATTTTTTATCATGTCGTATTATTTTTTTTTGAATTATGCCTCTCAGGAACTTTTCCCAGCTCTTTTTGGGGCTTTTCTGCACATTAAATTTGCCTTGTTTACGGAAAAACGAACTAAAAGTAGATATTTTGAGTTTAATTTGATAAATTTGCCGGCGTATTTGCGAAGGCTGGTGTCGGAGACCGCAAGAGTCTGCAACTCTGGCTATTTTGCTTTGACAATCAAATATTTGCGCTAAAGCATACGGCTTGGCATCTTTTATTTACAGAAAATGAACGTACTAATTATTCGACTTTCCGCTATGGGCGACGTTGCAATGACGGTGCCGGTTGTGGCTTCGTTTGCAAGGAAGTATCCGAACGCGAACATCACGATGGTCTCAAACCCTCGATTCGAGGATATGTTTCACGGAATCAAGAACTTGACATTTTTCGGCGTTGACACCAAAAACAAGTACAAAGGATTCGGAGGCATATTTAAGCTGTTTTCGGACCTTAGCGCGACCAGAAAATTTGACGTGGTGATAGACCTGCACGACGTGCTTCGCAGCAAGGTTATGCGCGCGCTGTTCCGAATAAAGGGAATAAAAGTATTCAAGATTGACAAAGGGCGCGCAGAAAAAAAGGCTCTGACCGCCAAAGAAGGCAAAGTCCTGAAGCAACTGAAAAGTTCCGTAGAACGTTATCGTGATGTTTTTGCAGAGGCCGGAGTTCCTTTCGACCTCACATTTGACAGCTTGATGCAAAAAGGGATGCCTCTATCTGCCAAACTGGCTGAAACACTTGGCGAAAAGCATGGCAAATGGATTGCCATAGCACCATTCGCACAACATCAAGGTAAAATTTATCCGTTAGATAAGATGGAAAAGGTTGTGAAGATGCTGTCCGAAGAGCCAGACACAAAAGTTCTGCTTTTTGGCGGCGGAGCAAAAGAGAGGACCGTGCTGGAAGATTGGGAGAAAAAGTACGGCAACACCATTTCGCTCGCCGGCAAGTTCCCGCTGCTTCAGGAACTTGAAATTCTGAACCATGCAGACACACTTGTGTCGATGGATTCGGCAAACATGCACCTCGCCTCGCTTGTTGGCACAAGGGTTGTCTCTGTCTGGGGCGCCACGCACACCTGCGCAGGATTCTACGGATTCGGTCAGAACCCGGCCGACACGGTTGAACTGCAGATGGACTGCCGTCCATGCTCCATCTACGGAAACAAACCATGCAAGTTTAACGACTACAGATGTATGACAAATATAGAGCCTGAAACTATCGTGAACAAAGTTTTGAAGCTGAACGTCTGATTAGGCAGACAAAAAAAATCCGTACAACTTGAACTTAAGGCAACTTCTGTAATTTGCGTTTTACAGAAGTTGCTCATAAATAGGTGTTTCAATAAATATATTATAAAATATGAACTGTAATGAAAAATTTGTTTTTTAACCTTCTTTTTTCGAGGAAATTGATGTTTCTCTTGACGTCCCTCTTTGTCGGACAAACGTTTGCCGGTGTTACTACGAATGAATTTCAATCGAGTATCATCATGACTGAAATAATGCAAAGCAATTTTGGTGGCGTTATAGATTATTACAATGAGTTCCCTGACTCTTGGGTCGAGGTTTATAATTCGGGGGAAACCGATCTTGACCTAGAAGGTTTTTCTATTGGTGATGTGAATGATATTAGTCAGGCTTACACAATCCCTTGTTCATACGTTGTTCCTGCCAAGGGCCATTTTCTTATTTTTTGTGATAAAGAGAATATGCAGCAACATACCCACTTCAGACTTAAGTCGGATGAGCCTGGCTCTCTTTATTTATGGGACAACAATGGTGTTATAATAGATTCCTTGCATTACCCCGAAATGATTTCGCCGGAAGTGTCTTGGGGACGTTTGCCAAATAACACAGATAGTTTGTCGCATTTCAGAGTCGCAACTCCTGAACAGCCTAATAACGACACATATACAGAACGAGTGATGAAAACAGTTGGTTTTTCGGAAAAGGGCGGTATTAAGACTACTCCTTTTTACCTAAAGTTAAACATAGACAGCCCTGCAGATGCCATTATTCGATATACAACTGATGGTAGTGAGCCAACTTCATCTAGTTCTATCTTTCATGACTCTATTTACATATCAGGGAACACTGTGATCCGAGCTAAACCATTCAGTGACAGTGCAATCAGTAGAATTAGCCGGACACAAACCTACATATTTGACAGAGACGGCAAGATGCCTATTATTAGTATAGCCTGCGACGAATCTTATTTGACTGGTGATGATTTAGGAATATTTTCTTATTCTACTTCTTACTCTTATTCCCATCCCGATAATCCTCCTTTGAGACATTGGATGGGAGATGAAAATTATTTGTACAATTGGCGTCGTCCTATCAATATAGAATATTTCTCTTCTGACTCAACCGAACCTCGTTTAAATCAATTGGCCGAGACTCGTGTCAGTGGCAATGCCTCTCGTGAATACTCTACTAAATCTATGGTTGTTTACGCTAATAAGCGTTTTGGAAACAAGCATTTCAAAGGGGTGTTCTGGAGAAACCTGAAACCCAATGCCACTAAGCAGAAAAGTATGACTATCCGTACGTCAGACGATGATGGAAGGTCTTCTGTATATTCTATAAATGATTTGCTTTCCCAAACAGCAATTGGAAGATTTGCGAGATATTATGATGTTGATTACCAGGCCCATAAAACGGTGCTGTTATACATTAATGGTCGGTTTAAGAGAATCATGCATTTGCAGGAGCGTGACGGGGATGATTTTGTTTGGGCTAATCATAATAAGATTGAAGATATTGAGATTTTGGAGACTTTCGATGGCTTAACTTCCGGAAGTGTTGACGAAGAGTTATATCCAAATTTCGCCCATTTCTTAAAAACCTATGAGTCAGAAAACAGCACATATCAGCAGATGTCTGAGCTGTTGGATATAAATGCTTTTATGAATTTTGTTTCCACTCAAGCTTATTTTGCAAATATTGATTTCCCTTCCAATAATGCGGCTGCATGGTATGACAAACAAGGAACTAAAAAATGGCGGTGGATTATGAAAGATATGGACGCTACCATGTATGAAAGTAGTTATGCTTATTATAATTTTCTGCTTAGAAAAGAGCCTTTTGAATATTTTTTCTGGGCAAACAGCCAGGAAGCCTGCATGATTTATCAAAAGATGTTCTCTCTTGAGAAATTTAAGCAACCTTACTTAGATAGAACTTGTGTTTTAGCGGGAACAGCATTTTCAAATAATACGTTGACATTCCTTTTGGATTGTATTGTTGAGAATATGTCTTTGGCAATGACTGCCGGCGACTTGGCAGATTATATAGATAATATAGAGAAATTTTATTTATGGAGTGAAACCAGACCAGAGTTTTATTATTACGATTTAAGTCAATTTTTCGAGTTAGGCGACACCACTCAATTGACAATCAGGTCGAATCAAAACGATTCGCTGATTTACTTCAACAATAATCCGCTGGTAGGAAACAAGTTTGATGGGTATTTTTTTGAAGGCAGGGATATCTACCTGACCCACAACAACAAACTTGACATTTACGGGCTCAATATTCCCAACACAAATGAAATTAGTTATTTGGATTTAGGAGCGGGAATTAAAACAAACGATCCGGCAGCAACAAGCTGGACAATTTCTTATGACTTAGAGAACCAACGTGTTTTTGAACATTACGAGAACAAGAACCTTCATTACAAAATTCCGGTTGGAGCGAAGAATGTTTACATTACAGATGGTTATTATGGTGGTGGCACAACTTCTGAGCCTACTCTCACAAGTCGTTCTCGCGAAGACCTCACCTATATGGTTTATAACATAGGAGGTCTGTTCGTTGGAAAATTCACGTATAAGGAACTCTGTGACTTCAAGCAGAGCGATGACGTTAACATTGTAGTTGTTTTAGACTCTTTGGGACGTAAAGTATATTCGTTCAAACTACTGAAAAGCAGAGAGAAAAACTAAAGGTAACTTCTATATTAGAACGAAATGATCTAGGCTAAGTATTGAGCCACCTAAACATTTCAGAAAAAAAGCGAGGCTCCCTAAGCAAACCGGAGCCTCGCCTCTGTAAAAAAACTTATGAGGACATTTATTTCACAATAATTTTCTGAACTATCACATTCATGTTTTCATCATAAATTCTAACTAAGAATTTCCCTGACAAATAAGACGGAATGTCCAGTTCGTCAATGCCTGACGATGACGCCACGACTGTTCCATTCACATCTATCAGCTCTATCTTCTTCAAATTATCCACTCCCGTAACTTTGACAAACTCAGTGGCCGGATTTGGCGAAACGGCACAAACTGCCACTCTATTTTCTTCTATCGCAGTTGCCGACTTTTGTGCAATAGTTATTGTCACGCTCTCTGCCAATATAGACTCTTCGCCAGTTTTGCTCAAGAAGATAGGCGACTCCACATCTTCCCCAATCTTAAAGAAGTCAAAATCCACATATCCGCCAGCGCTCTTAGTCCCAAAATTGAACAGTCCGTAACGATATCCAACAAAGTGAGTCAATTCATATTTCATCGAAAGCGTATTGCCGATAGCCGTCCAAGTCGAACCATCCAAACTGTAATAGAATGTGGCTTTATCAGTCTGATTATTAAAATTCATATCAATACGGAACCAGACATTGTCTTGAGACAACGGAACGGCCTCAACTTCTTCGGGCGAGCCGCCACCTGCATTGACCATCACAATCGATTTGCTGCCATTATTCATCTTCACACCCACATAACCATACAAATCCTGCAACGCGCACAAACCTGCGTAATCACCATCTTTCATGCCTTTCGTACTCATCTTTGTCCATCCTGAACAAGTTGGACCGAACGAACGCTGAGTCAATGTGTTTTGAGTGCTGACAAGGTCTGCATCTACTCTTCCGTTTGTCAGGCGCAACGCACCATCTTCAAACGCCCAATAATCGTTCACCGGATTATGATTCCATTGCCATTCCAACGGCAGCTTTCCGCTTTCAAACTCATCCGAAGTAACAATACCATAACCTCTCTCCTGACTTGCGGCCAATTGCAATGAAGAAGGAACTTTCCCGTTATTGCCCAAAACCGGCCAATCATCGCTCCATGTCACAGACACCAAATACGGAATACGACCTACAGAACCATTGTCGCGGAAAAACATTCCGTACCAGTCACCATCAGGAGTGTCAAACACACGACCCTGAGCAACCCCGTTATCCTGCAGAACCACCTTGCCTTCGAACGTTCCGTCAAGCGATTTGGAACGATAACAAAGAACAGAGCGACACTTGCCGGCCGGCCATGAAATCAAGAACACGTAATAATAACCATCTTTCTTCATAATCTGCGCCCCCTCACACTCTACATAAAAGTCGCTCCCCGCAATTGCCGCAGGAGATTTCAACAACACCCTTGAAGTTGCGCCAGACTTGACCGACATCGCATCCGAAGACAGCTCGATGATATTGATATTTCCGCCGCCGTAAACCACATAAACCCTATCGTCATCATCAAATAGCAAAGATGGGTCGTGATAGAACGGCAAGGTCGCAGTTTGCCATTTGCCCGACTCGATATCTGTAGTTTTGTAGATATGAGTCTTTCCGGTTGTGTAAGATGGCGTCAGGACATACCAGGCACCCTTATGATACTTAATGCTACTTGCCCATGACCCTTTTCCGTAAGCACTTTTACCACCATTCAGCGAACATGCGTCACCATTGTCCAACGTTTGATAAGCATAATTGATAATTCTCCAGCGAGCCAGATCTTTTGAAGCCATAATCGGCACACCCGGACTCATGTGCATCGTTGTGCTGACCATATAATAAGTATCATCAACACGGATAACAGAGACATCAGGAACATCAGCCCAAATCAACGGATTATTTACCGTATGAGTCTGTCCGTCAAAATCAGAAGGAATCAGTCCGCCCGAAATCTGGGTCAGAGTATAGTAGCCGCTTTCGCCTGCGAAATAGTCCGGCACAGTAGCCTCATACGAGCCAGAACTTGCAACGCCCTCTTTCAGAACCAACTTCTCGCCATCGCTGCCGACCCAATTTAGGTTGAACTGACCGTCCACTACTTCCGACGACTTCCAACTAACGTTGAATTTTTCTCCAGCAATAACCTCAGAAGATGCCAGTGGCGAAGTAAATTCAAAATCTACCTTCTTAGTTTTGCTTGTAAAGACAATCTTGTCTATGTTACAGTAAGAATTTTCTATCAATAATTTTAGAACGTGCTTTCCAGCGGTCAATGTTGACGTAGTTCCTGTAATCGTTGTGTAGATACCCCAATCTTCAGTATTAGGCACAACCACCTCGCCGGTAATGTCCTTGTCATCACAATACAGACGGAAAGAAGAGCCCTCCAGCCCTGAAGCGACCGTAGCCACAAAGTTGAATTGGTCTGTATGCAACACATCCACGGTATATTCCAGCCACTCGCCAGCCATAGTCCAGCCAAGCACGTGCCCGTCTCCATTCACATCAATATCAACGCCCTCGTCAGGACGAAACGCCATTCCTTGATTCTCGGCCTCCTCGTCAGAATACGCGTAACCCTCGCCTCCCACATCATAACGTTCCACTTCAAACGTTCCGGGAAGCGTCTGGGCAACACCTTCATAAGGACCTTGAGGAACACGAACTTTCACATCCATTGCCGGAGTTTTATACTCTTTGCCATTATTGTCGAGCATGATAGCATAGAAAGAGTATTGACCAGCCTCCAAATCTTTCACATCGCAGATGTACGGAGCTTTGGAAGAAGAGCCTATCTTAACGTCACCTTGATAAAAATCTATTCTCGCAATATTTGCCTCTGTAGATTTCGCCTCCAGAGAGAGAGACGCGGGAGCCTCCAAATCAGTTTCCGAAACCTCCAAAGTCACATCAGCCGTTTTAAACACCCAAGAGTCAAACTCAAAGCTTCCGGAGAAAACAAAAAACAAATCGTGCACCCCTGAGATTTCCTTATCCAGCCTTGCAGAAACCTCTTTCAGCTCTCCGCCCGTATTAGGCACTTCCAGATAGCCGATTACCTCGCCATCCACCTTGTCTTTGCAAATTTTAATAGCTACACCACCGGCAGAAGAAGACACCTTAGCAGAAAAAGCGCTCGCTCCAGTCCCAAAATCCACACCCGAAAGTCCAATCCAGTCTCCTTTGTGAATATCATTCACAATCATGTTAGAACCACCATACTCAGTGTTTATTCCACCCATCCATGCCATAGTCTCTGCCTCTGTGCGTTCAAAAGGGTTCAGATACACCACTTGCTTAACACCCGCAGTTGTGCCGGTAGCCTGAGCAATTGTTCCGTTAGATGTGTTAACCGGGATATAGTCTATATGACTAGAACGATAGCCGCCGCTGATACCCATAGAACTCTGAAGAACCATTGCATGATAGGTTATGTACCATTCTCCCTTAAACTCAAAAATAGCGTGGTGATTATTTCCTGAGCTACCATTAAAGAATGTCCCCGGATTCTTAAACACCATACCAGAATATTTATAATCTCCCAAAGGAGAATCACTCGTCATATAACAAATTTGCGCATTGCTCATAGGGTTTCCGGTACAATCCCAGTTAGAACAATAGCTATAAATATATTTTCCTGCGATTTTATTTGCACCGGCATCTTCAAACAAGTAAGGCGGATTGAGAGTTTTAGGAGTTCCCACAACACTTGTATAGTCAGAACCCAACTTCACGACACGAGCAGTTCCTGGGTCTGCAGCTTTGCCTTCTGGCACTCCGCCTCCGAAATAGAGGTAAGCCGTTCCGTCGTCATCCATAAGCACCGCCGGGTCGAAAAGCCAAGTCACATTGCCGCAGTTTGGAGTGTTTCTTGAAATTAACTCCTTCCCGATAGGGTCTGTCCACGGTCCGTATGGAGTGTCACTTGTGACAACACCAATACCACTACCGTTATTAGCGAAGTACAAGAAAAACTTGTCTTTCCCGTTCACCTTTGCATGCATTGCAGACGGAGCCCAGGAGCAAGTTGCCCACTTTGCCGCGCCGGCACTGTTATTTCTACCTGCAATATTCATGCTTCCGTGGTCCGTCCAGTTGACTAGATCTTTTGACGATATGCAGTTGATTTTGTTAATCTTACCGTAAGAATTGGTTGTCAGTTTGCCGTTACTGTCATACTCGTAAACATCGTTCGTCATATAGACAAAAACTTCGTCATTGTAAACCATCGCATAAGGGTCCGCGCCGAAACGCTGCGTCATCATCGGATTGTGATCAGTCTGCGATTTGTAGCCCTTGGCAGGAGTGACTCCATTAAAATAGGAGGCAGGATCTGCACCGAACGCCAGAGCAGAACACATCAACAAAAATTGCATTAAGAGGTACTTCTTCATAAAATTTTTTAATTTTTTAGTTCTATAATTCAGTTCAATAACACATTCAAAATATTAGGGCGATTTCTACAAATTATCCATACAGATTCTATAAGAACGTTTCCAAAACGGGTTCAAAATCAGCCGAGACAAAATCATAAAAACGACAACATACAACCTGTAACTCATAGAAATTGCCTAAAGCAGCACCTTTTATTTCATGGTAAAAAATTAAGTCGCCGCTATCTGTAAATCCCCAACAAAAAGCCGCTCCGGGCCAAACAACCGAGCGACAAAAGTACAGATTTTCAGCACTTTTGCAAACAAAAGCAAACAAAAGTGAATCGCAAACGCTCATTATGATACGTTTTTTATAATGGTGAGCAGATATTTACAGAGAGCAGTTGCCCAACCCAACCCGGCAGTTACTTTCAAGCTGCGATAAACAAAAAAAAGACGCTGCACAAGCAACGTCTCTATAGCCCAAAATCACCTGACCTCATTGATAATACTCAAACTCACGTTCAGTTACATAAGTCGGAGTGCTGCCTTCATATTCGATACACCTTGTCCAATTGTCCTTGTCATCAAACTCATATTCATATTTGACAGGCAAAAAGCCCTCTCCGCTTATATTTTCAACACCCTCCTGAAGAATCACATTACTTTTGTCATCGTAAATGAAGTTCACAGTCATGATAAGCGTTCCGTCTTCCGGAGCAAAAACCTGCAGCCGCTCCAACTGCCCGTTGCTGTTATACTCTTCCTTTCGGTGGTTTACCAGTTTCTTTTCGTCCGAATATATTTTAGTCTCCTCTGGCAGACCTTTCCTGTTAATGTCCAAAACCTCTCGTCTCAACAGCAATCCGCTCGGACCATAATAATTATGTTCAACCAGACCGTCGTTACGCACGTCAATCATCATAGAGCTGATGATGCCATCCATATCATTCAGACGTAAAACCTGATACAACTTATTATCCTCATTATACGAGAAAACAGTCTTTTCACTCAAACCGCCCTCAGAATCATACTCCTGCTCCATCATTTTCCTGTTTTCTTTACCGTACTGATAAACAGTTCTGCCCACAAGGTCGCCGGTAGGCGTCACATGCTGCACCTCCTCGTACATGCCGTTTTTTCCGAACAAAACCACTTTGTCCCATCCCTCTTCACGAAAAGGCTCTCCTTTTTCTACCTTTCCGTAACGTTCTTCCGCTCTATATTTATACTCGGACATACTTTTAACCTTGCCCTTCAGACAAAGTTTCTCAAGGTCACTCTCCTGTCCATCTCCACATCCAACAAGGAAGCAAAGAGGAGCTAATGCCATATATTTCAAATACTTAAACACCATACGATTTTTTTACGTTGACAAAGATATAAAAAACATTATTAAATCCAATGTCAAGCAACATGATAATTGCAGTGCATTTCACAAGAAAAACGGCTTCATCAACCAACAAAAGGAAGAACAATAGATCGAGGATCTACCTATAAAGCTCGAAAATCCTACAACTTTTCAATCTCCTCCGTCGTCAGGCCGCTCGCCTTTGCTATAATATCAGCTGGAACTCCTTGAGACTTCAGGTTTTTCGCCATTTCCTGCTTTGCTATGGCTTCGCCTTCCGTTCGCCCTTTCTCAATCCCTATGGCTTCGCCTTCTGCACGACCCTCCGCCAGGCCTTCTGCACGACCTTCTGCTATTCCTTCGTTTTTTGCGGTGTTCATGACGCTAAACCAGTCGTTATAATTTTTCAGGTTTTCCTCGTAGTCGTAGCGCTCTGTCTCCGAAAAGGCGGCGATCTCAGCCACCTCAAAGAACTTCTTGAACACGGCTTCCGTCAAGCCGGACGGCCGTCCCTCCAGCCTGCCGAGGTTTTTGATTGCGTAGAACCACTTGTCCATGAAAGTCTCCAGCTCCGTCTCCCTCTTCCTGAACTTTGGCATC
>CALGHE010000083.1 GCA_937915765.1 uncultured Bacteroidales bacterium | reverse complement strand
TCACCGTCCACGAAATTGACAAAGTATATACCGGCCACTTCACATTGCTGAGAAGATAAAGGTTCAACAAATAGAAACCCCAATGCATTTGCATTGGGGTTTCCTATTTGCCAATGGCATAAAAAAGATTATGGCATTACGGTTTTAAAATTTCCGACCTAAAACTCGACCTAAATACTTGAATACTCACCCTTAACAAAATCACGGTATAGAAAGAGAGATAGTTAGAGACCCTGTCAGGGAAACGGCACAAAGTTCTTTAGATGCATTGTCTCTAGAAAATCACAAATAAAAAAACGCACCTACTGCTGTTTTTTATATGTAATCGCAGCAAGGAGATTAAATATCACAGCAAAAATTCCGAGCGCCATATAATTAGTCCATAACTCAACAACAGTCACACCCTTCAGATATATAGAACGTAATATCTCAACAAAGTAACGCGGCGGCAATATCTGCGTGAAATTCCGAGCCCACTCAGGCATAGAATCCAAAGGCGTTAACAATCCGCTCATCAGCATAAATATCATAATAAAAAAGAACATCACAAACATCGTCTGCTGCATCGTTTCTGAAAAATTTGCAACTGTAAGGCTAAATCCAGATATAGTCAAAATAAAAAGAGTCGCTCCGATATATATAGCTCCCACAGACCCTGCCGGTGCCAAACCATAGATTAGCTTTGCCACTATCATCGCCACAGTAAGCACAAAATAGCCCACAAGCCAATAAGGAACAAGCTTTGATAAAACAAAGACAAAACGAGACACCGGAGTCACATTAATCTGCTCCATAGAGCCACACTCCTTTTCTCCCACAATACTAAGAGCAGGCAAAAATCCGCAGATAAGAATAAAAAGGATAATCATCAAAGCCGGAATCATATAATACCTATAATTCAGAGTTGGGTTGTAACGATTTTCTACTGTGATAAGTTGCGACACATTCTCCGGGCTATTTTCACCATTCAGTTCAAACAAAGTCTTCGCAACAGACTGAACTACATACTGCATTCCAATACCAGCCTTTGCTGCATTTACCGCATTGGCACATACACTTATTCGTCCGGGTGTTGCAGAAGTTCTGTTTCTATCAAACCCTTCAGGAATCTGAACTATAACATCAACATCACCCCTCTCCAAAGCCTTCATCGCTAGCGGATAGTCAGAAGTAACTTGCACCAGCGTGAAATATCCGGAGGCCTCAATATGCGATTCGACACGACGCGAAGCAGCTGACTTGTCCAAATCAACCACAGCCACATTGACGTTACGCACATCCATTGTTGTGACAAGAGGAATAAGGAGCATGACCATTATCGGAAATGCGACAATAAGTTTTGGCAAGAACGGATTTCGCTTAATCTGCAAAAACTCTTTCTGTAATAACACTATAAACGCACGCATAAGCTCACTCAAGTTTATTTTTAAATTTCTTCAAAGACACGCCAAGCAAAACCAACGTCATGCCAATCAATATCACGCAGTCATACCAGACATCTGCAATAGTCGCTCCCTGAATCATCATTTTTCGCACCGCATCAATAAACCATCTTGCAGGTATTATATTTGACACGATCTGAAAAAAGACGGGGAGATTTTCTATTGGGAACAACATGCCAGAAAGCATCATAACAGGCATCATGAACACTAGCGCGGAGAGCAGCAGAGCCTGTATTTGTGTATCTGCAACTATTGACACTAACAGCCCAAGCGCAAGGGACAAAACAAGATACAGCAAAGACACGGAGAATATGCCAGCGACCCCTCCGGACATGGGCACACCAAGAAGGAAACGCGCCAATAAAAGTATCATAACTAACACGACACACGAGATAACGAAATACGGAATCATCTTAGCCAGTATAATCATCACAGGCCTTACAGGAGAAACTAGCAGCACCTCCATAGTCCCCATCTCCTTCTCTCTCACGATTGAAACCGAAGTCATCATTGCGCAGACAAGAATAAAGATAAGGCCCATAATTCCCGGCACAAAATTATAAGCGCTCTTCATCTGCGGATTAAACAACATTCGAGTTTCGAACATAGCCTGCTGAGCCTCTGTACCGAGCAATATATTCTGCAGATAAACAGCAGCCGAACTTGCGGTATTCACATTAGAAGCATCCAAAACAAGCTGAACAATCGGTTTTGAAGGCACACCAGCAGCCGCCAATTCTGCACGGCGGTCATAATCCGCAGCAAATACGACAACTGCATTCACCTCTCCAGAACGCAACAGTTTGTCTATTTGGCTTGTCTGAACATAACCGCAAAAAGTAAAATATTCATTCTGAGAAATTCTCTCAACTGCATTTTTCACCCCATCAGTACGCTCCGGAGCCACAACTGCAACATTTATGTTATTCACTTCTGTAGAGATTGCAAAACCGAACAGCAACATCAGCACAACAGGAATAAGCATCACAACAAGCATTGTGCGCTTATCACGAAGTATATGCAGAGCCTCCTTTTTCACAAACGAAATAAAACACATTTTCATCATACTAAACACCTCTTTTAGCTTCACGTGCCAACGAACGAAACACCTCGTCCATCGACCCTGCATTAAACTGTTTTTTCAGACGTGCCGGCGAATCAAGAGCACGAACCTCTCCGTCAACCATTATGGATACTCGTGAACAATATTCAGCCTCGTCCATATAGTGAGTTGTGACAAATATAGTCGTGCCGTTCTCCGACTCCTTGTATATAAGTTCCCAAAACTGCCTGCGCGCGATAGGGTCAACACCCCCTGTAGGCTCATCCAGAAACACCACTTCCGGACTATGAATCGTAGCTATCACGAACGCCAGCTTCTGCTTCCAACCTAACGGCAAAGCCCCCACAAGCGTATCACGTTCGGACGAAAAATCAAGCTTGTCCAACAGCTCAGACACCCTCTGCTCGGTCTGTGAATTTGACATGCCATATATACCGGCGAACAAGCGCATATTCTCCCACACCGTAAGGTCGTCATACAAAGAGAAACGCTGACACATATAACCTATGCGACGTTTAATCCGCTCCCCCTCGCTCATTATATCAAATCCGGCAACCGTACCGCTGCCAGACGTAGGATAGCTCAATCCGCACAACATCCGCATCGCTGTCGTTTTACCAGCTCCGTTCGCTCCGAGAAACCCAAAGATTTCACCCCTTCGCACATCAAACGAGATATTATCAACAGCGATAAAGTCGCCAAAACGTTTCGTCAAGTTTTTTACAGAAATAACTATATCGTTCATCGCTTCATCAATTTAATAAACACATCTTCTATCGTCGGGCTTACCGGAATAAATTCAAATCCGTCAACACAACCGAACACACTTAAGAAATCAGACACGTCAAAATCGTCATCAGTTACCATGTGATGCCACTCTCCAAAAGGATAACAGTCTGCAACCCCCGAAAACAATCGGGCCTTCTCCAAAAGCGACAGCATACTCTTCGCCTTTACGCCATAGATGACGGAGTCGAAATCGTTCACAATACCTTCAGGTGTATCAATCTTCAATATGCCGCCCTCATCACACAGAGCGACACGGTCGCACCGCACAGCCTCATCCATGTATGGAGTTGAAACAAGAATTGTTAAGCCATGCCGCCTTAATTCTGCGAGCATATCCCAAAACTCGCAGCGCGACACTGCATCAACACCCGTTGTCGGCTCGTCCAAAAGCAGCACACTCGGCCTATGAATCAAGGCGCAAGAAAGAGCAAGTTTCTGCTTCATTCCACCAGACAGTTTTCCAGCCCTCCGATTCCGGAACGGTTCTATCTGCTTGTAGATCGGCGCCACAAGACTATACGACTCCGCTACCGTTACACCAAACAAGGCCGCGAAAAACTGCAAATTCTCCTCCACAGACAAATCAGGATAGAGCGAGAACCTCCCAGGCATATACCCTACTCTTGAACGAACAGCCTGATAATCCTTAACAATATCAAAACCATCAAGCACGGCGCTGCCGGAATCTGGGTTCAACAACGTGGCAAGCAGACGGAAAAGGGTGGTTTTCCCTGCCCCGTCAGGTCCAATAAGCCCGAACAACTCACCACGACGCACCTCAAACGACACATTTTTAAGAGCCTGCACCTTGCCATAAGACTTAGACAAATTATGTATCTCTATAGCCATCATATCACAAATTGACCTCTCCTGCAAGCCCGATTTTCAGTCTGCCATCATTCTTTACCGCTATCTTTACCGCATAAACCAGATTAGCCCTCGAATCCTTAGTCTGAATTGTTTTTGGCGTAAACTCACCCTCAGACGCGATCCATGAAACACGTCCCTCATAATCATACCGCTTGTCACCTCCAAAATCCGCCACAACCGTAACCGTATCGCCAAGATGTATATCAGCAAGTTGGTCTGACGTAAAATATGCGCGCAGATAAATCTTTTCCATATCAGCAACCTTCATTAACGGTTTGCCAACAGTCGCAAACTCACCCGCTTCGGCATACTTTACCAAAACCGTTCCATTTATAGGAGATGCGATGGAACATTTTGCGATACGGTCGTCAAGAGCGGCTATCTGAGCCTCCATAGCCGACGAACTGTTGTCGAGACTTGCGGCATTCTTGACAAGAGTTGACAATGCTGCCTCCAGCTGTCCTTCTAAAACGCGTATATGAGCATCAATATCGTCTCGCTGTTTCTGAGTTGCGGCACCATCTCGCAACATATTTTCCACTCGCAAAAGTTCGCTCTTCTGCTTTGAAATCTGCTCCTTGAGCGACGCCACTTGCTTTTTCACATCAGGTCGAGAGTTCAGCAAAGCCGACTGCTGAGCCACCAGCTGCTTACGCTGCAAATGTAACTGCACTCCGTCAATCTCACCAATCATCTTGTCCGCTATCACCTCTACGCCCTCCTCGACTTCAAAATTTAGTATTTTGCCAACAGCTTCGGCCGACACCACTATCTCCGTGGCTTCAAATGTGCCTTGCGCGTCAAACTCAGTCTCATTGCCACACGACACAACAAGCATCGCCATGGCCACGTATCCTGCTACTTTCATATTCTATTGATTTAATGTGGATTTTAGTCTATATATAGCTTGCAACAACGCTATCTCGTGCGCGCTGAGATTAAACATTGCCTCTGACTCTTCCGTAATTTTACGCAACAGGTCTGTCGCATCTATCACTCCGTTCGCAAACTGAGATTCCGCCGCAACTCTTACACGACGACGCAACTCCACTATCCGCACGTCATCATCTACAGCTTTACGAAGCCTAACTATCTCGCCATCTTCCTGCGCAACCTTCATTTCTGTGTTAAAGAGAAAGACCTCTCGCCTTACGGAAACCTGTCTTTGTGCAATATTGAGCTTTTCAAGGTTATTATTGTTTGTGTAATAAGCTCCGAAATTCCACGACATACGCACCCCAACAATTGCGTTGAAAGACCACTTTGCCGACGTCATACTCTCAAACATATCAAACCCCGGATATCCGTAATAACCTTGGGCAAAAGCGCTGAACCGAGGCTTTGTAGCTGAGTTTATCAACTTGCGACGCGCATCCAGCACATTATTTTGCGCGTCAAAAAGAGCCAATTCCGGACGTGCAGACTCATAACCGACCACCTCCTGCATCTCAGGACGCATCAAACTGTCAGATGAAAGAGGCTGGCCGATGAACACCTCCATAACACGGCGGTAACAGTCACGCGAAGCCTCTATCTGTCCTAACGACTGACTTGCGGTTAACAATTCCACTTCAACCACATCTACGTCCGATTGCGTCGCCACACCATTTTTAAGATAGGCTTGCATACGAGACAAGTTACTCTCCAGCATCGCGATTAAAGATTTTGTTTGCGACACACGCTCGTCAAAAAGCAAGATTCCAAAAAAGACATTGTCCCCCCTCGTCTGCAAATCGTGAAGAGAGACTTCAACCCTGCAGTTCTGCTCATTAGCGTCCGCCTGAGCAATCACTTTGTCGGCAGCAGACTTGCCTCCGTCCCATATATGCTGCGACACATCTAACGCCACTTTATACTGGTCTTTTCTAACTCCTGAGATGTTTACTCCTCCAGCC
>CALGHE010000082.1 GCA_937915765.1 uncultured Bacteroidales bacterium | reverse complement strand
GTGGCACGCGAGCTGGGTTCAGAACGTCGTGAGACAGTTCGGTCTCTATCTGTTGCGGGCGCAGGAGATTTGCGCGGAGCTGGCACTAGTACGAGAGGACCGTGCTGGACCGACCTCTGGTCGACCGGTTGTTCCGCCAGGAGCACCGCCGGGTAGCCAAGTCGGGACCGGATAAGCGCTGAAAGCATCTAAGCGCGAAGCCGGCCGCAAGATTAGATCTCCCTTGAGGGTCGTCGAAGACCACGACGTCGATAGGCCGCAGGTGCAAAGCCGGCGACGGCAAAGCCGAGCGGTACTAATTGCCCGAAAGACTTCTTCCCGGCCGCTTCTCTCGCGTTTTCCTCCGACTGTCAAGCCTAAGGACATATTCAGGTGGCTATGGCGCCGGGGCTCCACCTCTTCCCATTCCGAACAGAGAAGTTAAGCCCGGCATCGCCGATGGTACTGCGCACTGTGGGAGAGTAGGTAGCCGCCGCCTTGAGGAGGGGATTTCCGAACGGAAGTCCCCTCCTTTTTTGTTTTTTTTCTGACGGACGGCGGATTTTAAGCCTTTTTTTGATGTCGGGAAATCCGCGGCCCCGTCCTTAAGACCTGCGTTTTGCCGCTTTAGCGCCCAGCTTCGGTTCGCGGCTCTTTCGCTTAAAAGTTCATGCTTTCCGCCTTGCATTCTTCCCGCCTGAAAGGCAGCGCCATAGATTTTCGGAGTGCTGCGTCTTAAGAAAGTCTTAAATTAAGGAACCGTGACTTCCTTCTGCTTTTTACAAATTATTTAGGGCAATATTGGGAGCAAGGCCGTTCCAGACAGTCAAGTCTCTGAAAACGGCCATGTTTCTGAGAGTTTTAAAAATAGGCTTGCGTTTTGACGCCTCATTTTTTTCTAAATTGAGTTTGGATACACCCGCAACAAAGGGGCGAGACTCTCAGAAAACAGAATTGTTGAAAACTTTTTGCAAAAAACATGAAAAAAATGGCCGGAATTAAACAGTACTTTGACCGGACTATATTATAATATTTGGAGAGTTCGCATGAATCATTTACCTTTGCGGCACATTCGAAAGAGTGCTGCGGTAAAAAATCTGCTGTTTGCATTTTGTATTATATGTTTACGTTTTCAAGATTGGCGCGCCATGACGGCGCGCCTTTTTTATGAAGCAGTCAAATTGAAAGCAGAATGATTCGTATCTGCGGAGCGACTCGGTTTTAAGAGGAACGAATAATTTTTGACCTATACGCCGCATTGTCTGTGTTTTGTTTCTGGCGGTTAGGACAGGCTTTCCCCTCATCAATGAAAAGTTGTTGAGGGCGTCGATGATTTTAAAAGTCAAGTATTTTTATTTCCGAAAGGAGTGATTTTGTCGGATTTTATTCGTACATTTACCATATTAGATTCTGTGTCAGTAGAAAATCCGTTTTTTTTGCAACACTGAAATAAGTGATTTTCTGACACAGCAAAATCCCGAGCATCTTTTTGTGGCACAGGATTTTAAAAAGTTTTTATTTAAGTAGTGTTGCGGAAATAAGGTTAATATCAAATTTCTACAAATGAAAAATAAGGTGATAAATTTTATTTTTCCATCAAGTAGAAAGGGGGAAACATCTTTCTCTTGAAAAAAATTTTTTTTATTCCCCTTGTTGCATTATTAACTTGAATTTATAAATTATTACATTATGAATTATAAAATATTCTTTTTGACTTTTTTAATGTTTTTATCGTGTAATGATTCAAATCTTACTAGCAAGATAGAAAGTATATTTGATTTAGAAGTTTCAAAATCTATAAAGTATGTCTCTAAAAAAGAAGAATGGAACGAATTTAATGGTGATGGTTATAGAATTGTTAATTATATTGTTGAGGATGGATATAATTGGGAAATACAATTATTGATGAAAACAAAAGGTGCCGTTTATAGGAGTAGGGATTATTTTGTTTGTTCTGAATTAGAGAATGCAATCATTTCTGATTCAGTTCTTTACCTTGCAAAAGAAAAATTGGGAGAATCTCACATATTGTTGTATGACTCCACTCAAAAAACGTTTGTGTATTTTTATGAGATACACTAATCCTACTACTCACATGGTCGGATTTGCCATCCGACCGCTCAGAGAATAATCATTTACAATGTGCCTACAATAAGCAAGATACATATTCATCGTGTCTCCACTCCACGCTCCATACTGCGCCCTGAAATGGCAAACCCCATCAGCTGTGGGCTTCGCCCTTGGCAATGCGCACACAACAAAACTTGCCATGGCGGGGCAAGAGCATAATATTGATTTCGGTAGTTTCCTAATTATTTAGGACAATATTGGGTTTTGTTGAAAAATGAAAGGCAAATGTGTGTGTTATCACAAAAAAATAGTATAACTTTGCAAGAAATTGCGAAGAGTGTATGCAGAACAAAGCAGAAAATATATTTACGCACACAATGAAAACAGGTCTTGTTTTGAGTATTGTGTTGATTGTTAGTGAGTTTTATGTTTTTTTTGTGCCGAATTCTGAAAGTGTTGGCATTTCTGAAAGCTTGCTGTTTTCTGGAATCTCCATGGTGGGTTTGGCTGCTCAGGTGTTTTGCATATTTTATTTCACAAGAAAATATAAGAATGATGTGCTGGAAGGGAATATGAATTACATGATAGCGTTACGTTACGGTTTTTACATGTTCTTTTTTGCGGGTCTCATTTTTGCAGCTTGTGTTTATCTTTGCAATCAGTTTTTGGGTGTTAATTATGTGGCGGAAAAGGGAAGCTTTGCGCTAAAACTTATGAGGCAGGCGCAGTATCCTCAGGGAGATATAGATTTGTGGCTAAAGTCTTTGGAGGAGGTGAAAAGGTTGTCAGCGTCCAGATTGGCTTGGGACAGCCTTGCCAGTGTGATGTTTTCAGGTTTTATTATACTGCTTTTCACGTCAATATTTTTTAGGAAAAAATAACTAACAAGGATAGGTTTATGGATATTTCAGTTGTCGTTCCTTTATATAATGAAGACGAGTCTTTGCCGGAGTTGTTCTCTTGGATAAAGCGGGTAATGGAGGAGAACGGATTCAGTTATGAGGTGCTTTTCATCAATGACGGAAGCACTGATGGCTCGTGGGACGTCATATCAGGGCTGGCCAAAGATAATCCTACAGTAAAAGGTATCAAGTTCAGAAGAAATTATGGCAAGTCGGCTGCTTTGTATTGCGGCTTCAAATATGCGTCTGGAGATGTTGTTATCACGATGGATGCGGATTTGCAAGACAGCCCTAACGAGATTCCAGAGTTATATAGGATGATTGTCGAGGATAAGTACGATGTTGTGTCGGGCTGGAAGAAGAAGCGTTATGACTCGAAACTTGCTAAAAATTTGCCGTCTAAATTGTTTAATGCGACAACAAGACTGATTTCGGGCATTAAGCTTCACGATTTCAATTGTGGGCTGAAGGCGTACAGGAACAATGTTGTTAAGAGCATAGAGGTTTATGGCGAAATGCACCGTTATATTCCGTATTTGGCAAAAAATGCAGGATTCAAGAATATTGGCGAGAAAGTCGTGATTCATCAGGCAAGGAAGTATGGTTCCACAAAGTTTGGTCTGAACCGTTTTTTTAACGGTTATCTGGATCTTATTTCGTTGTGGTTTTTATCGACATTCGGAAAGAAACCTATGCATTTCTTCGGAGTCGTTGGCAGCCTTATGTTCTTGATAGGGTTTGTGTCTGTGGGTATTGTAGGAGGAAGCAAGCTTGTTCATATATTAAACGGAACTCCTGCGCCGCTGGTTACAGACAGTCCTTATTTCTATTTGGCTCTCACGTCTATGATTATTGGGACTCAGCTGTTCCTTTCCGGTTTTATCGGAGAGCTGGTTTCAAGAAATTCGGCGGAGAGAAACGATTATAGATTTGAAGAGGTTATTAACATAGAACAATAAATTGACGGATGGATTTTTTATTGGAGATTTTAAAGATAACAATTCCTGGCGCGCTTGTTTTCTTGGCTACTTATCTGACGCAAAGGAAGATGTTTGAAAATGAAGACCGTAAGCGTCTTTATGAACTTAAAAAGAAGACAGCTAAGAGGCTGACACCAGTTAAGCTAACTGCTTATGAGCGGCTTGCGCTTCTGTTGGAGAGGATTAGTCTGGAATCTATGATAATAAGGATTAATCGTCCGGGAATGACGGCGATGGACCTTCATAGTGCAATGTTGGCTACTATTAGAGAGGAGTTTGAGCATAATGTGACTCAGCAGATTTATGTGAGTCCGGAGTTGTGGTTAGTGATAAAAAACGCACGCGAAAGGTTAGTGCAGTTTATCAATATGTATGCTTCGCAAGCGCCTGCGGATATATCGTCGATAGATTTCGCAAAAGTGCTTATAGAAGAGTACAATAAAGAGCCTGATTCTCCTATCGACATCGCTATGCGTATGCTGAAGAATGAGGTTAAGTCGTTGGGCTAAAATGATTTGATAATTAAAAAGTGTATAAGGATGAGTTTTCTTGATATAGTGAGAAGCCGCAGGTCGGTGAGAGGGTATTCTGACACGCCTGTAGAGCAGGAAAAGCTGGATTATATATTGGAGGCGGCTCGTCTGGCTCCTTCGGCGGTGAATTATCAGCCGTGGTCATTTTTTGTGGTGAAGAGCAAAGATGTTCTGAATAAAATATATGAGAGTTATGACCGAGAGTGGTTCCGTTCTGCTCCTTTGTGTGTCGTGGTGTGTGGACATCATGATGTGTCGTGGAAACGTAAATTTGACGAAAAGGATCATTGTGATATAGATGTGGCTATCGCTACGGAGCATATGGTTCTGGCTGTCGAAGAGTTAGGGCTGGGGTGCTGTTGGATTTGTAATTTTGACCCGGAACTGTGCCGCAAGGCTTTGAAGATTGAGGACAAGAACGTGGAGCCTATGGTGCTGCTCCCTATCGGGTATGCTTTGAAGTCTGATAATACGGAGAAAAAGCGTAAAGAGACAGAGGAGATTGTAACTGTTATTTAGTATGAAGACGTTTTTTAGAAATAATATAAAAGAATCGTTGGCGTCGGCTTTTTTTGTCGTTTGCTTTGTGTGTTCGTTTCTGTCTTGCAGCAATGATTATTGCAAAGAGCCTATGGATACGGGTCTGGAGATTCTTTTTGCAACTCGTCGGGATACAAGCGGAGTCTCCTTGCAAAGCCTTAAAGTGACGGACAGAAAGAGAAATTTGCTCTTGCTGGAAGACACATTGAACAGTTCTTCTGTTAGATTGCCTTTAGCGGCGTTTGACACCATCTCGGAGTTCCGCATGGATTTTTACAGAGGCGGAGTCCCGTATTCTAAAGTGTTGGTGGTTAAGCATAAAAACACGGAGGAGTTTGTTTCCGCGGAGTGTGGTTGCAGAATTACCAGCGAAATTGATACGGTTTATATGAACAATGCCTATCAGGGTGATTCTATTGTTGTTAGAAACAAATTTGTTTTAGGAAGGTTTGATGAAAGAAATGTCAAGATATATTGGAATTTTGATTAGTACAGTCCTTTGGCTCTTGCCCTTTTCTGAAATTTATGCGGTCAAGGGTGAAAAAAAGGATAGCAGAAAAGGTGTGGATACAACTTCGTTTTACTACACGGAGCCTAAGTGCGTCTATGGCTTTTTTGTGGATGTGGATTTGGTTGACCCGCTCCGTTCTGCGTTTAGTTCTAGTCGTTCTGGATTCAATGTTTCGGCAGGGTTGGATATAAATCATACGTTCATGCCTGCTTTGGAGGTTGGGTATGCGGATATAGATGCGTCGGAAGATTATTCTTACGCCGTTGTCGAGGTGCCTCAAAGCCATGTTTACAGAGTTTCCGGAACATATTTTAAGTTGGGTGCAGATTTTAATCTTCTGAACAAGAAGCCGTATAGAACGATTAGCCCGATGGGCTATCTTGGCTTCAGATATGTGATTTCTCCGTACAAGTATGAGGTGAAGGATTATGTGGTGGTCGATGCCTTTAGGGGCGAAAACAAAAGTTTTTCTGCTGAAGGCGATGTTCTTGCTCAGTGGGGCGAGGTTGTGGCCGGTCTTAAAACGCCGGTTTTCAGATATTTGTGCGTGGGGTTGGAATTGCATTATAAAACTTTTTTGCATTGTCAGAAAAAAGAGAGCTTTGTTGATGATGCAAGAAGGATAGTTAAACAGTCTTATGCGCCAGGTTTTGGCGACTTTAACGATGGCGTGTGGGGCTTCAGGTATACGATTAGTTATTTTTTCCATTTATAACAAACATATTTTTTAAACAATGGTTGATATAAAAACGCTAAATCGAGCATCTGACAATATCAGAATATTGACGGCTGCTATGGTTGAAAAAGCGAAGTCAGGGCATCCTGGAGGTGCTATGGGTGGGGCGGATTTTATTAATGTCCTTTACTCACAGTTTCTGAATTATGATCCTGCAGATTCTCGCTGGATTAACAGAGACCGTTTCTTTTTAGATCCGGGCCACATGTCTCCTATGCTTTATTCTGCTCTTTTGCTTATTGGCAATCTGGAAATGGAAGACATAAAGAACTTCCGTCAGTGGGGCAGTAAAACTCCTGGACATCCAGAGGCGGATTTTGACAAGGGTATAGAGAACACTTCTGGGCCGTTAGGACAAGGTCACACAATGGCGGTTGGAGCTGCTATTGCGGAACGTTTTCTTGCCGCTCGTTTTGGCGAATGGATGAGTCATAAGATATACACGTTCATTTCTGACGGTGGTATCCAGGAAGAGATTTCTCAGGGGGCGGGACGTATTGCTGGAACTTTGGGCCTTAGCAATCTCATCATGTATTACGACGCAAACAATATTCAGCTATCTACGAAGGTGGACGAAGTGTCGTCGGAAGATGTGGCTGCGAAGTACAAGGCGTGGAATTGGAACGTTATCTCGATAGACGGAAATGACGCTCAGCAGATTGTTGATGCGTTGACTGCTGCTAATGCTGAAAAATCACGCCCTACTCTTATCATAGGTAAAACTATAATGGGTAAAGGTTGCCTGAAAGCTGATGGATCTAGTTTTGAAAATCAGGTTTCCACTCATGGTCAGCCGCTTTCTGCTGCAGGTGTGGACATTCCGTCAACTATCAAAAATTTAGGAGGAGATCCTGAAAATCCGTTCGTGGTATTTCCTGAAGTTGCAGAACTTTATGCAAATAGAAGGGAAGAGCTGCTTAAGATGGCGGCTCAGAAAAAGGCTGAACAGGCTGAATGGGCTAAAAAGAATCCGGAACTTGCAGCGAAATTGGAGAAATTCTTCAGCGGAAAGGCTCCTGAAATTGATTATAGCAAGATAGAGCAAAAACCAAATCAAGCTACCCGTGTTGGCTCGGCAACTGTACTCGGTGCATTGGCGGAGCAGGTTGAAAATATGATTGTGGCTTCAGCAGACCTTTCTAATTCAGATAAAACTGACGGCTTTTTGAAAAAGACAAAACCGTTTGAGCATGGGGATTTCTCCGGAGCGTTTTTGAATGCGGGGGTTTCTGAGCTGACCATGGCTTGTATCATGAACGGTATTGCTCTTCATGGCGGACTGTTTGCGGCGTGCGGTACATTCTTTGTGTTTTCTGATTATATGAAGCCTGCTTATCGTATGTCTGCCTTGATGCGTCTTCCGGTTAAGTATGTTTGGTCGCATGACGCTTTCCGTGTGGGAGAGGATGGCCCGACTCATCAGCCGATAGAGCAAGAGGCGCAAGTTCGTCTTTTGGAGCATGTTAAGAATCATAAAGGGAAGAACAGCATGTTAGTGCTTCGACCTGCAGATGTACATGAAGCTACTGTAGCGTGGAAAATGGCTATGGAGAATATAGATACGCCTACAGGTTTGATATTCTCGCGTCAGAATGTGAACGATCTTCCTTCTGAGTCAGGAAATCGTTACAAGGATGCGTTACAGGCAGAGAAGGGAGCTTACATTGTTAAGCATTCTGACGGAAAGCCTGATGTTGTTCTTGTGGCAAGCGGATCTGAAGTGTCAACTTTGTTTGAAGGGGCTCAGATGCTTGAAAGCCAAAAAGGTATTAAAGTTCAGATTGTTTCGGCTATATCAGAAGGCCTTTTCAGAAACCAGCCTAAGGATTATCAGGAGGCAGTATTGCCAACGGGTGTGCCTACTTATGGTTTGACCGCTGGAGTGCCTTTGACGGTCAGAGACTTGGTGGGTGCTAATGGTCGTGTTCATGGTCTTGATCATTTTGGCTATTCTGCTCCTTATAAAGTGTTGGACGAAAAGTTTGGCTTTAATGCGGATTTTGTCTATAATGACGTCTGCGATTATTTGAATTTGTAATTGATTGCATATATCATAAGAAACGTTCCCGCTTTTTGTGGGAACGTTTCTTTTTGACTGGTTTGGTGTTGTGGTTTGGCCTGAAATTTTTTTATCGCATGGTTAAATTTGGCAGAGTGGCAGAATAGTGCCGTGATATTGACATACAATGTGACAAAAAGGTCTTTTATTTCACCTATTTTTTTTGTATCATTGCAAAAAAGTAAAATGGGTGGTTTTGGAAAATTTTCTCCGTATTTTAAATATGCTGAAACCCTATGTGGTGTTGGTCGCTTTGGCGCCTATGATGGTTATTGTCGAAGTGTGCGCTGAGCTTGTGCAGCCGTTTCTTATGGCCCGCATAGTGAATGACGGAATTATAGGTGGCGACGAAAGCGTTGTTTGGTTGTGCGGACTGAAAATGTTGCTGGTGACGATTATTGGCGTAATTGGCGGACTTGGTTCTATTTATGCGGCGGGAAAAGTCTCTGCTAATTTGGGAGCTGACGTGAGGTTTGCGTTATTTGAGAAGGTGCATGTGTTCTCTATGGCGGATATCTATGAGTTCCGCAAGGATTCTTTGGTTACGCGTGTTACAGACGATGTCTCGAGGCTTCAGCATGTGGTGCAGGCTTCCATGAGGCTTGTGGTAAGGGCACCGTTTCTTTTTGTGGGTTCTGTTTTTATGGTCTTCACTTTTAGCCGCAGTTTGTCGCTGGTGCTTTTGTTGCTGATGCCCTTGCTGTTATTTGTAGTGTTCTTTATTTTAAAGAAGGTGACTCCGATGTATTATCATGTGCAGGCTGCATTAGATAATCTGAATAGGTTTCTTATTGAGGCTTTCTCTGGAATACGCGTTGTAAAGTCTTTTGTTTGTGAAGATTTTGAAGGGTCCCGTTTTTCTGATGTTAATGCGGAGTTTGTGAATGTGACGCTGAAAGTTAGCCGGTGGGTGGTTTTTCTTATGCCTATTGTCTCCTTGCTGATGAATATAGGTGTCGTGATTGTTATTTGGTTTGGCGCTAAAATCGTTTCGGCTGGAGGTATGCAAATCGGAGATGTGCTGGCTTGCACTAACTATCTTTTGCAAATATTGTTGTCGTTGCTTATGGCTTCGCTTGTGTTCAAGTCCGTGTCGCAAGCGCAGGCTTCTGTCGTTAGAATTTTTGAGGTGTTGGATAAAGAACAGCCTGAGAGAGAAACTTTAGCGCTGAAACCTAAAGATGCAAGCGTGAAATTTGCGAATGTCTCTTTGGATAATTTATCGTTAGGAAAAGAGAAAGGAAAAATGTTGCTTTCTGATGTCTCATTTGAGGTTAAATGCGGAGAAACATTAGTTGTCCTTGGCGAAACAGGGTCTGGCAAATCCTTGTTGATAAACTTGATAGCTGGAGTTTGCGAAGCTTCTGGCGGTGTGGTGGAGGTTGGCGGCGTTCCTGTAAATAACATCTCGTCTAAGGTGTTGTGCAAACATGTCGGAGTTGTGCCGCAGAATCCTAAGATATTGGCAGGGACAATTTCTGATTATTTGTGTTTAGGAAATAAGTCTGCAAGTTTGGAGGATATGCATGAGGTGTGCAGAATAGCAGAAATCATGGACTTTATAGAGGAGAAGCCGGACGGATTTGATTATGTGCTGGAACTTGACGGAGCAAATTTGTCTGGTGGCCAGAAGCAGCGTTTGAACATCGCGGCTGTTTTGTTGGCTAAGCCTGAAATTATTGTGTTTGATGATGCTTTTAGTGCGTTGGATGCGAAAACAGGATTGAGAATTCGTTCGGAATTGGCTAAGTGCAAAGCTACAAAGATAATGGTAGAGCATAGTGTCGGCTCTGCAATCTATGCTGATAAGGTTTTGCTTTTAAAAGATGGCAAAGTGGCAGGGTTTGGACCTCATGAGTCATTGATGCAGCATAATGACGTTTATCGTGATTTTTGTTTTTCTAAAACTGGAGAATGATGTTGGGCGGAATATTTGGAAATACATTAATAAGGCTGATGCCGTACATTAGACCGCATGCTCGAAGCGTGTTCTGGCTCTTTGCGTTTTCTTTGATTGATGTGTTTTGCAAAGTTTTGTCGCCTGTGCTTATAGGTTACATCTTTGACGTGTGTTTTGAGCTTTCGGATGCGGGTGTTGATATAAAGTGGCAAATGTTGCCTTCTCTGTTGTTCGTCCTTTTGTTGATATATTTAGGCGATGCTTTTTTCTCTTGGTTTATAGATTGGAAGTCAGTGGAAATTGTTCAGAAAATGTCTGGATGCTTGCGTGAGGATTTGACGAGGCATATACTGAAGTTAGACGTGAAGTTTTTGGAGAAAGAGGGTACTGGCGCATTGATGAGCCGTGTTACAAATGATGTTGAACTTATCAGGCAAGGGCTGGGCAATTCTGCTTTCCAGATGATTAGCACTTTTATCATGCTGCTGTTGATGCTGGTCGTCATGCTAAGTTTAAATTGGCAGTTGGCTGTGGCTGTCTGTTTCATGATTCCTTTGGTTTTGGGGCTGAGCCGATTTGTTATCCGCCAAACACGGCAGTATTTTGCAAAGCAGCAGAAACTATTGTCAGAACTAAGCCGTTTTGCAGAAGAGGAATTTCAGTCTATGAGGCTGATAAAGGGTTTTGGTTGTGAAGATTTGAGGCTGTCTAAATTTAAAGACATTAATGACAGGTTTGCGGAAGTGGGAGCTAAAGCTCAGATTTATAGCGGCTTGTTGATGCCTTTGCTTAGGGTGCTTGATAATGTGTCTTATATTGTGGTTGCGGTGTTGGGGGCGTTATTTGCATTCAAGGGATTGGTTACGATAGGTGTGATTCAGACTTTCCTGCTTTATACTAAGCAGTTTCTGCGGCCTATAAATCGTATGGCGACACAGATAAACGAGATACAGGCGGCTTTGGCGGGGGCAGCGCGGGTGTTTGAGATTTTTGATTGTAAGCAGGAAACGGATTCTGAAGAGGCGTCTTGTGCTCCGCTTCGTTTGAAGGGCGCTGTTAAATTTGAAAATGTCTCTTTTGGATATTCTGCGGAAAAATGTGTGCTGAATAATGTCTCTTTTGAGGTGAAGCCTGGTGAGACTGTGGCTATAATAGGTAAAACAGGGGTTGGGAAAACCACATTGGTCAATCTTCTTCTTCGTTTTTTTGATGTGGACGGAGGTTCTATAAAGTTAGATGGTGTTGATGTGAGAGATTTGCCTCTTTCCTTCTTGAGACGTTCTGTGGCTATTGTGCCTCAGGATGTTTTTCTTTTTTCGGAGTCCGTACGCTACAATATTGTTTACGGAATGGATTCTGTTGAAGACGACAAGTTTGAATTTGTTGCGAAGTCGGCCAATATAGATGGTGTCGTGAGCAGAATGCCTGATGGTTATGATACTGTTTTGACGTGTTGCGGAGAGAATGTCAGTTCCGGACAGAAACAGCTGTTCTCAATGGCCAGGGTTATGCTTAGGGAGGCTGCTGTTTTTGTGCTTGACGAAGCGACAAGCAATATGGATCAGCACACAGAATGTCTTATTCAGGACACAGTGACCAAACTAAGGAAGGAAAAGACTTGCTTGTTGATTGCCCATAGACTAAGTACTGTAAGGAATGCAGACCGTATTGTAGTGCTGGCAGACTGCGGCGTGGCGGAGGTTGGCACGCATGATGAACTTATGGCTAAACGCGGTATGTACTATGATATTTATAGTGCGGATATTGAATCGTGATGTGCTTTTTTTGAGAAATATTTGCAAAATATGTTTATAAACATAAAAACATTCGGGGTTTTTAAATGTTTTGAAGGTGTTATATAGATTTTATTTTCTAACTTAGCAAAAAATTAAAAAACTAGACATTTGCTATGCTGACACAAGAAGATTTAGAGCTTTTAGACAAGAAGGGGATTAGCAGAGAGAAACTGGAAGAACAGCTGGATTGTTTCAGAAAAGGTTTCCCGTATCTGCGGGTTGATAGTGCGGCTACGTTGACCAAGGGCATTGTTGCTGTGGCATCTGAAAAAAAAGCCTATTACATAGGTGAGTGGCAGAATTACCTGAAGGAGGAACATGAAATTGTCAAGTTTGTTCCGGCTTCGGGCGCCGCGAGCCGTATGTTCAAATCTCTGTTTGAATTTATTGAAAAGAATTGTGACGAACTTTCTACGGAGTTCGAGAAGATGTTCTTTGATAATTTGGAGTGTTTTGCGTTTTTTGATAACTTGAACGAGTGCTGCAAAAAGAATACTGGCAAGTCTGCTATTGACTTGAAAAAGGATGGCCGATATTTGGATATTGTGCGTAACATCCTTAATAAGGAAGGTTTGAATTATGCGGTGCTGCCTAAGGGTTTGTTGCAGTTTCACAAGTATCCGAAGGATGCGAGGACTCCTTTTGAAGAGCATTTGGTCGAAGGCGCTTTGTATGCGAAGAATAGGAAAGGGCAGGTGAACTTGCATTTTACTGTGTCTCCGGAGCATCTGCATCCGTTTGAACTGCTTTTGGAAGATAAAAGGGCTTCTTTCTCTTATAATTACGGTGCTGAGTTTGATGTTTCGTTTTCGGTGCAGAAGACTTCTACTGATACGGTTGCGGTAGATGCGGAAAATAATCCGTTCAGGGTTAACGACCGTCTGTTTTTCAGGCCGGGCGGACATGGAGCACTGATAGAGAATCTGAATGATATTGATGCGGATGTTGTCTTTATAAAGAATATAGACAATGTGGTGCCAGACCCGATGAAGCAGCCTACGGTTGAGTTTAAGGCCATATTGGCAGGGGTGCTTGTGAGTGTGCAGAAGAAGATATTCTCTTATCTTGAATTGATGGATAAGAAAACGCCGAGTTCTAAGGAAATTGATGAGATGCTTCGCTTTTGTGAAACGCAACTTTGTCTTGACGACTGCGGAACTGCGAAAAATGACCCGGTTTCTTATCTTAGAACAAAACTGAACAGACCTCTGCGCGTGTGCGGTATGGTAAGGAATCAAGGTGAGCCAGGTGGTGGACCGTTTATCTGCTTTAATGCAGATGGAACAAAGTCTTTGCAGATTCTTGAAAGTTCTCAGTTTGATAAGAATGACGCTGGACAGATGGAAATTGCTAAAAACGCAACGCATTTCAATCCGGTGGACTTGGTCTGTGCCGTAAAAGACTATAAAGGCGGAAAGTTTGACTTGACGAAATATGTGGATTATTCAACAGGTTTCATATCCTCAAAGTCTAAGGACGGCAAGGAGCTTAAGGCTTTGGAACTTCCGGGCTTGTGGAACGGGGCTATGTCCGACTGGAACACAGTGTTTGTTGAAGTGCCGATAGAGACGTTTAATCCAGTGAAAACGGTGGGCGACCTGTTAAGGAAAGAGCATCAGATGTAAAAATATGTAAATAGAAGTTCTTTGAAAAAACAAGAGCGAACCGTAAAAGTCCAGTACTTTAGCGGTTCGCTCCTCTTTTTCCCCTGTAGGGGTGCTTTACTTGTTCAGCATTCGCTCAAACTCATCGGGCGTAATGTTTTTTGCAACCAACTGACCTTGAGCGTCGATTAGAAAATTGCCAAACTGATTGCCTAATTTAAAATCTTTGGCCATTTGCGAATCAAAACCATCTGCTTCTCTGTAAATGTCAGAAAAAGAGAGACCGTCTTTCTTCACAATTTCCTCGAAGATACTTTCGTAAGTGTCCATCGAGACGGAAACCGATTTAATCGATTCTCCTTTGTTGTTACTGCAAGCTTCAAATCTTTTTATCACTTCGGAGAACCTTACGTTTTCCTCACGAGACTCAGCGTCGTACGCTGCCCAAAAATTGACAAAAGCATACTTCTCTGCGTTAGGCACGCATTTTTTGTTTGTAACTTTTTCCCCAATGCGTAAGCCGTTTTCTGTAGCTGGTCCGAATGTTACGAACGACAAAGACACGCCTACGATAGCCAATGCAATAACAATAGAATAAAAGCGATTCATTTAAAGTAGTTTAGTTAACACTTGAACGAGTCGCAGGCGTTCCTGCCTTCCCGTCCGTTGTCTCTGGAAATGAGCCGGAATGTTGCCATTCTCTCTCAAATCCGGTGCAAAGATATGTACTATTTTTCAAAAACAAGCAAAAAATGCTGATAAAATATGTTTTTTAACATAAATTAATGTTTTTTAGGTTATTTATGCTTATTTTTGCAATTGAAAAAAATAAGGACTGTTTTAGTCTAATAAAAATCA
Source organism: uncultured Bacteroidales bacterium (assembly GCA_937915765.1). Taxonomy (GTDB): domain Bacteria; phylum Bacteroidota; class Bacteroidia; order Bacteroidales; family Paludibacteraceae; genus RGIG9379. The sequence goes on along the minus strand of CALGHE010000082.1, from coordinate 20,399 downwards.
CTTTAACAGCAGGCTTGCGAAGACTGTTTTGTACGGGGTTCTCAGGAATTGCATAAAAAAAATATTATGAGTAAAGATAGCGCGAATAAAAACAATGAGCTTATCCTTGTGAAAATCTCAGGCGAAGACCGTCCTGGAGTGACTACTAGTCTTACTGCGATATTGGCGAAGTATAATGCCATGATACTTGATATTGGTCAGGCGGATATCCATAAATCGCTTTCTCTTGGGATATTGTTCAAAAGCAATCATAATGATTCTGGCTTTATTATGAAGGAAATGCTTTTTAAAGCCGGGGAGATGGGTTTCTCGATACGCTTCAGCCCGATAACCGAAGAGGAGTATATGAAATGGGTCTCTATGCAAGGCAAAAATCGCTATATTGTGACTTTGTTAGGACGGAAAATCTCAGCAAATCTTATAGCTAATGTCTCTCAAGTTCTTGCTAACGAAGGCCTTAACATTGATTCTATAACTCGTTTGACTGGTAGAATACCATTGGAAGAAGATGCTATGACAAAGGCGTGTGTGGAGATGTCTGTGAGAGGTACGCCGAAGGATAAGCAGGTGCTTCAGTCTGAATTTATGAGACTTTCGCAAGAGTTGGGATTTGATATCTCTTTTCAAGAGGATAATCTTTATCGACGAAATCGTCGTCTGGTTTGTTTTGATATGGACTCTACTCTTATCGAGACTGAGGTTATTGACGAGTTGGCAGAACGGGCAGGTGTAGGCGAGCAGGTGAAGGCTATTACGGAGTCTGCAATGCGTGGCGAGATCGATTTTTGCGAGAGCTTCAGGCAGAGAGTGGCTTTGCTTAAGGGTTTGGACGAGTCTGTCATGCGTGACATAGCTGAAAATTTGCCTATTATGGAGGGGGCTTCAAGAGCGTTGAGAATTTTGAAAAAGTACGGGTATAAAATTGCCATATTATCTGGTGGATTCACATATTTCGGAAATTATCTGAAGCAGAAGTTTGGTATTGATTATGTCTATGCAAATGAACTGGAAGTTGATGATAATGGAAAACTGACTGGTAATTATGTCGGAGATATTGTTGATGGACAGAGGAAGGCGGAACTTTTGAGGCTTATTGCCAAGTTTGAAAATCTTGATTTGCAGCAGGTTATTGCAGTGGGTGATGGTGCTAATGATTTGCCGATGCTTAATTGTGCGGGGTTGGGTATTGCTTTCCATGCAAAACCTAAGGTTAAGGCTAATGCAAAGCAGTCTATTTCAAGTATAGGTCTTGACGGCGTGCTTTATATGTTAGGGTTCAAGGATTCTTACATAGAAGAGAAGAAGTGAAAAAGCGTCATTGCATGCTGATATGTTTGAAGAAGGGCGATTAGGTCGTCCTTTTTTTGTAGCAGGCCTTGTAATTGTCTGAAATATGAGGTGTGAAAAATGTTTGGATTTGAAAATTATTTGTTGCGATTTGTTTTAAAATGTTATTTATTGCGCTTGTGATTTGTAGAAAAAATAAAATTTTCTTGCAGTTAAACGTAAAAAATAAGAACTTTGCGGCGTAATTGTAAAATTTAGGAAGGTGAACACAAAATATATTTTCGTGACAGGAGGTGTAACCTCGTCTTTAGGTAAAGGAATTATATCTTCTTCTTTAGCTAAGTTGTTGCAGGCAAGAGGATTGTCGGTGACGATACAGAAGTTGGACCCGTATATTAACATAGATCCGGATACGTTAAATCCGTATGAACATGGGGAGTGTTATGTTACGTCAGACGGGGCGGTTACAGATTTGGATTTAGGTCATTATGAGCGATTTTTAGGAGTTGCCACGTCTCAAGCCAATAACATAACAACAGGAAGAATTTATCAGTCTGTTATAGATAAAGAGCGCAGAGGGGATTATTTAGGAAAAACGGTTCAAGTCATACCTCATATAACAGATGAAATAAAAAGGAATGTCAAACTGTTGGGCGGAATAGGGAAGTATGATGTTGTCATCACTGAGATTGGCGGAACTGTAGGTGATATAGAGTCTTTGCCGTACGTGGAGGCTGTAAGGCAAATGCGATGGGAATTGGGTGAAAATTGCCTTTGTGTTCATCTTACGTATGTTCCTTATGTCGCCGCTGCTCATGAGCTGAAGACAAAGCCGACGCAGCATTCTGTGAAGTTTTTGCTTCAGAGTGGAGTTCAGCCAGATATTCTGGTTCTTAGAACAGAACATAAGTTGAATGATGACGTAAGGAAAAAGGTGGCTCTGTTTTGCAATGTTGAGAAGGAGGCTGTGATAGAGTCTATAGATGCTTCGACTATTTACGAGGTGCCTTTGTTGATGCAGGAAGAGCAGTTTGACAAAGTTGTTTTGCGCAAATTGGGTATTGCCGATGATAAGGAGCCTGATATGAGCGAGTGGACAGATTTTCTTGAAAGGGTAAGACATCCGCGCAAGTCAGTGAAAATCGCGCTGGTGGGGAAATATGTGGAACTGCCAGATGCTTACAAGTCAATATTGGAATCCTTTGTGCACGCAGGGGCGGCCAATGAGTGTAAGGTGGATTTGAAGCTGATTCAGTCTGACGGCCTTACAAGGGAGAATGTTGCAGATAAGTTGCATGCTATGGATGGAGTGCTTGTGGCTCCGGGTTTTGGAGATAGAGGCATAGAGGGAAAAATTGAGGCAGTGAGATATGCGAGAGTTAACAACATTCCGTTTTTTGGCATTTGTTTGGGTATGCAATGTGCTGTTGTTGAATTTGCCCGTAATGTATTGGGCTATGAGGATGCGCATTCGGCTGAAATTAACCCAAATGCAGAGCATAAAGTGGTTGATTTGATGGAAGGACAGAAAAATGTTTCTGGCATTGGCGGAACTATGCGTTTGGGGTCGTATGAGTGCAAAATAAAAGAGGGGTCGTTAGCTCATAAGATTTATGGAGAGACGCAGGTTAGCGAACGTCATCGTCATCGTTTTGAGTTCAATAATAAATATTTGGAAGAGTTTGAGGAGAATGGTTTTGTGGCATCCGGTATTAATCCGGAAAGCGGTCTGGTTGAGATTGTCGAGATTCCGAGTCACAAATTTTTTATAGCAGGACAATTTCATCCTGAACTCCAAAGTACAGTGCTTAATCCGCACAAACTTTTTGTGGCTTTTGTCAGAGCTGCATTGAATTAATAAAAGAAAAAGAGAAGGCAGGGTTGATTTTTACAATTCTGCCTTTATATTTCCAATTCCAGTTCTTTAGCAAGAGTGCCTATGTGCTCGTTGTTCTGAACCATTTCAATGAACCGTTCGTTTGGAGACAGTGCCTTTTTGTTTTCTCCGTTTTCGTTGACTCTTGTGTACAGCTTAATTTTCCCGTTTTTCAGAGATTTTGAGAGCCATGAGGTCAAAGAGGCTCTTTCGCTGAGCAATTCGTCTTCTTGCATAGGGTTGTCAACTGCAATTTCTATGAAGAAATTATCCTTTATAGTTAATGTGCAGCCCTGCATAGTAGAGGATAGGATTTTCTTTTCTGGAATTTTGTCAATATACTCTTTCCAAGCTTTGTTGAGCATAACTAGGTCAAACTGAGTTGTTTCCATAACTTGAGGAGCACTGCTGTCTATTTGCTTTTCTTCTTTTTTAGTAAGCAAATTTGTGATGGAGACTCCAGGCATGGCCGCCACTTTTGGAGTGACGGGATTTTGCAGAGTCTGAATTTGAGCGTGCGATTGTCTGACATTTGACGTTTGTGGCGACGGTAAAGATGCACCTTGTTGCGGCTTTGGCCTTTCTGGAGAAAAGAAAGGCTCTATTTTCAGCAAAGAGGCGACATCGAAATCATCCCATTCATCATCTATATTATTTTTTTTTTTTCGTCCGAAAGTTGGCACAATCGGATTAAAGACAACTCAACGAGCAAGCGTTTGTTTTTGCTTATTCTGTAGTTAATGTCACACTCGTTGGTTATCCTTAGGGCTTTGTACAAAAAATCGTCGCTGCAACTTTGGGCTTGTTCGAGGTACGTCTGTTTGATGTTATCTCCCACCTCTAACAAAGTTACAGTTTTTGCGTTTTTGCTGACCATCAAGTCTCTAAAGTGAGAACTTAGTCCGTTGATAAAGTTTTGACCTTCAAACCCTTTGTTCAATATTTCGTTGAAAATCATTAGAGAATCGGCAATGTTGCAACTTTTGAAACAATCGACCAGTTTGAAATAATATTCGTAGTCGAGCACATTCAGATTTTCAATGGTGGATTTGTAAGTTATGTTTCCTTGACAAAAAGAGACAACTTGGTCAAATATAGAAAGAGCGTCGCGCATACCGCCATCAGCTTTTTGAGCAATAATGTTCAGAGCACTCTCTTCGTAAGTGACATTTTCTTTCTGAGCCACAATCTTCAGGTGCTCCACAATGTCGTTGATTCCAATTCTGTTAAAATCAAATATTTGGCATCTGGACAAGATGGTCGTCAGAACTTTGTGCTTTTCGGTTGTGGCAAGAATGAACTTGGCATGAGGCAACGGTTCCTCCAGCGTTTTCAGGAAAGCGTTAAATGCAGCGGTGGACAGCATATGGACCTCGTCAATGATGTACACGCTGTAATTTCCTATTTGAGGAGGTGTGCGAACCTGCTCTATCAAGTTTCTTATGTCTTCCACAGAATTGTTAGAGGCCGCGTCAAGTTCATGTATATTATAAGATCGATGTTCATTGAAAGCTCTGCAAGACTCACATTCGTTGCAAGCTTCATTGTCGGCTGTGAGGTTTGTGCAGTTTATTGTCTTTGCAAAGATTCTGGCACAAGTAGTTTTGCCGACACCTCTAGGTCCGCAAAACATATAAGCTTGAGCTATTCTGTTGCTGACGATAGCGTTTTTTAGCGTATTTGTCAGCGACGATTGACCAACTACAGAAAGAAATGTCGTAGGACGATATTTTCTTGCTGAGACAATAAAGTTTTCGTTTTCCATCTGCATTTTACATTTAGAACTCTGCAAAGATAAGCAACAGACAGATTATTGTCAATAGCATATCATTGCAGAGAACAAAAAAACTAAGAGAAAAGAGTGATTAGAGTTTAAATTTGTAAATAACTCCGTTATTCTTTTTGACATTAACTGCCAACGGTTCTGAAGAGGATAGGTTAGCCTTCCCTTTTGAATTAGTTAGCAGCTCTTCGTATGAATACTCTTTTTCCGAGATGCCTAAAACATCGAAAGCGTGTGTTGGCAAATTTATCTTGAGCTTAGCCGGAGTGTCCGCAAAATTAGCCACTATAATCAGAAGTTCCTTTTCTGATTTGCGTATGAAACAGTATTGCTTTTCAGCATTGAAACTGTCGTTTTCATAATTGACGTACATCAGGTCAAAAAAAGCACCGTTTGCAATGGCGTCACTTTGGGCACATATATTCAACAATTTAGCGTAAAAGTCATAAATGTCTTTTTGCTCTTTTTTTAGTTTCTTGCCGTCAAATTTACCGTTGTTAATCCAATTTTGCACGGAAGGCACGGCCCAGTAGTCAAATATGGAAGTGCGTCCGTCTATTCCGCTGAAGCCTTCGTTGTCCATGCCCTTTTCACCAAATTCCTGACCTGAATATATCATAACCGGGCCATTGCTCATTGTTGCAGAGACCAACATTGCTGGCAACGCTTTAACAGCGTTTCCTGCAAAAAAATCAGAGGCGATTCTTTGTTCGTCGTGATTTTCGAGGAAGTTTAGCATACGATTTTGAAGTCCGTCAATGCATTGCCATGCACCTGTGATGCAGCTTGCAGGTTGGAATCCAGAAATCACCCCTCTGAGAGTATCGTAAAGTCCGACCTTGTCGTAAAGATAATCGAACTGACCTTCGTTCAGGTATAGAGCATATTGGTTCCTGTCATAAGTTTCGGCAATAAAGATGATGTTCGGATATTGGGCCTTGACTTGAGGAACTGCCCAGCCCCAGAACTCTACAGGGACCATTTCCGCCATGTCGCACCTAAATCCGTCAACCTTTTTCTTTGCCCAAAATAAAAGTATGTCGAGCATTTTGATCCAAGTGTTTGGCACTGGACAAAATTCTTTATTGTGGAAATCTGTGTAGTTTATGCCGTAGTTCAGTTTAACAGTTTCAAACCAGTCAAACACAGAAGGATCGTTTCTGAAACAATCGTTGCCGGTGGCCTTAGCAGGGAACTCGGAATAGACAACTCCGTTCTCATCGGCAAGTTCGAACTGTCCTGCAAATTCTTGATTTGGAAGGTAATAAAAGTTGTTGTCTCTGCAGAAAGCGCAATTTTTGTCGTCATCTTCGCCTAAGTCTTTAACTTTTTTAGGCTTTGCATCAGATCTGTACTGTCTGGAGACGTGATTTGGGACAAAATCTATAATAGCTTTGAGCCCAGCTTTGTGAGTATTTGTTATCAGATTCTGAAATTCCTTCATTCTGTCTTTCACGTTCACGGCAAGATCGGGGTCAACATCGTAGTAATCCTTAATGGCGTAGGGTGAACCAGCTTTACCTTTAACAACAGCCGGATGGTCTTTTGTGATTCCGAAGTCAGAATAATCAGTTTGGGTGGCGTGCTCAATTACACCGGTAAACCAGATGTGCGAAACGCCAAGCTTTTTAATCTCGTTGAGAACTTCGGGAGTGAAATCGTTAAATTTTCCACAGCCGTTTTGCTTTAAAGAACCATTTTGCACCAACTTTTTTGTCTGATTGCCAAATAGTCGTGGAAGAACCTGATAAATAATGATTTTGTCCATCAAATATGTTAAGAAAAAGTTTGTGAATAAAGAGTCCTGGCAAGCGAGTATTCATCCTTCAAAATGAAGAGAAAATACAGCTGTGCCGTCAAGTAGATGCGGTAATTTTAAATAGATTACAGTCATCTTCTCATATTACAAAAATAGGTATAATTATTTATTTTCACCGTTTTGGAAGCAAAAAAATGAAGCTAACTTAATAAATTGTGTTTCGAATATTTTTTTCTGAATTTTATTTCTGGCACTTTTGAACCCATTTTGTCTATCTTGCTCTTATTTGTTCAGTTACGATACAAAGCTTTCATTGCTCCTATACTTGCGTGTTCTTTTCCTTACCAAGTCAAAGCCGGAACAAGTTACGTCATGTTCATTTAGCTTGTCGAAAAGTTCGCAAATAAGAACAAGATAGACAAAAGTCGTTCAAACTTCTTTTGTCCGAATTTATAGAAAATATAATAGAGTAAACTTCAATAAAATTTTTGTCATAAACTCCGAATTCGGACGCTTTTGATTTTATTTAGTTTATATTCATTCAGTTACGATGCTTGTATTGCTCTTCGCGAATACAAGCAACCTAAGCAAAATGCTCTTCAAAACCAACTCGAACTAATTTTTATAGAACTCACCTATGGAAGTTTTAAAAATAGCTTGAGCCGTCAAAGCAGTGAGTGCATATCTGGTCTTTAGGCAAGCCGATCGCTTCCACTAAGTCCTCTATAGTGCTAAACTTCAGCGAACTGAGGTCGAACGTAGATCGTATCTTTTCAACAAGCCTGTTGTATTCAGGCGAGTCAGTAGTCTTGTATTTTTCAAGATTTTTGTTGTGGTCGCCTTCAAACTCTTTAATGATTCGCCTTGTAATCAGGTCGAGGTCGCTATTTTTTGAAGCAAAGTTCAAAAATTTGCAAGGGTATATTAAAGGCGGGCAAGATATGCGCATATGCACTTCTTTGGCCCCATATCTGTACAAAGCTTCGACATTATCCTGCAACTGTGTGCCTCTGACGATAGAGTCGTCACAGAATATTACCTTGCTGTTTTTTAGCAGTTGCTTGTTCGGAATCAGTTTCATCTTGGCGACAAGCTTCCTAACGCTTTGATTAGCAGGAGTAAAGCTGCGAGGCCAAGTCGGAGTGTATTTTATCATGGCACGTTTGTACGGAATGTTTTTCCCTGCTGCATACCCTATGGCAAAACCTACGCCAGAATCAGGGATGCCTGCGACGAAATCAGCGTCACAATTATCTTTTTTTCCCATAAGGCATCCGGCGCAGTATCTTGAGCAATCCACATTGATGTCTTCATAAGAAGAGACAGGGTACCCGAAATACACCCAAAGGAAAGAACAAATCTGCATTTTTTTATTAGGAGCCCTGAGCTGTTCGAATTTGTCAGCTTTTATTCGCACAATTTCACCCGGACCTACATTGTAAACCGGCTCGTATCCTAAATTATGAAAACAGCAAGATTCGCAAGAGACGGCATGAGCGTTTTCTTTTTCAGCAATAATCATAGGGAGACGACCTAATTTGTCGCGGGCTGCAACAATACCGTCTTCCGTAAGCAACAGCAAAGAGCAAGAGCCTTCTATTTTATTGAAAACATTTTCAATTCCTTCCTTGATGGTATTGCCACTAGTTATAAGAAGCGCGATAAGTTCGGTTTGGTTGATTTTGCCGGAGCTTAACTCGGAGAAATTCTTGTTTTGCTGCAGAAGTTCTTCGGCCAGTTCCTCCAGATTGTTGATGCAGGCGATAGTAGTGATTGCGAATCTGCCGAGATGAGAGTGAATCACGATAGGCTGAGCGTCAGTGTCACTGATTACACCTATGCCAGAATTGCCGGAAAACTTAGGAAGATTAGGCTCGAACTTAGTTCTAAAGTAAGAACTTTCGAGATTGTGGATGCTACGCATGAAGCCTGTGCTTTCGTCATAAGTCGCCATGCCGCCGCGCTTGGTTCCTAAGTGCGAATTGTAGTCTGTGCCGTAAAACAAATCGTTTACGCAGTTAGTCTTTGAGATTGTTCCGAAAAAACCACCCATAATTTTGTTGTTTATAAGAAGAATAACCTTTATTGATTATATTATAAAAAAAGCTTTAAGTATGGTAAAAACCAAACCTTAAAGCTGTAATTTGTCAGAGTCAATCTTTTTGTCCTTAGATATAGAATCTAATTTCATATAGATTTCACGAGTTGCCCAAGCGTCCAAAGCCGCGTATCCTTTCTGTTTAGAGGTGAGGCTGTCGGCCTCCCAATTTGTCAGCCTTTGAGCTTTTGAAATTTTCAGTCCGAAAATTATAGCAAAAATTTTAGCCAAACTCATCTCTTCTATTCCGAAAGATTTCACGTAAGTCTGCAATTCTATGAAATTATCAGGCTTAACCTTCGCCATTTTGGAAATGGCTCGGAAATCGTCTTTCAAAGAAAGTCCTATTTTTAGGACGGACTTGTTAGCGAGCAGTTGAGCCAAAGAGTTAGGAATGCCTATTCTATTTAGCCTAAACAAGAAGCAGTTGTTCTGGGAACTGAGCTGCATCAAGGCAACTTTGTTAGATTGTCCCTTTCTGAAAGCTGGGCGAGTTTCCGTGTCAAATCCTAGTACGGCCTCTTTTTCCAGCTCGGATACAGCCCAGTCTGCATCAGCAATGGTCTGAATGATGTATATGTTTCCACCAAATTCAGCCACCGGATAATTGGCAATCTCCTCTTTGCTTATTTTGCTTTTAAACTCAGTCATCTAAATCTTTTTGTTTTTGTAGAGAATTGTTATTGTCAGCATCCAAATCGGCTGTGTACAGAACGTTGTGCATTGCTTTAGTTGCGTTTAGAAGCTTTTGCCCCCAATACTCCTTGAAGTTTGTGCTGCAGTTCAGCAGAGCGTCGTTCATTATTTCGAGTTCTGCACTTTGAAAATTGGCAATCATATCTTTCAAGTCCTGATATATATCAGTCAAGTCCTCCGAGATGTAAGCAATCACAGGAGTGTCGCTGTATTGCATGTCTGGATGGAAAACCTCAAGATATTCGTCAAATTGACCTATGGCAGAAGAGACCTGTTCGCGTATAAATTCGTACTCGTCCTCTGTCACAAATTGTCGAATTTCAAGTTCAGAGTATTCGTCAAAATTCGGTAGCATCGACACTTTCAGATACAGCAGAGGAGCAATCTTCGTCATTTTCTCAAGGAAAGCGCGAGTGTCAATAGAGCCGCACTTTTCGAGAAATGCGCAATACTCAGCCGCCACCGTTACGAATTCGATAACGTTGTTAGAGTAAACTGGATGTTGAACTTTATTTTTGTGTTCCATACTGTTTCACAAAAAGAGAACGAAGTCTCGATATTGAATAAACCAATTAAAACCCAAACTTTCGTGCAAGCTAAAGTGATTTAGCCGCGACAAATTAGAGTTTCAAGAGTCTTAACCTTTCGCGGTGCAAATTTACGAAATCTGAATCAGATTTTAGTAAAAAAGAAACTTTTTTGTTTAATTTTTTTATTTGTTCTGTATGTGCTTGAAATATAGTATTTTATGATTTTTGATGGATGGACGGACACTTTTTTTGAGAAAAAAGTATTCTTGATTGAAAAAAAATGATTAACTTGGCGAATTATATAGTGAACATTTAGGTATGCCTTTATGTGACTAAGCTGAAGAATGAGGTCGTGGAGTGTTTCGGCACAAGGCCATAAATTGATTTAATATGAAAAAAATAGGTTTGGGAATTGATTTATATAGAAATATAATATTCAGGCTTTTATTGACGGTGCCAGTTTTACTGACGCCTGCGTTGCTGTTTGCAGCGGGGTCCTATAAAGATTTTGGTTCAGGAAAAGCGGATGACCCATACATCTTGACAACGGCAGACCACATCATCGAATTGTCAAACGAAACGTCGTTTTCAGATGAAACTTATTACCGTTTGGATGCAGATATAGATATGAGTGGGGTTGAATTCAAAAAAATAGGCGGGGATAATGGCTTTGTCGGGGATTTCAATGGCAATAACCATAAGATTAGCAACGTTACATATATTTCGGAAACGGAAGATTATGTAGGTTTTTTTTCGAAAGTGTCGAATAGTAGCATTTATGACATAACATTTGAAAATGTGAATATAAAGGGGCGAAGTTATGTGGGAGGTGTTGCGGGTAGTGCATATAATGTTACAATGAATAATGTCAGGGTAGATGGAAATGTGGAGTGTGAAATAGGTTATGCAGGAGGCATTTGCGGGATAGCAACAGGTGCTGTTTTTTATAATTTGAGAAATAGTGCCAATGTTTATTCTAAATATTTATACGATTCCGAAAGTGACGACGGGAATGAAGATTACTGTACAGGTGGAATTTGTGGCTATTTAGCAGGGTCTTTGATGTATTCGTTGAATGAAGGAATGGTTGTTGCTGCTGTGCATGGAACTATGGTAGGAGGGCTTGTAGGGAAAGCTGGAAATTCTGTAGCAAGGGCTAATATTGACTTCTCTATAAATTTGGGAGACGTATGTGGCAGAGAGTATATAGGTGGAATTGTGGGAGCTAGCAAATATGGATATTTGAGAAAATGTGTCAATGCTGGATATGTTAAATCTACAGTAAGTAAGGGATACATAGGTGGTATTTGTGGAGATTTAGAAGGGGATGAACTAGGATATAATCTAAATAGTGGTTATGTTAGCGTAGAATTAGGAGGTGAAGTGTCGAATGTAGGTGGTATTTGTGGATTTTATCGTGCAATGTATACTAGAATTGGGATGTGGCCGAATATAAACGTTGGGGTTGTTGCAGTCGATTCAAGTGTAAAAATTGAAGATTTAAAAGTTGGGATGATAGCGGGAAAACGAGGTTTTCCTGATGTTGATACTTGCTTTTTTGATAAATCTATGAGTCTTATTTCAGACTCAATGGCTAAGGGTTTGACATTAAATGAATTGCAAAATTTTGTAAAAAATAGAGGAGGTCTTGTTAGTGATTATTGGACGCAACTTGACTCATTCCTGTATCCTGTTCCAAATATGAACACGGGTAATGTAGTGTATGAAGTCCCTGACGATTTTGACGAAATTCTGTATTTTGCGTCTTTGCCAGTCCCTTTTGATAGTGTGAGTGCAGACAAGAAACTTATGTCTCAGTTTGAACTTTATCCGGTAGATGGTATTACTTATTCGTCGTCAACAGGTTGTTTGCAGATTAAGGGACATAATGTGGGACTTGCAAAAGTTGGAAATGATACGCTTTTTATAAACTATAAAAATTCAAGAAGGGTTATTCCCGTTTATGTTGGGACTGTGGACACATTGCTGTTTTCCGGTGGCAAGGGAACGAATGCCAAGCCTTATGTGCTGACAACTATTGGTGATGTTCGGAAATTGGCGGAAATGGTTAATGAAGAGGTTGCTTATGATGATGCAAGTAAAAACTGGAGTAACGGTAAGTATTTTTATCTTGCTAATGATATAGCTGAGTCTGTCGATTTTGTTATAGGGAATTGCTACAAAGGAGATGTGTTTTCTTTTCAGGGTTATTTTGACGGAGGTGGACATTCGCTTTCTTTGGATATAGATTCGACTTCGTCGGCTTCTCTTTTTGGCGTAGTAGGAAAAGGTGCCGAGATAAAGTCGTTGTCGGTTATAGGCAGCGTTGCTGGAGGCGACTTTGTTTCGGGTGTTTGTGGCATTTTGAAAGGTGGAACGTTGAGAGGCTGCTATAATGGAGCCTCTGTTCATGGCTCTGGTGTGGCTGGGGGTGTTTGTGCTTCGGCGGAAGATGGTTCCGTTATAATAGGTTGTGCAAATTCGGGAACTATCAAAGGTTCTGATCTCGTTGGAGGATTGGTCGGCAGTGTGCAGGGCGGCTCTTCGATTGTTGACAGGTGCTTAAATTCTGGTTATGTGGAAGGAACTGGCTTTGTTGGCGGTGTTGCCGGTATGGTTGAAGATGCTGTTTTGAGCGGGTCTGTTGCTGTAGGATCTGTTGGAGGAGCTTCTGCCGGAGTTGTGTGTGGGGCTAGTTCAGGCACTGTGGCATCGTCTTTCTTTGATTCGCGTATGTCGATGACTGGAGATGAATTTGCTGCTGGAGTAGTGACAGATAGTTTGCTGGGTGACAAGATATTGAACCGATTCGAAACAGATGCGTCAAAGTGGGTGTTTGAAACGGGGTGTTACGCTTTGCCTGCGGAATTGAAAGGTGTAAAAGATGCTAAGTTGGCAAGTTATTGTTTGCCTATAGATTCTAAAGATTGTGTTGGAGATGTGTCTTTTGACTTTTCTATTTTAAATGGGTTAGGACTATCATGGGTGTCGCTTGGTGGAAATGTTAGATTTGAAGAGGGGATGGCATACCTGTCAAAAAGTGGAGCTGATACGTTGAAAATCAGTTCGAAAGATAAACAAGTGAGGGAGTTTCCTGTTTTGTTAACATATCCAATTTTTTCAGGAGGTCGGGGTACGGCAGAAGAACCATATATTATAAAGGTGTATGATGACATGAAGTTTCTTGAAGAGTTGGTGAACACAAATAAGTTTGGTAGAAACTCATCTGAAAATTGGAGTACGGGTAAGATTTTTAAGGTCGTTGCTGATATTGCTGATACTATAAAGTTTGTTATAGGTGACGGACGTGCTGAAAATGCTTATTTTGGAGGTGAGTTCAATGGCTTGGGTCATGAATTTATTCTTAACATAGACTCTTTGAATAAAGGCAAGTCGAATGAGCCAGTCGGACTTTTTGGCACAGTGAAAAACGGTAAAGTGGATTCTGTCCGTGTTTGTGGTTATGTGAAGGGAAAAGATTGTGTTGGCGGTATTTGTGGTTATTCTTATAACTCGCAAATTAAAGCGTCAGTCAATTCAGCAAGCGTTTTGGGTAACTCTTATGTAGGCGGTATTTGCGGATTGGCAAAGGGTAATTATGATAAAAATAAAGATTTGTTTAATTTGAGTTCTGCTTTGAATATAGGTTATGTGGCTGGAGATTCTTGTGTTGGCGGAATTGTAGGGAAAACAGACTCTTGCGGAGTTAAAATGCTTGTCAATACGGGGGTTGTTAGCGCTGAGCTGGATTATGTTGGCGGGGTTGCCGGTGTGGCTTTAGGAGGAAAGGACGCTTCTCGTTATGACAGAGTTTTTAATTTTGGCACTTTCAAAGTAGCAAAGGAGAAAAACAAATGCTACGGGGCTATTTGCGGAGAGTTTGATGGCAGAATGATTTCGAGTTATTATGATGGTCAAATGACGTCTAGATTATTAGGAGGAGTTAAAGGTAAAGATTATAACGAATCGAATAATATTCATGCTGTAGGTGTTTTTACAAAAACGTTAGTTGGAGATTCTTTGTTTTCTGATGTCTTTTTTTCTGCAGATATGACGCATAGAGATGGATTTTATCCATGTCCGACTGCAATAGCCTCTTTCCCTGAGGCTAAACTTGCTGTTACTCCTGTAATTTTGAAAGAGGACGAATTTATTGGATTGATTAAATCTGATTTTTCTGTGTCTGATTCATTAGGAGTTTCGTTTTCTGCATTACATGACTGCTTTTCGACAAATGCTACAAACGCAACGTTGAGAAAGCCTGGAGATGAGGTCGTTTGTCTTAGGTTAGGCAAGTATGTGAAAAACCTTAACGCATTTATTGCTAATGGTCTCTTTTCTGGAGGAAACGGCACAGAGGGAAATCCTTATCTTATAAAGACCAAAAAGGATATGGAGGATTTGGCTTCTTTGGTTAATCAAAATACGTTGCAGACTGTTTATGGTAGAAATTGGAGCTATGGCAATTATTTCTCATTGCAAAACGATATATTGGATGACACAATAAAAACGATAGTGGGGGAAAATCTAATAGAAGTAGATTCGCTTTGTTTTGATGGAGTTTTTTATGGAAACGGTTATTCCTTGAACGTTAAAATTGAGAGGGAAACAAATAATGTAGGTGTATTTGGAATTCTAGGGGTCGGAACAGTTGATTCTTTGTTTGTTGAAGGTGAAGTTTCGGGAGTCAATTGTGTTGGTGGAATTTGTGGCTTAAATAGATATGGCAAGGTCAAGGGTTGTGTTAATAACTCTAGGGTAAGAGGTGCTGTTTACGTTGGAGGTGTATTAGGATATAATAGAAACGAAATCTCTTATTCTGGAAATTCAGGACGTGTCAGTTCAGAAACTGGATATGTAGGAGGTGTTTTGGGCGAAAATATAAGCGGTGCAACGATAAGTCATTCTGTTAATGCTGGTTCTGTGTTTTCGAGTGGCAATGCGATTGGTGGGGTTGTAGGTCGTAATGCTGGTCATGTCTTAGATTGTCTCAATTCTGGTTTTATATCGCAGGGGACTAAGGTTGGCGGAATTTGCGGAGAAGTTTTAGGCGACTCTAATCTTAAAAATTGTTTGAATGTGGGTGTGGTGTATTCGTCTAAAAACACAGACCAGATTGGCACTATTTATGGCTATTTTGATGGAACAGGGGGTGTAGAGGAGTGTTATAGTGATAGTCAAATGTGTTTGACTAAGTCTGAGGATGATGTGTTTGCAACAGATGAACTGCTTGCTTCGGACAAGTTTGCTCATTGGCTTCATGCAGACTCTCTTTATCCGCGTCCGTTTGATTCGGAACTTACATTTTTGGCGGCTGCTCCAGTCTTTTTTGATGAAAAGGATTCTTACAATAGCATAGACTCTGCTTTTTATTTCAGCAAATCAGATTCTTTGCAGTGGTCTTCCGTTACAAATCGATTTGTTGTGTCCGGAGAAAAGGCTAATCTTTTGCGAAAAGGAAATGATACGATCAGAGTGGCTCTGAATGGCATGTTGAGAGAGGTGCCAGTTCAAATTAATTGTGTGACAATTCGCAATTCTGTTAGTTTGGTGGGATGCGACTCTTTTGTGTATGAAAGTGACAATCTTGATTTTGTTGCGTTTTCGGACACATCGTTTGTAGATTCGTTGAAAAATGATGGTTGTGACAGCCTGTTGTTGGTTGACATAAAAATTAGCAAAGTGCAGTTTGTCGATTCGGAAATTAATGGTTGCGACAGTGTTGTGTTTAATGGTGTAGTTTACACTGATTCGATATTGGTCAAGGACACCTTGAAGAATGTTTTGAAGTGTGATAGCGTTATTACTTTTACCTATTTGAATGTTTATAAAACAAATAAAGATAGTCTTTTGCGTATAGAGGACTGCGACAGTGTTGTTTATGATGGCGTTGTTTATTATGACAACATATCTTTGAGCGATACGCTGAAAAGTAATGTGTGCGATTGTGACAGCGTTATATTTGGAGTAGATATAGTTGTGAATAAAGCCAAGATGTCACCTTTTGACGTGAAAGGTTGTGGTGCTGCTTCATACAAAGGCGAAACGTTTTATTCGGACACGTCATTTGTGGATTCTCTGAAGACTAAAAGCGGTTGCGACAGCCTTGTTTATGTAAATGTTGTAATCGGAAAGGAGACAAGGAATGAAATATCGAAGAGTGCATGTGATTCGTTATTTTATCTTAATGCGAAAGGTGAACGTATAAAGTACACGGAAAGTGTTGTCTTTAATGATACATTGAAAAATAGTAAGGGTTGTGACAGTATTATTCTTACTGTTAATGTTAATATTCTTAAGTCAGACTATACGGTCGATTCTGTTACTGCTTGTGAAAGGTACAGATATATTGATACTATAAAGCAGAGAGACCCTCAAGGGCGAGTTTCAGAAACGATAGTGGATGAATATATACTTAATGATACCGTGATTAGATATGATCTTAAAAATAAAAATCTTTGCGATAGTATTCATGAAATTCATATAAAAATCACAAAGCCTTCTTATCACTTATATACTAAGAAGGGACGTGATTCTGTCATAATAGAAGACGGCACTGTCTTTTATAAGGATACAATTTACGAAGAGCGTTTTGATTGTGACAGTGTCCGTGGTATTCAAATTATAGTTTACAATACGGTTTATGACACATTGGTTAAGTTCGGTTGTGAATCCGTCGATTTTGAGGGTATGACTTATTATAAGGACACAGTGTTGAATAGGGCGATTCCTTTTATAGGAGGAGAGTGGGGCTGTGACACATTCCGCACCATTAATATTAAAGTTGCAAATCCAATCGTAAAGGATACGGTTATTACGGGATGCGGATTTGTTGAATATGAAGGCCGCCTGTTTGAGACTGATGAGGAACTGTATGAAGTGATTGAAAGTTCTCAGGGGTGTGACAGCTTGGTTCATATTGTCAGAATAAAGATTGTGAATCAAAAGACCAGCACTTATACTATTGAGGGTTGTGACAGTGTCTTCTTTAATGACAACTATTATAAGGAAAATACAATATTGACAGAGACGCATAAAAGTGCGGACGGTTGTGACAGTATAGTTGAGATACATCTGAATGTGATAAAGCCGATACAAGAGAGCAGAGTTGAAAAAGGATGTGACTCGCTTTTGTATAAAGGCAAAACTTATTTCAGCGATACGACTTTGGTGGAACATTATACATCATCAAAGAGGTGCGACAGTGTGGTTTATGTGAATGTGAAGATAGGCCATTCGGGTGAGTATTATGAAAAATTAGCTTCGTGCGGACGCGTGAAGTTTGATGACGAATATTTTTATAGCGACACTTCGTTTGTCAGAGTTTACTCTAATATGGATGGGTGCGATAGTGTCGTAAATGTAGATATTGATGTGTGGGAAGTCTCTAATACGGAAATTTTTGTTGATAGCATGAATCAGGTTACATACGATGAAAAGGTCTATTTCCGCAGCACGGTCTTGCGTGACACTTTGACTAATAGTATGGGGTGCGACAGTTTTGTGACGATTTTCATAAATGTGGAGAAGAGCCTGGATGTGCCGTTGATTGTGAACAAGCATGATTATGTGCTTTTCTGTAACAATAATATATTTGAAGAGAAGTTTGTGGCTTATCAATGGCTGAAAAACGGTGTGCCTGTTGCTGGCGCGACCAAGGAATACTATACGGAAGAGGTCTTGCTTAATGGGTGTTTTCAGGTCTATGTGACAACTGAAGCAGGAAAAGAGTTCGCGTCTGAAACAATTTGTTTCGAAGAAGGGCGGAAATTTAAGCTTTACCCGAATCCGGTAGCTGTGGGTGAAAACATTGTTGTGGACTACGAGTTTACAGAAGAGGAGATGTTCAATTTGCTTGTGGAAGTGTTCAACAGCAAAGGTGTTTGTGTGTACAGGGGCGAGCCTTCGTCTTACCCGATTGTGATAGCAGGACGGACAGAACCTGGTTATTATTATATACTCATAACGACAGGAAAAGGTGATAATTTAGGCGAACGTTTCATCGTAAAATGATGTTTTTGAAAAAAAACATGAGACGAACGCGAAAAAATAATGTTTGTTGTTGTGAATTTGATGTTAGTTTATTACTTTTAAAAATTGAATCGCTTTTTTAACGTATATGGTTGGTTTGACACATAAAATATTGATGATGCAGGCACTCCTTTGGCTCGGGGTCGCTTTGGCTTGGGGACAGAACAACGCCGTCTCGAACTATGATAGTAAAAATGACTGTTTTTTTACTATATGGGGCGAGGACCCGGAGGTCTTGCCTGAACTGGACACTGTGGTTGATAGCAAATCATGGTCGCAGGAGATGTTCCCTGAACTGGATACCGTGAAGAAGTTTAAGCCTATGATTGATTACGGGTATGTGAAGCCTAAAAGTTATATTAAGAAGGATACACTCAATCCAGATGCGCACAGCGTTATAGAGTTTTCAATAAACGGAGGGTATTGCGGTTTTACGATGGATTCCGAATTTGGTGAAGCGTCCAGAAGTTTTGGGTACGGAGCGATGTTCAATTATTCTTACTATTTTAACAAAAAGTGGGGAATGCGAATTGGAGTCGGTTTGAATATATCAAAGAGCAAATATGAGGGGGCCGGTTTTTTTGACGAATATAACTTTACCGATATGGAGGGGGACCGTCTGGAACTTGATATCAATATAGATGATATAAAGGAGGACTATAGCGCGAAGTTGCTGGAAATCCCTGTAATGGCGTCGTATAAGTTCGAAGATTACGATTTTGTGGCAAATGCAGGGTTGAAATTTGGCATTCCTTTGGAAATAGAGTATGACCAGAAACTTGAAGGGGTAGATATTGAGGGGTACTATCCGGCATATGGCACCGTAATAGACGAGGCATTGGCTATAGCGTGCGGTAAAGACAAGAAATTGTTCTCTACCGGAACATACTCGTCAACACCAATCATGGTTATGTTGTCTGGCGATTTTGGGTATCGGTTTAAACTGGAGTCTAATAATAGCGTGGGAGTGTCTTTCTTCGTGGATTATGCTCTTAACAGAATGCAGTTGCGAGCGAAAAATGATAAGGATAATCCTCAGTACAAGGACGGCTCTGTAACTATTTATGATTTAGTGTGTGTTGATGCAGACGGTATTCCGTTGCAACTCCAAAGCGCGAGCGTGCTTTCCAGTCGCCAAATACGGTCGAATACAAGGATTGTAGAACGTTTTGGCTATGTCAACCTAGGGTTAAAATTGATATTTTATTTGGAGTCGTTGGGTAAAAAGAAGGCGAAATAGCCTGATGCCGAAAAAAATATTGCAAAATATATCTCCATTTTATTCTTTTGTAAAAAAATGATATTATATTTGCAAGGGTATAAGTGTGAAATTAGAAATTTCAAATAAATAATTAATAGTAAAATGAAAAAGATTTTAACTTTTATTTGTGCGGCGGCAGCTAGTTTGTCTGTATCGGCACAAACCATGGACAATCCTTGGAACGTTGGTCTTTACGGCGGTCGTACTGAGTACGCTGGTGAGTATGGACACGATTTCTTGAATATCGGAGCTGATTTCTACGGACACGGAGCTTTGACATTCTCTCGTTACATAAACCGTTATTTTGATGCTACATTCTTTGCATCTTATGGCAAATATGGTGCAGTTGACCACGACAAGGTTGAGTTCGAATCTGCAATGGGATATGGCGATTTGACTTTGAAATATAAGTTCATCAGAAGTGAGGCTGCTTTGTTCCGTCCTTTCGTATTCTTGGGTGTCGGCGGACGTTATTTGATGGAAGTTGACGAAAATCCGAACTGCGAACCTGGTTTCTCTATGGTTATCCCTGCGGGGCTTGGTTGCGACCTTCGCCTTTCTGAAAGATTCTCTTTGCGTTACATCGCTACTTATGGCTATGGTTTGTCTGACGACCAGGACAAGAGAGATTGCGGTAGCTACGGAGATCAGCAGTTGCTTCACTCTTTGGGTCTAGCTTATAGCTTCACATTTAATGGTGACAGAGATAATGACGGTATTCCAAACAAACAGGACGAGTGTCCTGACACTCCGGAAGGTGTGCAGGTTGACGAAAAAGGTTGCCCGCTTGATACTGATAAAGACGGTGTGTACGACTATTTGGACAAATGTCCAGGCACTCCTGCTGAAGCTGCAGGTACAATCGACTCAACTGGTTGCCCTATCGATACAGACGGTGACGGTGTAGCTGATTACTTGGATAAGTGCCCTGACACTCCTGCCGAAGCTGCTGGTAAGGTTGACGATAAGGGTTGTCCGCTTGATTCTGACGGTGACGGTGTTGTTGACTATTTGGATCAGTGTGAAGGTACTCCTGCTGCGGCTGCTGGCAAAGTTGACGACAAAGGTTGTCCTATCG
>CALGHE010000081.1 GCA_937915765.1 uncultured Bacteroidales bacterium | reverse complement strand
TGGAAGGCAGCACAAAGCGTAGCGACGGTAACCCGTGACGAAGTCTCGGGCGAAGTCTGATGCAACGAAAACCTGCCTGGAAGGCAGTACCAATTTTTTTTGCTGTATAACGTCTTTAATTGAAAGAGCCGAGAACCCCTTTTGTTTTTTTTACAAAATATTTAGGACAATATTGTGTATAAGCCTAAAAATATCCATAGTAAACAATTCCAACCGTGCCAGAAGCCAAAATTAGCAAAATAGGATTCGCCTTCCAGAAGTACAGAAGCGCAAAACTTGCAGCGCAGATGATCACGCTTAGCCAGTCTATAAAGTTCTCACCGTTCATCATCAGCACGGCGGCGGAGAAGATTAGTCCTACAACCGCAGGCTTCAGTCCGGAAAAGAGCCATTTCACGTAGTTGTTCTCTTTGTTTTTGAACAGGAAGCGCAGCACGAACCACATCATCAGGAGGGAAGGCAAGCACAATGCGAATGTGGAGACCACAGCGCCAGAGACACCTCCGGTTGTGTATCCGACATAAGTTGCCGTGTTTATGGAGATGGGGCCTGGCGTCATCTGAGATATTGCAAGTATGTCTGCAAACTCTTTCGTGGTCATCCACGTAAAGTGGTCGCACACTTCGTACTGTATAAGCGAGATCATTCCGTAGCCGCCGCCAAAGCCGAACAGCCCGATTTTGAAGAATGCGTAAAAAAGATTGATGTATAGAGTGATGTCCATAACTTAGTTTTTGAACGTTTTACGATGAAAATATAGTCCGCATAAAATTCCGCCAACCCCGGCAGCCGCTACTATATATATAGGAGAAACGCCGAGCGAGCAGATCAGCACGGTGGCTAAAATCGGAATCCAGATGGTTTTGATTGTCAGTTTGCTCTCTTTCACCATCTTGAGCGAAGGCACAAGTAT
Source organism: uncultured Bacteroidales bacterium (assembly GCA_937915765.1). Taxonomy (GTDB): domain Bacteria; phylum Bacteroidota; class Bacteroidia; order Bacteroidales; family Paludibacteraceae; genus RGIG9379. Next base: position 1,473 of record CALGHE010000081.1, on the reverse strand, counting down.
TAGCGCGACGACGCAAGGGCGGATTCCGCGGAAAAAGTTCTCGACAATCTCGTACTCTCTCAGGTTGGAGAAAAACATCGCAACGACGACAATGATGATGAACGAGGGGAGCGTGGCGCCGAACGCAGCCGCAAGGCCGCCTCTCAGCCCCTTGATGCGGTAGCCGACATACAGCGCCGTGTTTATGGCAAACACGCCGGGAAGGCTCTGCACAACCGCAATCATGTCCCAGAAATCTGACTTGCTGAGCCAGCCCTTTTTATTGACCACAATCTCCTCTACGATAGCGAGCATCGCATATCCGCCACCGAGCGTGAACGCTCCGATGGAGAAGAAATTCGCAAAAAGACTTAAAAAAATATTCATGTCCAGTAAAAGATTTTCTGCGAATTTACGTTATTATTTTGAAAAAAAACTCGGAATTGTGAACATTTTGCAATATTGCTTGTTTTATAGATGAAACAAGGACGGAAACGAGTCATAACTTAAGTATATAAGGCCGGCAAGAGAGCCGGTGCGCAAAGATATAAACAATTTCCATGATAATTTCAGTTCGTTTTATGTGATTAAATTTTTTTCAAGAGGCGTCTCTGTGTGAACCGGGGCGTCTTTTTTATGTGCGAGAACATAATGTAGATTAAAATTTAGTTTAAAAATGGCGCGAAATGCGGATGGAAGGACGTTAAAGTGATTTTTTTTGATAAAAAAACGGTAAATCGCTTGCAGATTTCAAAAATAGCCGTATCTTTGCATCGCTTTTGAGAAACAAGGGCTCATAGCTCAGCTGGTTCAGAGCACCTGCCTTACAAGCAGGGGGTCCTAGGTTCGAATCCTAGTGGGCCCACGAAAGTCCCGATGGTTCGGGACTTTTTTTGTTTTTGCTGTTTTGTGAAAAAAGTTAGTTGTTTTCTTTTTTACCTAAGATAACTTTGTTTATATTTGTATATATTTGAAAAATTATTTGTTAATCATTAAAATTTACGATTATGGCAGAATTGGAATATGACGAAGATAAGGCTATAAAATTCATCCTTGAAAGAGTGAAGGAGGACTGGCCGGACGTTAAGGAAGAGGATGTGGAGCTGGTGACAGATATTTTGGCAGACTACTACGACTCGAAGGGCGTCTATGAGAACGAGGACGAAAACGCTATGGTTGATATAGACGAGGACGAAATCTTTGATTTTGTTATGGATGAGCTGGAGAAGGAGGGCTTGACAGACAAATACTCGGAAGGCTTGGTGTCGGCTATTCTGGACGGCGAGTTTGAATATTGCGAGTCGATCGGGCTTTTTGAGTAAGGCTTGCGAATTTGAGAATTGCGAATAATCCGGAAGAGAGTCTTCCGGATTTTTTTTGCGTTGCCGAACTATGTTATAGGTGGGTTCTATAAATTCATTTCAAAAGTGCCGAAAAGTGGATCACCGTAAAATTTTGGTGGAGATGTAAAAAAATTAGGCAAAAATAGTTTTT
>CALGHE010000080.1 GCA_937915765.1 uncultured Bacteroidales bacterium | reverse complement strand
ACTGCGGTGGCCTATGACGGCGTGCCTGTGTCTGATTGTCAGAATGGTCAGATTGACCTTGGCAAGTTTTCTTTGGATAATCTTAGATGTGTGTCGTTGTCCATTGTTGAATCTAACGATATTTTTCGTCCGGCAAGGCTTTTCTCTTCGGCTGCTACCGTCGAGCTGAGCAGTAAAAAACCTATGTTTGAGCATGATAACCGTCGGTTTGTGACCCGTCTGCAAGGCGGCTCGTTCGGACTTGTGTCGCCTTATCTGCGTTATGAGCAGAAAGTTGGAGAGAACAGCGCTTTTTCAGTTTCGGGCAGTTATTATAGGGCGGACGGAAATTATCCTTTCAGACTAAAAAATGGTAATCTTGTGACTAAAGAGAGGAGACATAACAGTGATGTGGATGCGTGGTCGGGCGAGGCTAATTTTTGGACTGATGTTTCTGAACGCTCTTCGTTGTCGGCAAAGGTTTATTTCTATGGTTCTGAGCGAGGTCTGCCCGGTGGGGTCATCTATTATAATTCGTTTAGCAAAGAGTCTTTGAGCGATAGAATCTTCTTCGGTCAGGCTGATTTTCGGAGCAACTTGTCGTCGCGTTTCTCTTTGCAGTTCAAGGGTAAGTTCAACTGGAGCAGGACGCATTATCATGACGAGGGCGCCATATATCCCAATGGTAGGGTTGATGACAAGTATTTTCAGCAGGAGTTCTATTTTTCGGCAGGGCTTAGATGGCGCTTGTTGCATTGTTTAGACTTGGCTTATTCGTCAGACTATATTATGAATGGTTTGAATGTCAATCAGATAACTAATGTGCAACCAGAAAGATATTCATTTCTGAATGTGGTGGCTTTGAAGTATTCTGATCGTAAAATACGGGCTGTAGCGTCATTGTTGAGCACGGTCTGCCTTAATTATACTGAACGTGGGGTGGCTGCAGATGATGAACAGCGTCTTTCGCCTTCAGTATCAGTGTCTTATAAGCCTTTTGATGCAGATTTTAATGTGAGGGCTTCTTTTAAGGACGGTTTTCGTGTGCCTACTTTTAACGAAAACTATTTTGACCGTGTTGGCAGTAAAAATCTTGTGCCTGAGCGTGCCAAACAGTTTAATTTTGGAATTGCTTACGCTTCGGATGTTATGCGCTCTTTTGCATTTTCGGCAGACGCTTACTACAATATGGTAGATGACAAAATTGTGGCTATGCCCAAGATGTTTGTGTGGAGCATGATTAATATGGGGCGTGTTGACATATATGGCGTTGACGTGAATGCGGAGGCTTTTATGCCTCTTGCTGAGTGGGCTAAGTTTTTTATTCGTGGCAATTATATGCTGCAGGTGGCGGAGGAGAAAACTGATGGCTCTGTGAATTATGGTTCCCAGATTCCTTACACGCCGGAGCATTCTGGCTCTTGCGGATTGGCTTGGGAGAACGGTTTTTTGAATGTATCTTATAATGTCTCTTTTGTGGGCGAGAGGTATTCTTTGCCGGGCAATTCGGAGGCTAACAAGATGGAGGCTTACGGTGAGCATTGCTTGTCGTTGTACAGAAGTTTTGTGCTGAGAAGATGCAAACTGTCGATTCGCGGTGATGTGCAGAATTTGACAAATAAACAGTATGAGGTTGTGCGTTTTTTCCCTATGCCGGGTCGGTCGTACCGCCTCTCTTTGGCTTTGAATTTATAAATTTAAATATATTGTTATGAGGTATTTTAAGTATTTGAGTCTGTTTTTTACTGGGCTTGTGTTTTTCTCTTCTTGTGAGGATGAGGAGAACGGAGCGGACGATAACGGCAATGGTGCCGATAGCTATTCGCGTTCGGGTGTTTATGTTGTGAACAATGGTGTTTGGGGTAATAATAACGCCTCTTTGTCGTTTATAAGTTTTCCGGATTTTACCATAGACAATGATGTGTTCAGCGCAGCTAACGGTCGTATGCTTGGCGATGTTGGTCAAGATGTGCTGGTGTATGGCAGCAAATTGTATGTTGTTGTTAATCAGTCTAATGTGATTGAGGTGGTTGACAAACTTACTTGCGAATCTATAACGTCAATTGTGCCTTTGAATGAGGTAAAAGAGCCGCAGCTGCCTCGGTTCATGGTTTCGCAGGGCGGAAAAGTTTTTGTTTCGTTGTACGACGGACATGTGGCTATGATTGACACTGCAACTCTGAAAATTGAGAAGCAGGTGGCTGTGGGACCTAATCCTGAAGGGCTTGCAGTGTCTAACGGTTTCCTCTACGTGGCTAATTCTGACGGCTTGAATTGGGGCAATGGATATGCGAACGGGAAGTCTGTCTCTAAAATCAGCTTAGCAGATTTTACGGAGGTGAAGAGGATTGACGTTGCTGTGAATCCGTATCTTGTTGAGGCTGACGCAGAAGGCAATGTTTATGTTTTGTCTAAAGGTGATTATGCGGAGATTGGTTCCTCTGTTCAGAAAATATCTGTGAATGATGAGGTTGATTTGTTTGCAGAGAATGTCTCTTTGATGCGTTTGAATAATGGTGTTTTGTACACTCTTGATGGCAGTGACAATGGTCTGAGCTGCATGGCGTATGATTTGAAGAGCGGTGTGGTGGCAGACAGCTGTTTTTTGAAGGGTGAGAAGCCGGCTAATCCGTCGTCTTTTGACATTGATGAGGCGAATGGTGATTTGTATATTGGTTCGTACGTTTCGGGTGTTGATTATACATCTGCGGGCTTTGTTTTTGTATATGGTGCCGATGGTGCTTTAAAGGCTAAGCTTGAGGCTGGTGTTGGACCTTATGCGTTTGCATTTATGCGTTGATTGTCAGATTGTTATAGATGAGGTTTCTTAAGTTAATATTGCTTTTGCCGCTTGTGTTTTTTGCTTCTTGCGGAGAGAGGCGGCCTCTTGTGGATGAAGGACGGGGTGTTGCTCTTAACTTTAAATATGCGGCATTGCTTGACGTGGCAGATTTTGACGGATTCAGGCGTGTTGTGGTGAGGAATCCGTGGGACTCGTCCTCGGTGCTGCAAACTTATGTTTTGGTGGACAGGGATAGTGCGCTCCCGAAGGATTTGCCGCAGGGTGTTGTTGTGCGCACGCCGTTGAGCCGGTCTGTCGTTTGCACGGCTGCGCATTGCGGACTGTTTGACGAACTTGGCGCGTACAAGGCTGTCGCAGGTGTGTGCGACCTTAAATTCATCAATATGAAGCGGGTTCATGATGATGTGACTGCTGGGCGGATAGTTAGTCTTGGGGATGGACTGAATCCTGATGTGGAACGGCTTGTGGAGCTTAATCCGGACGCTCTTTTTGTCTCGCCGTTTGAAAATGGGGCTGGCGGATGGACGGAAAGACTTGGGGTGCCGGTAGTGGAGTGTGCGGAATATATGGAGAGGCTTCCGCTTGGTCGTGCTGAATGGATGCGTTTTTATGGTATGCTTCTGGGTTGCGAAGAGCGTGCGGACTCTTTGTTTGCCGAGGTGGAAAAAAGGTATCTGCAGATGAGTAAATTGGCAGGTTCTGCGGCTGTTAAGCCGTCGGTGGTTTATGGTCTGAAATACGGGTCTGTGTGGTATGTGCCGGGGGGCAGAAGCCAGACCGCAAATTTGCTGGCTGATGCTGGAGCAGACTATGTCTTTTCGGATAATTTGCAGGAAAAAACAATTCCGCTTTTGTTTGAGACTGTCTTTGAGAAGGGTGGTGACGCAGACTTTTGGCTTTTTAATTATCATCAAAAGACAGATAAAACTTGTGATGAACTAAAGTCGGATCATTTGGCGTATTCCAAATTTAAGGCTTTTGGTTCGGATTCGATTTTGGGTTGCAACTCAAGCAGAAAATTGTATTACGAAGAGACACCTTTCCATCCAGATTTGCTATTAGACGATCTTGTGAAAATTTTTCATAAGGATTTGTGCGAAGACAATGATTTGCGTTATTTTGAAATTGTTAATTAGTATGATGTATGGTTAGTCGTAATTGTAAGTGCGCGTTGTTGCTGGCAGGTGCTTTGGTCTTGCTTTTTTGGGCAAATGTTTTTTACGGCTCGGTTGATATTCCGGCAGAAGCGGTGGCTGATATTCTTTTTGGGGCAGGCGAGGTTAAGGAGAGCTGGCGGTTCATTGTGCTGGAGTCTCGTCTGCCTCAGGCTTTTACGGCTCTTTTATGTGGCTCTTCTCTTGCTGTTTCTGGCTTGATGTTGCAGACTGTTTTTGCGAATCCGCTGGCAGGACCTTCTGTCTTGGGCATAAACTCGGGAGCAAGTCTTGGCGTGGCGGTCGTCATGCTCTTTTTGGGAGGTTCGGTAGGGGCTGGAGCGTTCACCGTGTTTGGCTTTTTTTCTGTCGTGGCAGGCGCTTTTTTAGGCTCGCTGGCTGTGCTCGCGGTAATCTTGTTCTTTTCCGCTTTGCTGAAGAGCAATATGATGGTGCTTGTAGTTGGTATCATGGTTGGCTATCTGGCATCGTCTTTGATTTCCTTGCTTAATTTTGCAGCGTCGGCAGAGGGTGTGCATTCGTATGTGGTTTGGGGAATGGGCAGTTTTGGCAACGTTTCGTCCGACGTGATGCCCTATTTTGCTTTGCTGCTTGCGGTCGGCCTGTTCGTTTCTGTTCTTATGATAAAGACGCTCAATGCGTTACTGCTTGGCGAACGTTATGCGGAAAACTTGGGCGTAAACGTTAAGATGGCCCGTCTGATGATTTTGGCTACAGTCGGGTTGCTGACTTCGGTAGCTACGGCTTTCTGCGGTCCCGTCGCGTTTATCGGACTTGCGGTGCCGCACATTTCACGTCTGATGTTAGGCTCGTCCAGTCATGACGTTTTGCTTCCGCAGACAATGGCGCTCGGCGCTGTCGTGGCTTTGCTTTGCAATGTGCTGTGCGTGCTGCCTGGCGATGGCACTGTCATACCTGTAAACGCGATGACTCCGGTCCTTGGTGCTCCGGTTATTATTTATGTTATTGTTAATCAACGAAAAATACAGTATCTGAATTGATGAATGGTAAAAATGAAATATTGCTAAGCGCCGAGAATTTGCGGGTCGGTTATCTTTTAGGTAAGAAAGAGATAAAGGTTTGTGACGGTATGAATTTCGAACTGAAAAGGGGCGAATTGGTGGCGCTTCTTGGTCCGAACGGAGCCGGGAAATCTACTTTGCTGCGAACTTTGTCTTCGTCTTTGCAGCCTCTTTCTGGCAATGTTTTCTATTCCGGGCGATTGCTGAAAAATATTTCGCAGAGAGATTTGTCTCGCAAAATAAGCGTGGTCCTGACAGACCATACGCAGGCTGGCGGACTGACGGTGAGCGAACTCGTTTCGTTAGGCAGACAGCCTTATACAGGTTTCTTCGGAAGATTGAAGGCGAGGGATTTGCGTTTAGTGGACGAGGCGATAAATTCGGTAGGTTTAAGTTTTAAGTCGAACTCTTATATGGCGGAACTTTCTGATGGCGAACGTCAGAAGGCGATGATAGCTAAGGCGTTGGTGCAGGAGACGGACGTGCTGCTGTTAGACGAGCCGGCAGCTTTTTTAGATGTGGCGAGCAAGCTGGAGTTGATGGCTTTGTTGAGGCAGATTGCTGTGGAGCGAAACTGTGCCGTTTTGTTTTCCTCTCATGATGTGGAGCAAGCGCTGGCTTTGTCCGATAAACTTTGGCTTATGAGCAGAGACGGACTGCTTTGCGGAGGCACGGAAGATATGGTGCTGCAAGGTCATTTGTCCGACCTTTTCCGCAGTAACAATGTAAGGTTCGATCTTGGCAGCGGGGTGTATCGTTTATGTTCAGATACGTCTGCACGCGTGTCCGTAAAAGCGCAAGACTTGAGTTTGCTGTTTTGGGCGAAGAACGCTTTGTTAAGGAACGGATACGGAATAACGGACGGTCTTGCTGTTGAAATTGCAATAGATTTAAAATCAAAAGATTGCATAGAGATAAAAACAAAAAACAGCATTGTAGTATGCAAGTCGTTTGAAGAGATGCTGGAGACGATAAGGGAGAATGATTAGAATTTGAAGATTTTGAAAGGATTTTTCTGTTGCTAATTTGATAAAGTCCGCCACAAATCTGAGTAAAAGTATTTAAGTGTGTAAAATACAATAAATTAGGATTGGCTTTGGTAAGAAAGCGGAAGATGTTTGGTGTAAATAGTTTTTCACGAAATTTTTCATGACGTTAAAAAAAGTTAAAAATACTATTGACAAAAAGAAAAAAACTTTTTAACTTCGCAAAACCTACTTAGCTAAAAATAGGAAAAAAACAGTTAAGCAAGGGAAAAAATAAATAAATAGAAAGGCGTTTACTGCGCTTTGTTTCTGCAGTCAGGAATCTCGCAAATTTCTAAACTTCAGTAAGGAACAAAGTAACGTGAGTGTCTGCGTGATAGGTATTCTGTACCCGTCATTGAGCTTGTGCGTGCTGTAAAGCGCGCACAGGTGCGATGGGGTATATATAGCCAGCGTGGGCTTCATACGTTATTCGTTTAAAACTGAAGGGCAATGCGAGAGCCTCTGATAGCAGAACGAATAACAGTGAAGATTCCCACGCTTTTTTGTTTGTTGTTTTAAGCATAGGGAGTCTGCTAAATAACAAATAGATATGGCAATAAGATTAGAAAAAGGAGAAAATTTTAGACTGGATTTAAGAACTTTTCATGTCGGTTTGGGGTGGGATGTGAGAGAAGACAGCTCGTCTTCCGATGATTTTGATTTAGATGTGTCTGCATTTATGGTTACGTCTGACGGAAAGATAAAAAGTGATGACTATCTGGTGTTTTACAATTCTGAACTAAGAGTCCGTCCGTCTGATTTAAATAAGATAGTCTCTTTCGAAGAGTGGGGTGATAATAATGTCAAAATGCGGCAGGAGTCCCGTCCAGTAGATCCTGAATTGTCTGTTATAGGTTCTATAGATGATGAAGATGGGTCAACGTCAGAAGATGGAGATGATGAGACTATGGATATTAATTTGACAAAAGTGAATGAAGATATTAGAGAGATTGTTATTTGTGTCAGCATTCATAAATGGAAAGAGCGCAGACAGAATTTCGGACAAGTAGAGAGAGCTTACGTCAGGCTGTATAGACCAGGTCAAGCGGAGGGTGACGGTGAATATATATATGATTTGTCAGAGGATTTTTCGGCTTGTGCATCAGTTGAGTTTTGCCGTTTGTACAGGAGAGGTGAGGAGTGGAAGATTCAGGCGTTAGGAATCGGACATAAAGGTGGTCTGGAAGAGTTGGTAGATAAGTTTGTAAGGTGATTTTATTGATAGAATATTTTATTAATACATTATAGTTATGATAAATTTAGAAAAAGGACAGAGGGTTAATGTAGACCTTTTAAAATTTAACATTGGGTTAGGATGGGATATAAACTCGTCAGATACAGGTGCTGATTTTGACCTAGATGCGTCGGCTTTCATACTCGGAGAGAACAAAAAACTGCTATCGGACGAGCATTTTGTTTTCTACAACAATTTGAAGTCTCCTGATGGGGCTGTAGAGCATACAGGCGATAATTTAACAGGCGAAGGAGATGGTGATGACGAGACTGTGAAGGTAGATTTGTCCAAAATATCAGCTAATGCAGCTGAGATTTGCTTTGTTGTGACAATACATAAGGCTGATGAGCGCAAGCAAAATTTTGGTCAGGTTCGCAATTCTTTCATACGTATTTATAATCCTGTAACTAATGAGGAAATAATGAAATATGAGTTAGAAGAGGATTTCAGCATTGAAACGGCCGTAGAATTTGGACGTCTTTATCGTCGTAATGGTCAGTGGAAATTCGAAGCGATCGGAGTTGGGCAAAAACAAGGGCTACAAGAGTTCCTTAACAAGTACAATTAATAAAAACTGAATAATTATGGCAATTAGATTAGAAAAAGGACAGAGAATTAATCTGGAAAAAGGAAATGGCTCTAAACTGACCAATTTTTGTGTTGGTTGTAATTGGGGTGCTATAAGTAAAAAGACCTTCTTTGGTTTAAGTTCAAAAGTGGTAGATGTGGATCTGGATTTAAGTTGTATTCTTTTTGATTCAGAAGGCAATCCTGTAGATCATATTTATTCTCCTTTGTATCGGTTCTATAGCCAGAATCCTCAGCTTGGATTGCCTGATGGTAAAGTTGATTCAAAAGACAGAGCGTTGCATCATACAGGAGATGACCTTACGGGAGACCAAGATGGAGACGATGGTTTGGATAATGAAATCATTACAGTTGACTTGAACCGTGTTGACAGTAAAGTGAACCAGATGGTATTCTTCTTGAATATTTATAACAATGATGATTTTCAAGGCGACTTTTCGGATATTCCATACGCTTCAATAAGAATGTATGAGGGCACACCTTCAAAAGTAAGGGAGGTCTTTGCCTCTTATGATGTCGTAACGAAGGAAAACTGTGCAGGGAAGAGAGCTTTGATTATGGGTAAACTTTATCGACACAATGGAGAGTGGAAATTTGCTGCGCTTGGAGATGCGTATGAGGACAAGACTATAGTCCATACTATTATTCGTGTAATGAAGGATTATAATAAATAACTACTAAACAAAGATACTCATGAGACGATTGCCAGTTTATTTATTGTTGGACACGTCGGGATCTATGTTTGGAGAACCGATAGAGGCTGTGAAGAATGGAGTGCAAGTGCTAGTTTCTACGTTAAGGCAAGATCCTTATGCTTTAGAAACTGCTTATTTGAGCATTATAACATTTGATAATACGGCAAAACAGATTACGCCTTTGACGGAACTTTCTGCCTTCCAGCAACCAACAATAGATGCAGGGGGCTGTACCGCATTAGGCGAAGCGTTAGCTTTATTGGCGGCAAAGGTTGACAGTGAAGTTACGAAAACTACGGTTGACGTAAAGGGCGATTGGAAACCATTAGTCTTCATCATGACGGACGGAGAGCCTACAGATGATTTTAACAAGGGGTTGGAGGAGTTCAAAAAACGTAAATTCGGAATGGTTGTAGCTTGTGCTGCAGGACAAGGCGCAAAGACAGACACTTTGAAAAAAATCACAGAGAGTGTTGTTCAGCTTGATACAGCGGACAGTGCTACAATAAAGTCTTTTTTCAAATGGGTCTCAGCATCGATAAGTGCAGGAAGCGTGAAAGTGGAAGAGGTACGCAAGGATGTGGGTGGACTGAATGAATTGCCTCCACCTCCACCAGAAGTAAATATAGTGATTTGATATTTAGACAATTTCTATAAATTAGGGCAAATTGAATCTGAAACGCAATGTTGCAGATTGTGCCTGATGAAAGTTGTCTAATTGAGGTCAGAAAAATAAATTTTTACAATAGTGAAATAAAGATTAATTAGCATTTCAGTTGCTGTCATCATGCAACTGAAATGCTGTAAAGTTGTTATATGAGACGATTGCCAGTATATTTACTTGTAGATACATCAGGTTCTATGAAAGGAGAACCCATAGAGTCTGTAAAGGTTGGTATTGAAGCGATGATAGCATCTTTGCGTCAAGATCCGTATGCGTTAGAAACTGTAAATATCAGTATTATAACGTACGACAGAGATGTGAAAATCCTTCTTCCTTTAACTCCATTGGATAATTTTCAACTGCCGGAAATAACGACGCCAGATTCTGGTCCTACTTTTACTGGAGCTGCGTTAGAATTGCTTTGCAAGCAGTTTGACAAAGAAGTGTTGTTGAGTACGCCAGAACGAAAAGGTGACTGGATGCCACTTTTGTTTATAATGACCGATGGCCGGCCTTCTGATGTGATGTTGTACAATCAAATGGTGCCCGTGGTGAAAAGCAAAAAGTTTGCAAGTATAGTTGCTTGCGCGGCAGGTGCGAAAGCTAAATTTGAACCATTGAAGCAACTGACGGACAATGTGTATTCGTTAGAAACAATGGATAGCACTAGTTTTAAGAAATTTTTCAAATGGGTTTCTAATTTGATTGAAGTTGGCAACAAAAGTATTGGAGCAACAGATGATTTGATTTTGCCTCCTCCTCCGGAAGAAGTTAATGTTATAATCTAAACATTTTGAATTATGAGACGCTTGCCGATATATTTTTTGATAGATGTGTCAGAGTCTATGGTTGGAGAGCCTATAGAAATGGTACAAAACGGAATTAGAACTGTTATACAGGAGTTAAGAACTGACCCTTATGCGTTAGAAACGGTCTTTGTGTCCGTGATAGCTTTCGCAGGAAAGGCTAAAACATTAATTCCTTTGACTGAGCTTTTTAAATTTTACCCTCCGGCGTTGCCTATTGGTAGTGGAACGTCGCTAGGTTGCGTTATGGATTTTTTGATGAATGATATAGATTCTTCAGTCCAAAAAACTACGTCTGCTGTCAAAGGAGATTGGAAGCCAATTGTTTTTTTATTTACAGATGGTGTGCCTACTGATAATCCTGAGAGCGCATTTCAAAAGTGGAATGAGAAATACAGGCGAAATTGTAGTGTTGTTGCAGTGTCGATAGGGGATAATGCAGATACTCAGTTGTTAGGCAAGATAACAGATAATGTGTTAAAGCTAAAGAAAACAGACGAGATTTCATTTAAAGCTTTTTTCAAATGGATTACTGCTTCTATAAAATCATCAAGTGTTTCTGTGGCGGAGTGCTCGTCTGATGAATTGAAATTGCCTCCTTTAAATGGCATCAATTTAGAAAAGGTCAACACAAAACAAGCTCACAGGGTGGATGAAAATTTTGCAGTGGTTGTAGGCAGATGTCAAACAACAAAAAAATTATACTTAATCAAGTATGCAAAAAGAATAAAGCCGATGGAGATAGAAGGGTTGGACAGATTTGGAGTGGCAGATTTTAAATTGGTAGGAGCATATCCTATCGAAGAAGAGTCGTATAAAATGCTGTCTGACGACTCGCAAATGAATAGGAATATTAATACAGCAGAGCTGCGCGGAGTCCCAGCTTGTCCATGCTGTGGTAATCAGTTAGGATTCGTAGTGTGTGAATGTGGAGGTATATTCTGTGTGGGGGATGAGGCTTATAACAAGTGCCCTTGGTGCGGCTTGGAAGGTGTTTTGGGCGAGGGGGGTGCCGGAGGTATGGATGTAAATAGAGCAAGAGGATAAGATATGGACGATTTGTTAAAAATATTGATTGATAAATATTTCCCTGCAGGAGTGTCGGACAAAAAACGTTTGGACATAATTGGGTTTATTGCTGAAAATTTATATGTCGGTTACAATGAGTATTGCATGAATAGAGAAACAGTTATTGAAAATAAAATCAATTCGTTAGATATCGTTCTCCCCAATGCAAAAGTCGGAGATTATTACTCTAGGCTAATTAAGATTGAAGACGAAGATATTCTTGAGTATTGGATAGAAGGATTGGAAGATACTGGTTTGAATGTTGAACTTGAGGTCTGTGTAGAGGAAGATAATCAGGAATTTGTTGCAGAGAAGACTGAGTGTGTTGATGAGGACAGCAAGCCAGATGGAGGTTCTGGGTTGCAAGACGACGAATCTACGATTGAAACAGGGAATGTTATAGGGACGAACTTTAGGGGACTTGAAATCAAAGGAATACCTTCTGTTGCGGGAGATTATGATGTTGTGTTGAAGTATAAATATAAAGGTTGGTACGAAGGATGCAGAGTTCTTGAACGTAAATTTAGGATCGCTATAAATCCGGACCCGCGTTCTTTATGGAAAGACATTCCAACTGACAAAAACATAAAATTCTATAAAGAGGATTTTGCAAATGAGTACCTGACAGTTTCAGAGAACGATAAAGGTTCTCAAAAAGACATTGTAGCCGCAAGTAAAAGAGGACGTTCGCATGCGCACGAAGGTAAACCGAGGGATGATGATTTTAAGTTATATCACAACAGTGGAAACGGATGGTATGTAATTGCTGTAGCTGACGGAGCTGGTTCTGCAAAATACTCCAGAAAAGGTTCTGATGTTGCATGTGAAACGTGCGTTGAACATTGTAAGCAAGCTTTGGAATGTCCTGCGGAATTAGAAGAAGCCATAGCAGAATTAAAGCAGGCTGGAGAGGGTTCTTCCAACAGAACGATTAGCACATTGATATACAATATAGTCGGAGGGGCTGCGCATAAAGCGCATCGGGCTATTTTGGAAACGGCAAACGCAAATGAAGATCAAATCCGAGATTATTCGACAACTTTATTGCTGGCAATATGCAAGAAGTTTGATTTTGGATGGTTTGTTGCCTCTTTTTGGGTTGGAGACGGAGCTATGTGCATATATGACAAAGAGCGTCAATACATAAGATTGTTAGGAACTCCTGATGGTGGCGAATATGCAGGTCAGACTCGTTTTCTGACTATGTCTGAAATATTCACCCCAGAATCTATTATGTCAAGGTTGAAATATTCAATAGAAGAAGATTTTACGGCTCTTATGTTGATGACAGATGGTGTTTCTGATCCATTTTTTGAGACGGATGCAAATCTTAATAAGATTGAAAAATGGGATGCGTTGTGGAATAATATATTGAAAGAAGTTGATTTGAAAGATGACAATACGGAATCTCAATGTCAATTATTGAAATGGTTGGATTTCTGGTCGCCAGGTAACCATGACGACAGAACAATAGCGATACTCTACTAAAAAAATAAGATTATGAGTAAGATAGTTACATTAACAGCTACTGATGGCTCAAAAGTTGAGTTTGAAGACGAAGTGATTGGTTCTGGGGCTATGAAAGATGTTTATTTTAGTCCTGACAAATCTTACGTTGTTGGATTTTTTAGAGAGCCTCAAGATGCGAATTCTAAAGACCGATTGAATAATATAACAGGTACTTATAGAGAAAGGATATTCAACCAGCCAGGAGGTGAATATTGGAAGAATTTATTTTGTTGGCCTACAAAGATGGTTGAATGGAACGGAAAGATTGGTATAGTGTGTCCTACTTATCACAAGCACTTTTTCTTCTCTTCTGGAAATTTTAAAGGTGAAGAAAAGCAAGGAAAGTGGTTTGCCTCTGCGAAACTAAGAAATAGGTTTCTTTCAGCAGAAGATAAAGGAACGTGGCTTACTCATTATCATATGTGTATTCAGATAGCGCGTGCAGTTAAAAGATTGCATGCTGCAGGTCTGGCTCATTCGGATTTGTCTTACAAAAATGTTCTCGTTGACCCTGTTACAGGACGTGCCTCAATAATTGATATTGACGGTCTTGTTGTTCCAGGAAAATATCCGCCAGATGTTGTTGGTACTCCAGATTTCATAGCTCCCGAAGTTCTTGAGACAAGAGGATTAAAGTTAGGAGATCCAAATAAAAAATTGCCAAGTATTCAAACAGACAGACATGCTTTGGCTGTTCTTATCTATATGTATCTGCTGTATCGTCATCCTTTAAGAGGAGGAAAAGTTCACGATTTGGACACGGCAAAAGATGAAGAGTTGTCTATGGGAGTAAAAGCTTTATTTATAGAACACCCCACAGATAAGAGCAATCGACCAAAGGTTGACCAACTAAATAAAAGCGAGTTGCCTCAAGGTGATGTGGAAAAACTTCCATACTCTATTTGTGGCCCGTATCTGAAAGATTTGTTTGACAGAGCTTTTGTTGAAGGCTTGCACAATCCGTCAATGCGTCCAACTGCAGATGAGTGGGAGCAAGCCTTGATAAAAACAACAGACCTGATGCAACCTTGTCAAAATCCAAATTGTGAGTCGAAATGGTTTGTTTTTGATAATACAACGAGGCCGGTATGTCCTTTCTGTGGCAAAGAGTATCATGGACAGTTGCCTGTACTCAATTTGTACTATTCGCCTAAAAAAGGGGTTTTTAAACCAGAAAATTACCGATTGATGGTATATGACAAACAATCTTTATACAGATGGCATGTTAATCAGTTTGTCGCTCCTAACGAGAGAATTAGCGATGAGGATAAAAAGCCTGTTGGAGACTTCCATTTCTATAACGGCAAATGGATTTTGATTAATAGACGTCTCGATAGTCTTTATGACAAAGACGAGGATAGGAAAATTGAAGTTGGTCAATATGTGGAGTTGACGGAAGGCAAGAAGATTCTCTTGTCAACGGAAGATGGCGGAAGATTGGTTATTGTGCAGCTTGTAAATAATGTCTAAAATGTAGTAACAATAAAATTTGTAAGTTTATGAATGAGAAAAAAAAATGTCAAGGCTTGACAGAATCGGAAGTTCTCAAAAGTAGAGAAAAATATGGGCGAAATCTTATAACGCCTCCAGAGGATACTCCATGGTGGAAGTTGTATTTGGAAAAGTTTGAAGACCCTATCATTATGATTCTTTTGGTAGCCACTGCTATTTCTTTAGTATTTGGATTTATACATGGAGATTTCACGGAGTCTATAGGTATTATTTTTGCCGTTTTGATAGCTACCGGCGTCGGTTTTTGGCAAGAATATGATGCAAAAAAGAAGTTTGATGCGATGAAATCTGACAAAGATTTTGAGCCTGTAAAAGTGCGTCGCGATGGAACTGTTGTAGAAATTTCCAAGGATCAGGTTGTTGTGGGGGATGTTGTAATATTGTCAGCTGGGGATGAGATTCCTGCAGATATAGAACTATATCAAGCGACAGACATGAAGGTCGCGGAAGCTTGCATGACGGGAGAGTCTGTCGCTGTCAGCAAATATCCTTTGTCTGAAGTTTATAATGGCTCAGGATATGCTCCCAATGAATTGTTAAGAGGAACAACTGTAGAGCAAGGTTTTGGAGAAGGCGTAGTTACAAAAGTGGGGGATGAGACTGAAATAGGAAAAACTACGCGTCAGGCGTCTGAAGAAACAGATTCAAAGACGCCTCTTGAAGAGAAGTTGGATGAACTTGCCGGTAAAATTAATGTTGCCGCATTTACAGTTGCGTCTTTGATGTTTGTAATATTGAATCTTGTTCATTGGGATTTTGCATTTGGAAATCATGAGTTTACCTGGTCATGGGAGATGGCTCTGCAAGAAGTGCAATTCTTGATGGGGGCTGTTGTTGTAATTATTGTAGCGGTTCCAGAAGGATTGCCGCTTTCTGTGACGTTGGCTTTGGCATTTTCGATGAAAACAATGGCTAAGGAGAATAACTTGGTAAAGAAAATGCATGCTTGCGAAACAATAGGCGCTGTCAATGTAATCTTTTCTGATAAAACAGGCACATTAACTCAAAATTCAATGACGGTTGTTGACTCTGATGTGTCTGATGAAAATAAAGAGCTTATGGATATTGTTGGGGCGTTAAATTCAACAGCAAATTGGTCGAATGGAGATCAGGTAATAGGCAATCCGACGGA
Source organism: uncultured Bacteroidales bacterium (assembly GCA_937915765.1). GTDB lineage: Bacteria > Bacteroidota > Bacteroidia > Bacteroidales > Paludibacteraceae > RGIG9379. The sequence goes on along the minus strand of CALGHE010000080.1, from coordinate 117,716 downwards.
GGGTGCTATTCTTAAATCTATAGGTCAGAGCAAAACTGACGCTCTTCGTATGCAGCATACGGTTTTGTCTTCCATACCTTTCTCTAGTTCTAAAAAATATATGGTAAGTCATATTAAAGATAATGAGACAAAAAGAGAGCTTGTAGTCATAAAAGGAGCGCCAGAAGTTGTTTCTTCTATCATAAAGTACGATGCTTATCTAAAAGAAGTTTCTCAGCAACAGGCAAGGGGAAGACGTGCAATTTCTGCAGCAGTATTAGGAGAAACTAATTTTGATGAAATTCAGGATAAATTAGAGAATGGCAATGCTATTGAAGGTTGTAAATACATTGGAACTTGGTATATAGAAGATCCTGTTAGGCCAGATGTTCCAGAAGCAGTGGAAAAATGTTATAGAGCTGGAGTTGATGTAGTTATGATGACAGGCGATAATCTTAAAACAGGTAGTGAAATTGCTCGTCAGGCAGGATTTAAAAACATTTGGTCTATTGAGGCAAAGGACTTTGATTCTGCTATAAATACGCCAGTTAACGGTCGTGAGTTTCCAAATGTTATAGCAAGGTGCACACCAGATGATAAGCTTAGGATTCTAAAATGGGCTCAAGAAAAAAGATTTGTTTGTGCAATGACTGGTGATGGGGTTAATGACTCTCCATCTCTTAATCATGCAGATGTTGGTATTGCAATGGGGTCAGGGACTTCTGTGGCAAAAGAAGCTTCTGATATAGTGCTTCTTGATGATGCGTTCCCTTCAATTGTGACAGGTATTAAATGGGGGCGTTCTCTTTTTAAAAATATAAAAAACTTTTTGTTTTTACAGTTGTCAATTAACGTGTCTGCTTGTATGGTTGCTGTATTTGGACCTCTTGTTGGTGTTGAAATGCCATTTACTGTGACACAGTTTTTGTGGATAAATCTTGTTATGGACGCTTTGGCTGCAATTGCTTTGGCCTCAGAACCTGCGGATGAAAAAGTGTTGTTAGACAAGCCTAGAAACAGGGAGGAGTTTATTATAAATAAATCTTTGGTTAGAGCAATTTTTGGTTTCGGCGGATTTGTATGGATTTTATGCACTGCTGTGCTGTGGGGCATGAATAATCAGGAGGTTGTAAATGGGTTAGGAATTACTTGGCTGTCTGACTTCTTTTCGTCTATGAATCTTACCATATTCTTTGCCTCTTATATGGTTTTAAATTGGTGGAATATGTTTAATGCACGTGTTATAGGCAAAGATAAGTCACTGTTTGAAGGCTTGGGAAAGAATGCAAAGTTTACAGGTATCATGGCTTTGATACTAATCGTGACAATAGTTATGGTTCAAGTTGGAGGAGACGTTTTCAGAACAGAACCTTTGGCTTGGTCAACATGGGGCTGGATATTGTTGATTACGAGTCCTGTTGTTATTGTTAGAGAGTTGTATTTTCAGTTGTTTGGAAAGAAATGAGAATGTGACTTTGAATGAAAATACGGTGAATGCGTTTTGATAAGTGTGCTTTTTTGCACATTAAACGATTATTTTTTTAGATTTTCAATGAGGCTGTCTAGTTTTTTGCTGGGCAGCCTCATCGTTTTTACCTCAAAATAAACTTGGCCAAAATCTTTTGGACTTCGTAGATGTCAACGGATTTGTTGAATTTTTTCTGGATGCTAGGGATGGATTCGCTGGATATCCAGATTTTCAGTTCGGCGTCGAGGTCGAAGGTGCCGCTTGTCTCAACACTGAACCTGCTGATTGACTTGTATGGGTAGCTTGTGTAGTCAATCTTTGAACCTGTAAGCCCTTGTACGTCTATTATTATAAGGCGCTTGTTGGTGAATATGAAAGTGTCTCGCACAAGTCTGAATCCTATCTCGATGTTTTCGTCGTCAAGAAACAGTTTGCCGTACTCTTTTTTCAGTTTTTCATTGCTGACAGTGCCAGCATTGCCAAGTAGTGAATCTAATAGTCCCATAATGTTTTTATTTATAAATTTTGATTAAAGTTTCAGCCTCCTTTTCCCAAGAGAAATTTGCAAGAGCGTTTTCGAAAATATTGTCGTCAACCTTTTCGTTGAGCATATCCGTGATTATCTTGGCCAGCACTTTAGGGTCTTTGGAATTTGTGACCCGTCCGGTCTTGTACGTTGAAACAACCTTGCGAATTTCAGGGAAGTCTGTTGCGATAATCGGCACATGCGCCTGCATATAGTCGAATATTCTGTTAGGCAACGAAAAATAGTAGCTCAGTCCGTTAGCCTCCAGAAGGCAAGTGCCAAGGTCGGCGCAACAAGTGTACTCGAACAGTTCTGAATAAGGAACGTGCCCTAGAAAAAACACTTTATCTTGATATATTTTCTCTTCGGCCTTTTTCGACAATTCGTCAAACAAGTCACCACGGCCGATAACCACAAACACGGCATTTTCGACCATTGGCATAGCCTCCATAATCCACTCTATGCCTCTACCCACATTAACAGCCCCTTGGTAAAGAATTATCTTTTTCCCGTCGAATTTCAGCTTTTCGCTTTTTTTGCAAAAATGACGCTTCATAGGGATGTTTCTGACCACTTTCAAGTCGGTGCCGTATCTCTCCTTGTAGTAGCTGGCAATAGATTCGCAGACCGTATATCCGTGAGAGACACGAGGCAGAACAGCAGCCTCTATAGATTCCCACACCTTTTTGACAAAAGGGCGAGACACCACCTCCGGAACCTCCGGAAACAGTTCGTGAAGGTCAACCACAAGTTTTTTGCGTCTTATTTTAGCCACGATGAAGTTAGGCACAAGCGTGTCAGTGTCGTTGGCCGTAAGTATGTCGCAGTCAGAAAAGAGGAGCAGAAAAAACAGCCTGATGTTATATTCAGCGTAAAAAAGAAACCCTTTTTTGAAGAGGCAAGGCATCCTTAGGGTGCCATAGTTTCGTTTGTAAGGATTGCACTTTCTGCTTTTAGTGCCAACAACCAGAACCTCAAACCCGTTCTCGTGCAAAGATGAAGCCACCTTATGCACCCTTTGATCCGTTTCCAGATTGTTAGTCACAGACAATATTATTTTTTTTTGTTTCATGATACAATAATGTTTTAAAATCTTGAAACCTTCAAATTAGTTTCAAGTAACGCCTTATTAGCCTCTTAATAAAAACAAATCTGTAAGAAAGCATGTAGCAAGAACTGTTTTTTGCAGTGTTCAATTTCGCGGCATTGTCGGATGTGCTTTGTTTTAAGATTTTAGAATTGGTAATGCTAACATTTTTGTCATGACGTCTATATAACAAAGTTTTGTCTTCAAGTAATTTTATTTTACCAAATAAAGAGGCGACACATCCTATCCATAGATCATGAGGAACATCTTCAGGAATTGGCATAATCTTGTTAAGCAAATCTTTATTGAAACACATACAGCAGCCTAAAAAGGAGCATTTGTATATATTTCTAAGAACATTCGTGTTGGCATTAACCAAATCAAAATGAGATTCGTAAAGAATATTTAAGCAGGAGTCAACTTCAGAGCAGTCAGACACAACTAAATCGTATTCCTCTAGCAGAGGAAGCATTTTCTTTACTTTGTCTTTTTCCCAGACGTCATCTTGGTCAGATAGAAATATATAGTCTCCTGTCGCATATTTTATGGCGTTTGAGAAATTTGTAGTAGTGTAAGAAAATCTGAACTTGTAATGACTTGATTTAGAATGATGAATTAGTTTTATCCTGTTGTCTTTGAAATTGTTTATTATGTCTATAGTGCTATCTGTAGAGCCATCATCAGACACAATAAGTTCATCATCGGGTCCAATATTAGACAATATGCTTTTAATTTGTTCTTCCAAATAAAGCTCTCCGTTATAAGTTGTCATGCACACAGATACCATACCTAATATATTATCAAAATTTACCCAATAAAACAGCAATGTAAAAATTCATCATTGTCGAAAATTTAGGAGCGCACAGCCTTTTGTCCAAAATAAGATTCATCTTATTGAAGAAAGATTTGTCGTATTTAGCCGCTTTTTCGATAAAACATCTGCTTTCCGAAGGCATATCGTTGCCGTAAAGTTCAAAAAGTTCCTTTAAGGACGTTGACCTTTCTCCAGCCTTTTTTCCAAGTAACAACTCAGTCCTGCGCTTTATTTTCGTTTTGAAAGATTCATTTGCGCCTAAAACATTGTGGTCGTGTTGCCTATAAAGAATGTAGCTTTCTTTATCTGCATACAAAATCCCATTGAAAATCAAACACAGTTTGTATATCCATTCGTCATGCATAGCAAGCCTTTCCGGTTCAAAACGAACGGCGATGTTTCTTAACGAATTATTAAGTACCAAAGTGCAGCCAGTAGCAGGATTTGTGACGATAGCTTCGCCTAAAGTGAATTTGTACTCAAATTCAGACATTCCGATTATGTTTTTGTCTGTGTCAACCAACGTTGTTCTGCTTAAGTATAAAGCCGGCTTGTCAGTAGGCTCTATTTTGCATATGGCTTTGTTCAGTTTGTTTGGTAGCCAGACGTCATCTTGATCACAAAAAGCGTAAAAGTCAGCTTTCGGAGCGTTGCGTAACAAATTCATAAAGCTCTTAGCCGGACGTAAATTTTCACCGGTGTACCACTCTATAAGTCCGTTTTTTTTCCATTTGTTCAGGATGTGCAAAGTTTTATCGGTAGAGCCATCGTCTCGCACCAATATCTGAATATCCACGCCTTCTTGGTTTATCAGAGAAGTTAGTTGCTCCTCCAGATATTTTTCACCGTTGTATGTGGATAGCAATATACAAACTTTATTCATAATAAATTATTTTGCACTTTGTGACAGACTAAGTCTGGCAAAAAACGTTAAAAACGGACACTAAATGTCATCGAAAAGTATCAACAAAGTTAATCAAAACCTTTTTATTATGCAATAGAGATAATAAAATAAAAAAATAACCTAATATTTGTTTTGAAAAGTAGGTTGTGGATTTGTCGTTTTTCTTATCTTTGTAAGAACGATATGAGTGATGTTTGAAGTTAGTTATATCATTTTAATTACGTTATTTTGTAATCATCAAATTTATGAAGTGGGAAGAGAATTATTCGCTTTTGAAAAATAATACGTTCGGGATTGATGCAAGTTGCAGGTATTTCTTCGAATATTCCAGTGTGGACGAGCTTTTTTCGTTTTGCGCTGATAGGGGAGACTTGCTGCCTGAAGCTTTGCACATAGGTGGAGGAAGCAATCTGTTATTTGTGAATGAGTATTATGGCGGTCTTGTCGTTCATTCGGCTCTAAAAGGTATAGAGCGGGTTGGCGAGACTGACGATTTTGTTTTTGTCAAGGCCATGTCTGGCGTGGTTTGGGACGAATTTGTGGCGTATGCAGTGTCCGAAGGTTTGTGCGGTGTGGAAAATTTGTCGCTTATTCCGGGCGAAGTTGGTGCGGTTCCTGTGCAGAATATAGGTGCGTATGGTGTTGAGGCTAAGGATGTTATAGATTCAGTGGAACTGTTTGACGTTGCAGGTCGCAGAGTTTTAAAGGTGAATGCGGACGAGTGCGGCTTTGCTTATCGGAACAGCAGATTTAAGTCGGATTGGAAGGGCAGGTACTGGGTTGTTTCGGTCACGTTTAGACTCAAGAAAAAGACGGAATTTGTGCTGGATTATGGTAATATAAAGAGTTCGATGGAGGGTAGAGAGGTTTCGTTGCAGAGTGTGCGTGACACGATAATCCGTATAAGAGAGGAGAAGTTGCCGTCGCCGGAGGTGCTTGGTAGCGCAGGCAGTTTTTTTATGAATCCGGTAGTGTCTGCTGATTGTCTGTCCTCTCTGAAGGAGCGTTTTGGCGATGTGCCGTCGTATAAATTGTCAGAGACGGATTTCAAGGTTCCGGCGGGGTGGCTCATTGAGCAGTGCGGTTGGAAAGGCAAGTCATATAAGAGAGCCGGAGTTTATGAAAAGCAGGCGTTGATTTTGGTGAATAGAGGAGGTGCAACAGGAGCGGATGTGGCTGAACTGGCGGATATTATCGTGAAAGATGTTAAGAGCAAGTTCGGAATAGATATAAGTCCCGAAGTTTGCTATATAAAGTGACAAAGCGTTTTTTTCTGACGTAAAAGAAAAATAATTTTATATAATGTGAAGAAAAAGTGTTGCGGAATAGAAAAATTGGTTATCTTTACGAGTTGATTTTTTTACGTATGAAATTTGAGCGTTGCGGATTGTCGCAAAGTCTCACTAAATAATATGAAACGGTAATGAAAGTAGATGTTTTATTAGGATTGCAGTGGGGTGACGAAGGAAAGGGAAAGGTCGTTGACGTGCTTACTCCCGGATACGATGTCATCACCCGTTTTCAAGGCGGTCCGAATGCGGGGCATACATTGGAGTTCGAAAACCAAAAGTATGTATTGCGTTCAATTCCGTCTGGAATTTTCCAGGGCGGAAAGGTTAATATCATAGGGAATGGCGTGGTTTTGGACCCGGCTTTGTTTAAGCAGGAGGTAGAGGGTCTGGAAGCTTCTGGCCATAACTTGAAGGAGAGATTATTTATCTCTAAAAAGGCTCATTTGATTTTGCCTACTCATCGTTTGTTGGATGCGGCGTATGAGTCTGCAAAGGGCAGTTCTAAGATAGGAACAACAGGTAAGGGTATCGGCCCTACATATACAGATAAGATTAGCCGCAACGGTTTGCGTGTGGGCGATTTGCTTTGTAATTTTGAAGCGAAATACAAGGCTGCTATAGACCGTCATAAGGAAATTTTGAGTCACTATGACTTCAAGTACGACCTTGAGCAGATTGAAAAGGACTGGATGGCTGGCGTTGAAAAGTTGAAGGAGTTCCAGTTTATTGACAGCGAGCATGTTGTGAACGGTTATTTGGCGGCTGACAAGAAAGTGCTGGCAGAAGGCGCTCAGGGTACAATGCTTGACATTGACTTCGGCTCTTATCCTTTTGTTACGTCTTCTAATACGATTTGCGCAGGTGCTTGCACCGGTTTGGGCGTTTCGCCTCGTAATATAGGTGATGTGTTTGGTATTTTCAAGGCTTACTGCACGAGAGTGGGCAGTGGTCCGTTCCCTACGGAACTTTTTGACGAGGTTGGTGAAAAATTGTGCGACTTGGGCCATGAGTTCGGTTCTGTTACTGGTCGTCGTCGTCGTTGCGGATGGATAGACTTGGTAGCCTTGAAGTATGCAGTCATGATAAACGGTGTGAACAAGCTTATAATGATGAAGAGCGATGTGCTTGACGGTTTTGAAAAGATTAAAGCTTGTGTGGCATATAAGATTAACGGAGAGGAGACAGACGAGTTTCCGTTTGACATAAATGAGGGTGTGGAGCCTGTTTATGTAGAATTGCCGGGTTGGAAAACTGACATGACTAAGATGCAGAGCGAAAACGAGTTCCCTGAAGAGTTCAACGCTTATCTTGATTTCTTGGAAGATTATCTCGAAGTGCCAATCAAGATAGTGTCTGTTGGTCCGGACAGAGCGCAGACTATTGTGCGTTATAAAGATTTTGAGTGAGTTTAAATACACAGATACGGGTTGAAACGGTATAGTTTCAGCCCGTTTTTATTTTCCGTAAGGAAAAAACAAAAGACCTGTACACAGATTTACTTCGTCCGTTTTCCTGTCGAAAGCAATCCGACAGAACCGAAATTAATTTGATGAGGCATTTCCGGACGAGAAACTTTGGAAGAGAGCCATTCTTTTAAATCGTTTTCCTTCAACATGGAATCTTTTTTTAATTCGACATTAGCATGCAAAACCATCCCAAAACGTTCATTCTCAACAGGATACACTTTTGAATTTATTACTTCCGGATGTAGATTTATTACCTGCTCAACACTTTCAGGAAAAACATTTTCGCCACCACAAACCACCATATTTTTAGCGATGCCTCTATGAAAATAAAAGCCCTCTTTATCCTTGAATACCCTGTCTCCTGTACTTTGCCACTGATTTTTAGCATCAATCATGGCCCATTTAGACTTGACCCACAAAACCCCAACGCCCTCGTCGTTTACATCTCTCACATCACATAGAACGCCAGAAATAGGTCTGCCTAATGTTGTCTCCGTGTGTTTTTCCAAATCGGAAGGAGTTGCCAGCATAAAAAATCCTGCTTCAGATGTTCCATACAAATTAAACAAGACACTCCCGACTCTTTGCTTAGTTTCGTCCACCCATTTCTTGTCTAAGCGGTCTCCTCCGCAAATTATGCATTTCACAGACTTCATTCGAGAAGAGGAATTGTCCGTCTGCCAAATACGGGAAAGCATCGCAGGAACAATCGGCAAGACCTCAACCTCTTCGGCAGAGATGACATCAAGAGCCTCTTCGGTATCAAAACGCCGAGTCATGCAAATTTTCTTACCCATAACCATTGCGATTATCAAAACGCCCAGACCAAAACCATGATAAAACGGCAGTGCTAAGAATACGCTTTTATAATCCTGAATTTTAATATCTTTTAGCAAAGCAAAAAATGGCGGCAAAAACTGAAGAACTCCAGTATTGCGAGAAGCCTCCTTGTATTGACCGCTTGAACCTCCCGTAAGCACTGAAATTCTACCTCCACGGCCTATTCGTGGCAAATCCGCCTTGCTGTCAAGATTAGGAAATTGCGTGCCTAAAACATTGGTAGTTACAGCCTTGCATTCTAACGTGCGAGGCAAACAATTCTGCTTTAAGTCGTCGTCATATACAAGAAAATCAAGCTGAATCTTGCGCAAAAGAGAAGACATCTTCTCTGCTCCCATATCAGTATTTAGCAAATATAGATGGACTCCTAAACGGGAAAGTGCCGGTATCAGAAGGGACGAAACAATGTGGTTGCGAGAAAGAATCCCCACCTTCATGTTCCTCCTTATTCCATGGATATGAAACAGACAGTAAGCAATCTTTTTTGAAGCGGCATAAATTTCTTTATAAGTATATCGCTGGTTCTCTGAAACAATTGCGCATTGGTCTGAATAGTATTTTGTTGTGAAACGCAGCACCGCCATTAATGTAATGCCTTCCTTATAAAAAGATGTGAGCAAATGGCATAATCCTACAGGCGTGATTATATGCAATTTCACAAGAGCCTTAAATAGTGTTATCATAACCTATATGTATTTATAGAAAAAACGTATGACAGGAGTTAAAAAAGGCAGAAAAGGTTCAGCCAAGCGTGTCCACCATGGTTTGTAATAGCTTTTGCTATTTAAACTTAGCCGAATCAGAATGTCAGCTGCTTCTTGTGCAGAATAAGCCTCCATTTTTCTGTAGGTTTCATTTACATCAGACATCTGAGTGTGGACAAGCGGCATATAAGCAATTTTAACTGAGACACCCTTCCTGTAAAACTCAACGTTAGCGGTTTTACACCACACGTTTGCAGCCTCCTTTGAAGCGTGATAGGCAGACCAGCCCGGAGCTGGCGGAAAAATCGAACTGACAGAAGATGTATAAATGATAGTACCCCTCCTTTGAGACAGTGTAGGCAGTAAAGCCAATGAAATTGCGACAAGAGACCTGTAATTAAGCTCCATTGTTCGGTCGTAATCATGCATACGGTCCAGCGCATTAGAAATAGGTCTGTGAATCGATTTGCCTGCATTTGCAAAAAAATAATCCACAGCAGGAAGAGTTTCATTCAACTCCTCGCATAAACTATCTAAATCAGCACGATTTCTGAGGTCCATTGCCTTAAAAAGGCAAGCACAATTCTTTTTATGAGCGTCAGCGGAAATTTGCTCCAGTTCTGTCGCAGTCCTCGCGATTAAGAAAAGATTGGCTTTAGCGTCAATCAATCTGTAGGCCAGTTCTTTCCCGATTCCATGAGAAGCTCCTGTTATTACGATCCATTTGCCACGAAAACACTTCTCCCAATAAGAAGGCCGGACTGCTGCCGTTGGGTAAATCAAACGTTTTAATATACTCATCTCTGTAATGAAGCCAAGACTTGCCGAGAGTTTTTACAGTTGGCCGTTTTCCACAAGCAAAATAACCCGTTCTATAATCTGGTCGTCAGGGTCGTTCGGGTCGAATTCGGACTTCAGATTGGCTCCGAACAGTCTTGCGAACCCTTGCCAGAAGAAGGCTCTTGTGCCGCCGCGATAATCTTTGATTAGCTCGTAAGATGTTCTGTCGCACTGACGGTCAACAAGTCTGATGAGCAGTTTGCCTTGTCTCAGCGAAAGTTTTTTCAGCTGCGGCTCAAACTGTTCGACCAGCAAGTCCTCTTTAGACCTCATGAATTTCTTTTTATCCTTTTCATTTGGAATCTTATCCAGTTCTGCCGTGACTTCGTTAACAACCTTGGCAATCGCTTTTGCGTGCGGCAAGGTCTTTTTCACATCTCTGACGGTTCGCCAATAAAATTTCTCCTGTTTGGCAGACTCGAACTTGAGCACAGGAAATACATAAACTTGCGGTAGTGCCACACACGGAATCGTGTCGCTACCTTCGATTATTGCTGGAAGATCGTAATAGCCGTTTTCGACATCGTCCTGAGCAGAAGACACACTAAAATTCAGTGTCAGTATTGTTATGATTAAAAATTTTGCTAATTTCGCCATATATTATATTTTTGTTCGGACAAATATAGAAATTAGAACTGATTTTTTTTAATCTCTTGCTAATTTTTTTGTCTGTTAGGGCTAAAAAATATGATTTTCAGCTTGAATCTGCTCTGGCAGAGTTGTTTTTGGGCTACTTTCTTTAATTAGGGTTAGACTATATTTGAGGTTGGTTATATTTGCGAGGGGGTATGCAAGCGTCGTAACAGAGCAGGTATAGACGTGATAGACTCAAAACCGTCGGACTTAAGATTTAGATTGGAAAATTTACAAATCGCAATTGGAGAAGTTGCTTTTTTGCATATAGTTTACGTTTTAATTATTTTTTTTAATTTATGTTTATGCGTTTTTTGACAATCATGTCGATTTTATGCTTTTTTGTGTCTGCAAAGTCAGAGGAGCGCGAAAAAATAGAGGAGAATCCGCGAAGTATGGCGGTCGGAGGGGTCTCTATGCTTTCGTCCACATTTGAAAATCCAAGCTTGTCAGCGTTGGGTTTACGGACAAATTTGTCTGTCTTTTATGAGAGCAAGTACCTTATGTCTGAGCTGGGTACGGGCAAGTGCATGTTTCAAAGTCCGCAAGAGTGGGGGACAGTAGGTTTGGCTCTTTCCGGTTTTGGGTATGACAGATACAATAGATTGCGAGCAAGCGGCCAGTATGCACGTTTTTTGTCGCCAAGTTTAGCACTTGGAGTAGGCGTTGATTTGCGCAGTTATTATTACGAAGGCGTCCAAGAGCGTCTGTTTCGTTTTGGGTTCAGGTTTGGGGCTTTGTTCAATGTTTCAGAGCGTTTGGTTTTGTCGGCGTGGAATGATAGCAGAAAGCGTTTGAAAGATGGCAAGTTTGTCCATAGAATATCGGGTGGAGGCTCTTTGAATTTGAAAAGCGAGTGCCGATGGCTTTTTGAGGTGGAAACATTTCAGTTTGACAGTTGGCAGTACAGAACCGGATTTGAATATAAAGTAGGAAAATTTTTTATGCGATGCGGAGCAAGAGCTTTGCCTGTTGAGCCGTCTTTAGGCGTGGGTTTTGATTTGTCCTCATTTGCTTTTGATTTTTCAGCGTCGTATCATAATCAGTTAGGCTTGACAATTTGTGGAGGAACAGTTTTTACTTTTTAATGTGTTGTCTATGAGATGGTTGATTTTTGCAAGCCTGCTTTTTGCAGGCGTGTTTAATAATGTTTTCCCGCAAGAAATTGATGCAGGGATAATAGAGGATTTGACCGAAGAAGAGAGCAAAGAATTTGATCTGGAGGCAATGGCAGAAGAGCTTGAAGAGATTTTGAGCAGGAAGATTGATATAAACAAGGCAGACAGAGAGCTGTTGCTGAAGATACCGCAATTGTCTGAAGTTGAGATTGATGCTCTGTTGTCGCATCGTCGTCGTTACGGACGTTTTTACACGTTATATGAACTGAAGAATGTGGATGGATTGTCGTTGCAAAAGGCTCTTCAGATAGAAAAGTATCTGAAGGTGGCGGAGGACGAAAGGATTACGTTGAGAGAAGAATTGAAAAATGTGGAAAATCAGGTCTATCTGCGTTATGACAGAGCGCTTAAATCGAAAGACGGGTATTCGGACTCATTGGCAGGCAAAGGTTATAAAGGGGATGCGAACTACATGTATTTCAAGTATCAGTTTGCCTGTTCGGACAAGATTCATGCGGGACTGACGGCAGAAGTTGACGCGGGTGAGCGTTTGTGGGGCGACGGACGTATGTTTGATTTTTCGTCCGCACATGTGGAAGTATCTAATTTCGGCATTTTAGACAACTGGATACTTGGAGATTTTAAGGTTAATTTCGGGCAAGGTTTGGTTATCGGTTCAAGTTCGATAATAGGAAAGTCTAACAGTGTGCTGAACACACGATTCCGGAACTCCGGCGTTCGTAGATATACGTCAGTGGGGGAGTCCGGTTTTTTCAGAGGAACGGGCGGAGCTGTGTCTGTGGGGCGATTTACACTGACTTCGTTCTTGTCTTGTAAAAGAATTGATGCAAATTTGTCGAAAACTGGAGGAGTGACGTCATTCAAGACTGACGGTTTGCATAGGACCGAAAGCGAGCTTAAAAAGAAGGAAAGAGTTAAAGAGTCTGTGTTTGGTGCAAATCTGAGGTATAAGTCGGACTGCTTCACGGCCGGAATTAGCGGTATTAAGTATAAGTACGGAGCAAAATTGGAACCGGCAGATGAGCTTTATACATATTACAAGCTGAGAAATACGGATGGAAGTTGGAATGTGGGAGCAGACTACTCTGTCAGACTGTATCACGCGTCGCTTTTTGGGGAGGTGGCAACAGGTGGCAGCGGCGGTATTGCTGTGCTGAACGGTTTTGCAGTTGTGCCTTCGTCTTTGCTTGGCGTTTTGCTCCTTCATAGGTATTACGCTTCAGATTATCAAAATTTGTATGCAAACGGATTTTCTGAAAATTCGCGTCCGGAGAATGAATCAGGTCTCTACATAGGTGCGGAACTCAAGCCAGCAAGACGATTTTCGGTAGCCTCTTATTTGGATGTGTACCGTTTTAATTGGGCTAAATATCAATTGGACAAGCCGTCGGCAGGCTATGATTTTCTGTTGCAAATTAATTATGCTATGAAGAAGGTCACGATTTATGCAAAATTCAAATATAAAGAGAAGGAGAAAAACGATACAACGTCAGTTTCGCAGAATAGGCATCATACGGCAAGGTTTGGGGGAAAGTTTAAATTTTCCGAAAATTTGTCAAGTCAGTTGATTGTTGACGGAAATGCGCATGCTTTGGGCGGCAATCCGCGCACATACGGCTGGACGGTTGCTGCGGACCTTGGGGCTGTTATGTTTAGAAAGCGCTTGCATTTAGACCTCAGATATGCATATTTCGAAGCGGAAGACTACAATAACAGGGTATATCTGTACGAAAAGGATTTGCTTTATGTCTTTTCTATACCGTCGTGTTATGGAAAAGGACATCGAGTTTGTGTGAATTTGAGGTGGCAACCCAATCCGAAGTGGTCTTTTTATGCGAAGTTTGGAGCAACAATTTACACCGATGGCAGGGAGACGATAGGTTCAGGGCTGGAAAAAATTGGCGGAAACGTGACTTCTATGGCTCGTTGTTTGGTTAGAGTTAAAATTTAATCTGTTTTTAATAGGTTGATAATGAGTGATTTATATGTTTTATTGCGTTGGTTTTGTAAATTTTGTTCGATTTTATTTGCAGAATAAAATAAAAGTAGTACCTTTGCAACGCCTTTGAAAAAGAGGCGAATAGAGGGAGAGCTAGTAGCTCAGCTGGTAGAGCACATCCCTTTTAAGGATGGGGTCCTGGGTTCGAGCCCCAGCTGGCTCACTCAACAGAAAGAGCATTCTTCGAAAGGAGAATGCTCTTTTGCTTTTACATGTAATCTGCGAACAGATTCAGAGATGCCTCACCTACAATTTACGGAAATGTCTCAAAGTCACAAACTTAAACTTTAATAAACTACATCCGCCTTTATTGTTTTCCGTTCTTTATAACATCGAGCAACTCATTCAGACTCAGATAAGGGAGTACCGCCGGAACGACCGCCTTTACCGGGTTATAAGTCAGGTATGCATCAAGTTTGTCTTTCGAGACAAAATCAACCTTCTGATTAAAATACCCGAATATGTTGAGACACACACTTATGATGAACATGTACTTAAACAAAGAGAACACGCCACCCAGCAATTTATTCAGCCAGCCAAGAGATATGAGAGTCACAAACTTGTTCACGAGCCGCGCAAGGAAGCTGAACAAAAGCATAGCAAAGACGAACGTCAGCGCAAAGCCGAAAATCACAGAATATTCCTTTTCCACACCAAAAACCTTCACAAGCATCTCTGTCATCGGGCCGGAGTAGAACCTTGATATGTAGATACCTACAATAATGCCAATGAAGCCAGAAAACTCAAGCACAAATCCCTTGGACGCGCCTTTTATGAATCCGACGACTAATATCAGAATCACGAAAAAATCAAATATACTCATAAGTTTGTCAGTTTCGTTTGAAGAACAAATATAAAAAACTTTGGATAAAAAAAGCATTTTTCATTGAAATAAATGTCTTTGGGTCGAATTATTTCATATAGAGATTTAACCTTGCAATTAGGGCTTTTGGCTTTTAGTCCAGCAACATCTATAAAAAGCAAATCCTGAAGCCAGAACACTTCAGGATTGCTTCTCACAAAAGAAAAATCTTATTTCCAAGTACCATATACAGTAAACTCTAAATCGGAAACACTCATAGTGAACGAGTCTTTTCTCCAATATTTACTAAAGTTAGTAGTTTGAAGTCCAGAGATGTAAGTTGAGCCAACAGAAGAATAACCTGTGTCATGATCCCAAAATTCAAAAACTACATTAGAATAAACTTTATCAATTGTTATAGATAAGTCTGAAAAGACACATTCGGCACCATCTTTAACATTTTTTTTATAAGTTGTTCTGCCAACATCTACTCCGTCAGCTTTTATATTAAGCCATGGATCTGGGGTGTCAAATATATTATTTGCGCACCATTTAGATAGAATAATTTTTGTAATAGTAAAAACAGGATCGTTTATTGTTTCAATATAACTTTCACCTTCGCTTACATTCTTTGCAGATAACACAATGCCATCTGCATTTTTAACTTCCACAAAAGAACTTGATTGATTGGCAATGTTTTGTGAATAACTCAATTTTTTCCCTGAGGAGATAGGGCTTGTAGGCACTCCATCGACATACAAATAGATAGAGTTACTGCTATTATTTGTTAATTCAATGATAAGTTCCCAAATTTCAATGTCGTTTGACACATCAGAATCAGAACCTTCTTTATTGACAATAAGCTTATAAACTTCTCCGTTTTTTATGTTTTTTTTGTCTAATATTTCCCCATTGGCTAATTTAACACCAACCTTCACGTATCCAGTTTGAGATTTGTGAGATAGATCCCATGTTAAAACATTCCCAGATAAGATGCTTTTAGTAGTGCCGTCTTCAACGAAAAAATAAATAGTTTCGCCTCTGAAATTTGTGACATCCACGTGAAAATTAATTACCTCTTCCTTTTCATCTTCTTTGCTACAAGAAGTTGTAAAAAAGCCCACTAAGGAAGCTATCAATAAAAACTTAAAAAACATTAAAAATTTCATTATTTATTTCTTTTGACATTAAACACTTATTAATTTTCTTTCATATGGAATGATACAGTCACATAGTAACATGATGTTGTCCATATGCAGGGCTCTTTTATTTTCATGATACTTATTAGCGACGCACCTTTCTCTTTCGCATCTGCACGAGCCTGTTCTATAATGGCTTCCAGTGTGCATTTTTTAGTTCTTGTAAAGCCTTTTTCTCCATAAGAGCCTGTACCTATCATTTTATATCCTTCAGGTATAGATTGCCCCAGAGGAACAACAGTTATTTCACCATAATATGGTTGCCTTGTCTCATACATTGAGACTGTTTTTTTCAAACCACACCCAGATAGTAACAATAGAGATGTGATTAAAATTAAAACCTTTCCTTTCATAAACAACGAAATTTAATCTGTTTAAATTTAGGCATAAAAAAAGCGTGAAACCTAACTTGTTTCATGCTTCCCTTAGGTATTTGGCGTAACCTTGTATCTGCAAGAAATAAAGTTAAGCCCACGCTAAAGCGTGAGCAACTTTAACATTTCTCTTCAGATACTTAAATCGCCAAATTTAAAGGGAAGAAGAAAAAAGCTAAAATGCTTCTATTTATGACTTATAAACTTTTACTCTTTTTCTAATTATACTTATGTTTTTAAAGTTATACATTCGATGCGTTGCAACTAACATCATCGTGCAAATGTAGTGCACTTTTACGACTTCTCCAAATGTTTCACAACAAATAAAGAAAGTCCCTTTTTCATTGAAATAAATTTTCTTCAAAATTCAAACAAATTCTAAATATCTTTCTTAATTTTGCCGGCGAGATGAAGTTTTTAAAAGTACGTTTTTATGGTACAATATCCTATGCAGACTGGTCCGATAGGGGTTTTTGACTCTGGATACGGTGGTCTCACTATATTGCAGAAAATAAGGGAGCTGATGCCTCAGTACGATTACGTGTATTTGGGAGACAATGCGCGCACGCCGTACGGCACACGCTCTTTTGATGTGGTGTATGAGTTCACTAAACAGTCTGTGAAAAAACTGTTTGACTTGGGCTGCCCGCTGGTAATACTCGGCTGCAACACTGCTTCTGCCAAGGCTCTGAAAAGCATTCAGACAAACGACCTGCCGCAATGGGGCAATGAGCGCAGAGTGCTGGGCGTGATTCGTCCTACTGTCGAGGCTATCGACTCTATAACAAAGAGCAGGCATGTGGGAATACTCGGCACAGTTGGAACCATACAGTCTGAATCTTACCCTATTGAAATTAAAAAGCTCTTTCCTGATATAACGGTCAACGGGAATGCTTGCCCTATGTGGGTGCCGCTGGTGGAAAATTCGGAATATAACTCAGACGGGGCAGACTATTTTGTGAAAAAGGAGCTGGACCGACTTTTATCACAAGACAAAGACATAGACACGATTGTCTTGGCTTGCACTCATTATCCTTTGCTGATTGACAAGATACGAAAGTATGTGCCGAAAGAGATGAATATAGTTTCGCAAGGTGAGATTGTGGCTAAAAGTCTGGAAAATTATTTGTCAAGACATGGCAATATGGAAAATCATATAAGCCGTATGGCTTCTTGCAAATTTTACACAACAGAAGCTATAGAGAAGTTCAGAAAATCGGCATCTGTGTTTCTTCACGAAGAGATTGAGGCTGAACGCATTACGCTTGCGTTATAACTCAGTTGCGAAAAAGCGCGGTGTTTGGCGGTAAAGCCGCCCTTTCCAATTCCGCAACACGATAGTTGCGACGACGTTACGTGCAAACATGCAATCGCAATCGCAATCCTGCAACACGTGCCTGCCCATGCAGAGACATAGCTCGCTATTTTTCCACCGCTGAACCTTTGCTTCGCAGCTCCTCTATCTTGTCTTTTTCTCCGGCTATCCAGACTATGTCGCCTGCCATAAACTCTGTTTTCACATCCGGATTAACCATGGCGCAGGCATTGCGCTCTATTCCCACAACCATACATTTTGCAGAGTCTCTGATTCCAGACTCCCGAATCGACACTCCTATTAACGAAGAGCCTTTGGTTATTTCAATCTGCTCAAGGCTAACCTCCTTCATATTTCCCGCGTCAAGTCTGCAAGAGTCATCAAATTCCAGCTCGCCCTTAAAACTCTGCAGCTGCTCGTCTGTGCCAAGCGCAAGTATCTTGTCGCACGGGAAAATCATCTCTTTTCCGCCAGGTATGTTAATACGTCGGCTTCCGCGCATGATAGACATCACATGCACTCCAAATCGAGTTCGGTAATTTAGTTCAATGAGAGACTTTCCGCAACACGGCGCATCTGCAGAAACTGTAAAATCGGCAAGATGCAAATCATACATTGACAGAGACCTCTCAAGCTGCGAGCTGTCAAACGCGCTTCTCTCTTCTTTTGCTCTCTGCAACTCATGTTCTCTCAAATTAAGGTTTGATATGAACCTTCTTTCCAACTTTATTGACTGCATTTTGAGCATCTTGGAAAACATCATCAGACAAATCAGAAGGGCTGAGACTGAAAACACAAGAATAATGCCCACATGGTTGAACACCGAGTACAGCACAAAACTGATAAAACCTATGGACAGCATAACCCTGACAAGGGTCAGCAGCACCAGCGGAATCCAGTTTGTCTTTTTCAAAGCCCACAAGTAACGGTACTCCTTAGAGTGATTCTTCTTGGCCACCAGAGCACGGATAAACGGAGACATGAGCAATACAGAGACCGAAGCCGCAAGAATCTTCCCGGCCACTCCGCCCACAAACGAAGTGATGAACGGATTTATGTAAATAACCGAAATGGCGATGATGGCGATTATCACAACAGAATAGATGCAGACTATGCGCAATATCTGAGCCAGCAGGCTTTTCCAAACGCTCTCCTCCTTTACTGTGGATGTGCGTTTGCGCTCTATCATCTCCAGCCAGTTTGCAGGAATCTTATCTACAATAAATCCGTAGGCAGGGTCTGCCAGCCTCATCATAAACGGAGTTATGAATATCGTTATTACAGACACAGCCACAATCACAGGATAAAGAAACTCGTCTATCAGCCCAAGAGACGTGCCAAGCGACGCCACGATAAAGGCGAACTCACCAACCTGAGTAAGGCTGAAGCCCGACTGGATAGCCGTTTTAAGAGACTGACCAGAAAGCAGCACGCCGCAAGTTGCGAAAAAAATCTGGCCCGCAACAATCGACGCGGAAATTACAAGAATCGGCACAATGTATTCCATAAGGATATTGAGGTCTATCAGCATGCCCACAGAGACGAAGAATATTGCTCCGAACAGATCTTTGACCGGCTTCACAATAAAGTCAATGCGCTCTGCCTCCATCGTCTCTGCAAAGATAGAGCCCATCACAAACGCGCCAAGTGCCGAAGAAAAGCCAACATGCGTGGCAAACATAACCATCCCGAAGCACAGCCCAAGCGCAACAATCAGCAAAGTCTCGTTATTCAGCATCTTTTTCGCACTGTTCAAGAATGTAGGCAAGAAAAATATGCCAAGCACAAGCCAGATAACAAGAAAGAAGCCCAATTTGATTATCGCAATCACAAGTCCTGTACCCTCGAACGTCTTGCTGACTGACATTGTCGAGATTATAACCATCAGCAAAATGGCGAGCAAATCCTCAAATATAAGTATTCCGAACACCAGCCTTGTGAACTTCTTGCCTCGGATGTCCAAATCGTCAAAAGCCTTTATGATTATTGTGGTAGAAGACATACATATCATGCTACCTAACATTATGCTGTTGGTCGAGCCCCAGCCGAGCGACATACCCACTGCAAAGCCAAGCAGAATCATTCCCACAATAATAACGAACGACGCCACCAAAGCGTTCTTCCCCACACTCAGCAACTTCTTGAAACTGAACTCAAGCCCAAGGGCGAAAAGCAAGAAGACAACACCTATGTCCGCCCACACTCTAACTCCGCTAAAATCCGAGACAGTAGGCACTAACTGAAACTGGTTCCCCACAAGAAGTCCAGCCACTATATAACCAAGAATAACAGGCTGTTTCAACCACTTGAACAGCAACGTTGTCAAACTCGCCGATATTAGAATCAACGCCAAATCTGACATTATAGAAGGTATTTCCATCGCTCTTTTTCTTTTCTCAAACAAAGGTAAAGAAATATTTCTTTCTACCGCATCTTTTAACAGTGTTTTTTGTTATGTTTGCATATATGTAATTTTCAGGCAACTTCCGCAAGGTTTGTGATTTTCATAATCTGAAAATCGTTTCGGACAATTTTGTTTCCATTTTGTCTGTCTTGCATACGCTTGCTCTGTTACGATGTCCGCATCGCCCCTTTGCAAACATGAGCAATATAGACGAAACGTGTTTCAAAATCATCTTGACTTTTATTGAAGTTGCTTTTAGTTTCTTGCTTATGAGAATTTTTTTTGCTTTGTCAATGACAATTTTATCCTTTGCTTCAGTTTTTGCCCAACAAGAAAACTGCAGCGAACTGTGGTTTGAAGGCGAAGGCACTCAGTATGGCGGTGTTGCGGGCGGTGAGGGCGGCAACTGCGGGATTCCGGTGGACGAGGGCGATTTTTACCACTGCGCAATGAACCATGTCCAGTATGACAGCAGCGCGGCGTGCGGGGCGTGCGTGAGGGTGCTCGGACCCAAAGGCGAAATAACGCTAAAGGTGGTTGACCGGTGTCCGGAGTGCCTGCACGGCGATATTGACCTGAGCACCGACGCATTTATTCAACTTGCAGAACTGAAGGACGGACGCATACCGATAAAGTGGCGTTTTGTGCCTTGCGACACGGAGGAAGACATCAAGATTTTTTATGCAGAAGGGACAAGCCCGTACTATTTCAAGGCTCAGTTCAGAGGATTTAGGCATGCGCTAAGTTTGGTGGAATATCAGAAGCAAGACGGCTCATTTATCCCAATTCATCGAGAGATGTACAACTATTTTGTAATGCTGGAAGGCATAGACGAGGATAAAAGCAAATGCGGCCCGTACACGTTCAGACTAACAGCCGTGTCTGGCGAAAGTATAATTGTCAAAGATGTCCCGTACATCGAAGGCAGCGAAGTTGCTACCGGTGCGCAGTTCAAGGAGTCTGACTGTCCGGACTGCTCAGGTGTTACAGGCGGCACGGCGGAGATAGACAATTGCGGAGTATGCTCCGGCGGAACAACAGGCATAGAGAAAAACTCTTCTTGCAAACAAGACTGCATAGGATATTGGAACGGGGAGGCTTACCTCGACGAGTGCGGCTTTTGCGTTGGCGGAACAACAGGCGGCACTCCATGTCCCGGCACGAACACAGACATAACACTAATATCCGGCTCTGACAATATCCAAAGCATTGACATATTTGATGTTTTCGGGCGATTTATAGCAACCGTTTCTCCCGATGGAATCGATAATTTCAGAACAAAACAGAAAGGCGGCAGCATCTTCATCCTAAAGATAAAAGAGACGGACGGAATAAGGGTCACAAAGATAACGGCAGAGCCGTAAAGATACAAAAAAAGAGGGTGCGGGCCCTCTTCTCTTTTTATCTTATAACCTATTCCTCACATTACTTTTTGCAAAAAATATCTTTCGCTGCCTCGCAGTCCTTCACAATCTGGTCCTTCAGGTCTTCCATAGAGTTGAACTTGCGCTGTTCTCTGATTCTGCTTATCACAGAAATTTCTATATCCTTTCCGTACAAATCGCCGTCAAAGCCAATCAGGTGAGCCTCAACAGACAAATCCCCCTCTGAATCAACCGTAGGTCTGTTCCCTATGTAAAGCATAGCGTTGCATGAGACGTCGCCGCACACAACCACAGCCGCATACACTCCCTTCTTAGGCAGGCACTTATCCGGGCAAGAGAGCGAGACATTTGCAGTAGGGAAACCTATTTCGCGACCCTTTTTCTGTCCGCACACCACCTTGCCATGAATCTTATACTCATAGCCCAAGCACTTAGAAGCAAGAGCCACCTCGCCAACATTAAGCAGGTCTCTTATGTAGGATGAACTCACTATTCCTCCGTTCCCTTCCAAAGGCTGCGCCTGCGTCACCTTGATGCCAAGCGCCTCCCCATGAACGCAATAGTCGTCAAAGCCCTCTTCCCTGTTCTTCCCGAAACGGTGGTCATACCCCACAAGCAAATGCTTCACGTTCAGCTTCTCTTTAAGAAGTTTCATGAAATCATAAGCCTGATAGTTGGAAAAAGCCTCGGAAAATTCGGTTCTTATGCAAAAATCGATAGGCAAAGCCTTCATCAGTTCAAATTTCTCTTCGTAAGAGTTAAGAAGTTTCGGTTTATAGTCCTCGTTAAGAACAATTCGCGGATGCGGCCAAAAAGTCAGCACCGCCGACTGCAGCCCCTCAGCTTTCGCTATTTCAGCCAACTGATCTATAAGAAAACGATGTCCCACATGAACGCCGTCAAAAAAACCTACAGTCAAAACAACTCCATTGTTTTTGAACCCTTCTAAATTGTCTATAAATTCCATAAGCAACCGAAAAAAATTTCGGCAAAAATATCAAATAAAAAGATATTAGCAAAAAAAAGATATTTTTAATTGACGCAAAGAATTTTATTTTAACAAAAATCCGCTCCGACACCTGATTTTTACTTATATTTGCGAAAAACATTACCGTGTATGAAAGAGGACTCAACAGACCTAACTGTCTATAAAGCTTCGGCTGGCTCAGGAAAGACATACTCCCTCGCCAAAGAATATCTGAAACTGATTATCGCTAATCCGTTCGGGTACGCTAACATCCTTGCAGTGACCTTCACAAATAAAGCCACTGCGGAGATGAAGACTCGCATATTGGAGTATTTATACGGAATATCCAACAGGCTCGAAGACGAAGAGTATGTCAATCTGCTGAAAAACATCGTATCGGAGATGAACAGCGAAAAGTGCGAAAACGTGCTTAACGCAGAGGAGAGCGACTCTTGGAACGAAGAAATAGCCCGCAACAACGCAAAGCTGGCAATGTCAAAAATTCTTCACGATTACAGTTTTTTCAGAGTCGAAACTATAGACAGTTTTTTCCAGACTATACTGCGCAACCTCGCGAAAGAACTGGGACACGGAGCCTTTATGAACATTGAGCTGGACAGCAAGGCTGTGCTGAACGAGGCAATCATCACGCTGTTCGACCAAGTGGCAAGCAACGAGACGCTGCTGAACTGGATAAGCAACTACATCGACGAAAAAGTGAGAGACGGAAAGAGCTGGAAACTGGAAAACGAAATCGCCAGTTTTGCAGAAAATCTGTTCAACGAAAAATATATGCGCAATGAGCCTGAACTCAGAAAAAGCCTGAAGGATTTAGGCACGCTGAACAATTTCAAAAACTCTCTGTACAAAAAGGAGAAGCAAATAGCTTCTCAAATAGTGGAAAAAGCTTCTCGATTCTTTGACGTGATAAAAGCCAACGGACTGACCGTAGATGACTTCTCTTTCGGGAAAAACGGTGTGGCTGGCTATTTTGTGAAAATCGTAGAGAATAAAAGTTACGATGATTCTGTTTTCGGCAAACGGGCCGGCAGCGCGCTGGACGACTCTGACAAATGGGCTGCCAAAACGCACAAAAAAGCAGATCTGATAAGGAACCTCGCAAAATCCGACCTTATCAATATTCTTAGAGATACTGAAGATTTCCGCAAAGAAAACATCAAGACACTGAACTCTTGCGCTATTCTGCTTAGACAGATAAACAATCTGGGACTGCTCCAAGTTATTGCCGACATCGTAAACAAGGACAACGACGAGAACAACCGTTTTATGCTCGCCAATACCCAGTCGCTGCTAAACAGAATAATGAAGGACGACGACGCTCCGTTCATATACGAGAAAATCGGAGCTTCCATCAAAAACATAATGATAGACGAGTTTCAGGACACGAGCCGCACACAGTGGGATAACTTCAAGCCGCTGCTGAACGAAGGCATGGCTTCTAAGAACATGAGCCTTATCGTTGGCGACCCTAAACAGTCCATCTACCGATGGAGAGACGGCGACTGGCGTATCATCAACAATATAACATCCGAATTTAGCCAGAAGAAAATAACGGTTAAATCGCTGGACACAAACAGACGCAGCGAAACTGAGGTCATCAGGTTCAACAACAACATATTCAAAGAAGCTATCAAACGGTTCAAAACAGGAAACGAAGAGAAGGACTTGCAGATAGCCGGAGCTTACAGCGACGTGGAACAAAAAAGTGCCAAAAAAAAGTGTATCGGATATGTAAATGTAAAGTTTGTTGGTGAAGAGGAAGACGACAACGGCGAAAAAAAACGTTACGAAGACAATATGGCAGACGAGGTCGTGAAGGCCGTCAATTCCCTTGTCCATGACGAAGGCATGGACCCAAATCTGATAACGGTGCTGACCCGCAAGAACGACCAAATTGCCCTAATTGCCAATAAACTGATAGCCGAAGGGCATAAAGTCATATCTGACGAGGCGTTCCGCCTCAACGCATCGCCTGCCGTCAATCTGATGATAGAGGCTATGCGCTACATTGTCGAGCCTGACGACCCCGTCAACAAAGCTCAACTGATAATCGACTTTCAGACGACAGAGGGTTTGACCTCCGACTCAGACATGAACGACTTTGTGAAACGTGTGTCGGTAAACGACTCCGGCAAGATAGAACTGAAGAGAAGCGAAACGGCCAACGCCGTCATGGAGGAACTGACACAATGCTCCAAACTGCCGATTTACGAATTGGCGGAACATCTGTATGAACTGCTGCATCTGAAAAACCTGAAAGGACAGGAGGCTTATCTGTACTCCTTCTTCGACGGAATAAACAACTTCATAACAACCCAGGCTTCGGACCTGAGCAGCTTCCTGAAATATTGGGACGACGCACTGTGCAACAAACCGATTCCTTCTGGCGGGAAAAGCAAGGGAATCAGGCTTTACACTATACATAAATCGAAAGGGCTTGAGTTTCATACCGTCATCTTGCCGTTCTGCGACTGGACAATGACCACGCAAAACAAAACGCTCTTATGGTGCTCCACAAATGACAAGTCGGAGCCTTTCTCCGAAATACCTATCCTGCCGATAGAATATGGCCCAAAGATGAGAGACTCTCTGTTTGCCGACGAATATGCCGACGAGCAAATGCAGCTTTGGGTTGACAACATCAACCTTCTGTACGTGGCTTTGACTCGAGCAGAGAAAAACATGTTCATTCTATGTAAAAACAAGGAGAGCAAAAACGAAAAGAACAATAATAAAGAGGAGGCGCCCGTAGGAAAGAACGTCTCAGAACTTATTCTGAACGTAATAGGCTCATCCGAAAACGAATACTTCAGAGAACGATGGGACTCTGAAAATCTTACTTTCTCATCCGGACAGCTATGCCTGTCCGTCAAAACGAAAAACAAAGAAGGCAATAACCGCCTAAAAATCACTGCCGAACCGGAGGAGTTCGAGTTCTGCTCGTTCCGGCAACCGGCAAAGTTCCGTCAATCCAACAAGTCTAAGGATTTCATCAGCGGCGCCACGTCAAACGTCATGATAGAAGACGGCAAAGTTAAGCACTATCTTTTTGCCAACATCAAAACAGTTGACGACATCGAAAGAGCTGCCGCGCAACTTAAATTCGAAGGCATAATATCTGACAACGACGAGGGCAAGTACATCAATTTTGTGAAAGAGAGCATAGAAAGAAATAATGTGAAACATTGGTTCAGACCTGGGCTGAAATATTTCAACGAATGCTCCATAACCTTTTTTGATGATAACGGAGAACTGCAGACCCGCAGACCTGACCGTGTAATATTTGACGGAGAGACAATGACGGTGATAGACTTCAAATTCGGGAACGTTGTCAAGAAAGGCCACGAAACGCAAGTGAAAGAGTATATTGACCTGCTGAGAAACATGGGTTACAAAAACACAGAGGGCTATATCTGGTATTTTAAATCTGACAAAATTCACAAAGTGGAATATTGACATTTCCCATAAAAGCGAATCAATCAAATACTGCAAAATAAAAATAGAAGGAACTTCACAGCCCCTTCTATTTCCATTTAACCTAAACCTTAACTATGAAAAAATCTACCTGTTTTGTTTGCTTTGCCACAAAGGTAATACATTTCTTTGCAATCTTGCAAACTTTTTAACATTTTTTTGATGTTTATCAACAAAAAAAGTTTTTTATTGACCAAAATCAAGTCAACCCTGTTTTAATATTAGACCTGTTTTAATATTAGATATTAGCTTATCTCTTTACACTTGCCGGAATGAATTATCAGCACTCGTTTCTTTGCAAATCATCAAAAAGATTTTCTTTAAGACATATCAGTATCTACAGAATTCACATCCGTTCATTCAAAATTTTCTTGAAACGTAATACACAAAAGAATTTTTCACTGCCTTTCAAGCAGAAAGAAAGCAAGACAGGAAACCGTAATCTCCAAATGAGAAAGCTATGAGAATTGGATATAAAAACAGAATACAGAAAAACCTTATTCTCTAAAAAAATCTACATTTTCAGAATTTTTAACTAATAAAATTAAAAGGGCAAGTTAAAAATGTGTAACTTTGCGTTTTTGAGTGACGCGCTTTTGCGTTTTTTGAAAAAAATACATAAAGGGAAAGAATATTATGGCTCAGAAATTATGGGATAAAGGCAAGGCAACAAATGCCGAGATAGAACGTTTCACCGTAGGCAAGGACCGTGAGATGGATATTTTCCTTGCCAAGCACGACGTGATAGGCTCCATGGCTCATGTCACTATGCTCGAAAGTATCGGACTAATCGAAAAAGATGAACTCCCGTTGCTGCTCAGCGAGTTGAGGAACATCTACTCTCTTGCGGAAAGAGGCGAATTTGTGATTGAAGAAGGCGTGGAAGACGTTCACTCGCAGGTGGAGCTGATGCTGACACGCAAACTTGGCGACATTGGCAAGAAGATACATAGCGGACGCAGCCGAAACGACCAGGTGCTGCTGGACATGAAACTGTATGCGCGAGAGCAGATCAGGCTTGTGGCGGAAGCTTGCGAAAACCTTTTCAACATACTGGCAGAACAGAGCGAACGTTACAAAAACGTGCCGCTTCCGGGATACACACATCTGCAGATCGCCATGCCTTCGTCTTTCGGCCTTTGGTTCGGCGCCTATGCGGAAAGCCTTGTTGACGACATGGAGCTTCTGCTCGCCTCCTGGAAAATAACGAACAGAAACCCACTTGGCTCTGCTGCCGGATACGGCTCTTCGTTCCCGCTGAACAGACAGATGACTACAGACCTGCTCGGTTTCGACAGCATGGACTATAATGTGGTGTACGCTCAGATGGGACGCGGAAAAATGGAGCGCACCGTGGCTTTTGCTATGGCAGGCATCGCCGCCACAATCTCCAAACTTGCTTTTGACGCGTGCATGTTCACAAGCCAGAACTTCGGGTTCATGAAACTGCCTGACGAATGCACCACAGGCTCAAGCATCATGCCTCACAAAAAGAATCCGGACGTTTTTGAGCTTACTCGCGCAAAATGCAACAAAATCCAGACGCTTCCGCAGCAAATCATGATGATTGTCAACAACTTGCCTTCGGGTTATTTCCGTGACCTGCAGATTATAAAGGAAATTTTCATTCCTGCATTCGACGACCTGAAAGACTGCATCAAAATGACGT
Source organism: uncultured Bacteroidales bacterium (assembly GCA_937915765.1). Lineage (GTDB taxonomy): Bacteria > Bacteroidota > Bacteroidia > Bacteroidales > Paludibacteraceae > RGIG9379. The sequence goes on along the minus strand of CALGHE010000080.1, from coordinate 90,415 downwards.
CGCACATAATGCAGGAGGTTAAGATAAACGACAAGATTCTTGACGACCCTAAATACGACTTCATATTCAGCGTTGAGGAGGTCAACAGGCTTGCCGCTGAGGGAATGCCTTTCCGCGACGCGTACAAGAAGGTTGGGCTGGACATTGAATCGGGCAACTTCAAACCGAACAAGAACATATCTCACACTCACGAAGGCAGCATAGGAAACTTATGCAACGACAAGATTTCCGCTCTTATGCAGAAAGTGATGAGCCAGTTCTCTTTCGACAAAGTTGACGAGGCTGCAAATTCTTTGCTAAAAAAGTGAGATTCAAGGTCATTTGCTCCTATTTTTAGTTTTTTATTAACGAATTTGATATTTTTGAAACATATTTAAAAACTTATGATTGATACAAAAGTTGTATTAGACAAAATTGTAGAGGGAATACAGGAGAGAAAAGGTAGCAAAATTACCATTGTTGACATGACAAATATAGAAAACTACACTTGCAGTTATTTTGTTATTTGTCAGGGGAACTCCACGACTCAGGTGAGTTCTATCGCAGACTCCATAAAGGACTATGTGCGCGAACAGATCAGAGTGAAGCCTTTTGCCGTGGACGGTTACACAAATTCTCAATGGATCGCAATGGACTACGGAGACATTATCGTGCATGTGTTCTTGCCTGAACTGAGAGAGTTTTATCAGATTGAGACTCTGTGGGAAGACGCAGATCTTATCGAAATTCCCGACTTGGACTAATTTTTGAACCAAATAAATTCTTATGGCTGAAAAAAAACAGGATAACAAAGACTCTAAATTCAAGGGCTTCAGTCTCTATTGGCTTTACGGGCTAATCGTGGTCGGGCTGATTGCTGCAAACTTCATGGACACCACACCGATGTCCAAAGAGATTGCCTACAACGAAATTAAGAGTCTCATCGAGAAAAAAGCTGTCGAAGAGATTAGGGTCATCTCTAACAAGAACATTGCCGAGATTAAGATTAAGGAGGACAAACTGGGTGTCGCTTTTGAAGGTGACTCTGCCCGATATAAGAAGAATCCGGTCATATCTGTCTCTATTCCTTCGGCAGACAAATTTACAGAGGAGCTGAACGAATGGCAGAAGGGTTCTAAAGATAACGTGAATCTGCGTTTTGAGGAGGAGAAAGACTATTTTCAGTCATTCTTCTTTAATCTCTTCCCGTTCTTGCTGCTTGCCGGCATCTGGTTCTTCATAATGAGGCGCATGAGCAGCGGAGGCGGAAGCGGAGGCGTGTTCAGCGTCGGCAAGTCTAAAGCTCAGCTTTTTGACAAGACCACCGGCACAAGAGTCACATTTAAGGATGTTGCCGGACTTAGCGAAGCGAAACAGGAGGTGGAAGAGATTGTCTCTTTCCTGAAAAACCCAAGCAAATACACCGAACTTGGTGGTAAGATTCCTAAAGGGGCTTTGCTTGTAGGACCTCCGGGAACTGGCAAGACCCTGCTGGCAAAAGCTGTTGCCGGCGAGGCTGAGGTTCCGTTCTTCTCCCTCTCCGGGTCTGACTTCGTGGAGATGTTCGTGGGCGTGGGAGCTTCTCGTGTGCGCGACTTGTTCCGCCAAGCTAAAGAAAAGGCTCCATGTATCGTTTTCATCGATGAAATTGATGCTATAGGGCGCGCCAGAGGGAAAAACTTGAATATGGGCGGCAACGACGAACGAGAAAACACTCTCAACCAGCTGCTCACAGAGATGGACGGGTTCGGCTCTAACAGCGGTGTTATAATACTTGCCGCAACTAACCGCGTGGAGATATTGGACAAGGCTTTGCTGCGCGCCGGACGCTTTGACCGTCAGATTAGCGTGGACCTGCCGGATGTTCACGACCGCAAGGAAATCTTCAACGTGCATCTAAAGCCTTTGAAACTGGACGATTCTGTGGATATTGACTTTTTGTCGCGTCAGACTCCGGGATTCTCTGGAGCGGACATCGCAAATGTGTGCAACGAGGCGGCTCTTATAGCTGCGCGCCGCAGCAAAAAGTTTGTTGACAAGCAGGACTTCCTTGACGCCGTTGACCGAATCATTGGAGGGCTTGAAAAGAAGAACAAAATAATGACAAAAGCGGAAAAAGAGGCTGTCGCTTTTCATGAGGCCGGACACGCTACAGTAAGCTGGATGCTGGAACATGCCAACCCGCTTGTGAAAGTTACCATTGTGCCGCGCGGAAAGGCTCTGGGCGCCGCTTGGTATCTCCCTGAGGAGAGACAGCTGACCACGAAGGAACAGCTCCTGGACGAAATGTGCGCCACTCTTGGCGGACGCGCGTCTGAAGACCTTACTTTCGGCAAAATATCCACTGGCGCTCTGAACGACTTGGAGAGAACCAACAAACAGGCTTACGCTATGATTGCTTACTATGGCATGAGCGACAAACTCCAGAACTTGTGCTATTACGACTCGTCAGGTCAGTCCGCTTACTCGTTCTCAAAACCTTATAGCGAAGAGACTGCGAAACTCATTGACGATGAGGTTAAGAAGCTAATTGCAGAACAGTATGAACGTGCTAAGGCTATTCTTACTGAACACAAAGAGGGGCTTGCCGAACTCGCAAAGATTCTCATCGAAAGAGAGGTCATCTTTGCTGACGACTTGGAAAAGATATTCGGAAAGAGACCTTGGGCTTCTCGTACTGAAGAGCTGATGGAGGCTAATGCTAAAAGCAAAGAAGCTGAAAAGGAGGATATGGAAGAAGAGACAGAGAAGCCTTTGTCTGCAGAAAACGGCGAAACAGAGAAGTCCGCTGATGAGACAAACGAAAGCGTTGCTGAAAAAGAGAAACAGGACAACGTTGCAGAAAATGACTTGAACTGATTTGCAGGGGGGCTTTGTCCCCCTTGCCCTTTCTATATAAACGGGCTGTCTTGGGGCAAGTTCTATAAATTAGGTTGAGATGATTTTTGAATTCAAATCGTAATTTATAGAAATTGTCTCTAAGCATTTATTAAAAACACACCGTTTCATCGACAAACAGAACGGTTTTTAAATTCATCTTTACTTATATTTATGGATTATAAAGTGCTTGTGCTCGACATTGACGGCACACTGACAAATTCAAAAAAAGAGATTACCAGCAAAACAAAAAAAGCTCTGCGCAAAGCTTACGAAAAAGGTGTTAAAGTGGTGCTTGCGTCTGGACGCCCTACCCCGGGCATTCTGCCAATTGCAGAAGAGATCGGCTTCGACGAGTTCGGCGGATATATATTATCTTTTAACGGCGGGAAAATCATAGATTACAAATCAAAAGAGGTCATCTTTCAGAAAATTCTTCCGGACGAAGAGATTCCGTCTCTTTACAACTCCGCGAAGAAAAACGGAGTGACCATCGTTAGTTACGACGACACTTCGATAATAACAGAAAACACTGACGACCAATATGTTGAGATAGAGGCAAGGATTAACAAGATGCCAGTCAAAGAGGTTGACTCGTTTACAGACGCCATTAACTTCAGCGTGCCTAAATGCCTTATGGTAGGCAACGGCGACCATCTGGCCAATGTGGAAAAAAACATCAAGGCTGACTATGGCGACAGACTAAACGTTTACCGTTCAGAACCTTTCTTCTTGGAGATTATGCCTCAAAATATAGACAAGGCTTTCTCCCTCGGAAAGTTGCTGAAGCATATAGGCTGCACAGAAAAAGAGATGATTGCCTGCGGAGACGGCTTTAACGACATCTCCATGATAAAGTATGCAGGACTTGGCGTAGCGATGCAAAATGCGCAGCCGCAGGTAAAGGAAAGCGCCGATTTCATCACGCTCTCCAATGATGACGATGGTGTGGCTCATGTCATAGAAAAGTACATCATCTGATTTGGGTTGTATCACAAATTTACTCGTATAAAATGACTTTACTGATAATTTTAATTGCAGGGACTCTGCTAATCTCGTTCTTGTGTTCAATGAGCGAGTCTGTTGTTTTTTCCTCATCGATGTCTTACATCGAGACAATTGCGGACAAAAGCAGCGGAGGCAAACTGCTGAAGAAACTCAAAACCAACCAGAACAGGGCTGTTTCTGCAATCCTTGCTGTAAACACAATAGCAAACACTGCAGGTGCTTCTGCTATTGGGGCTCAAACGGTGGCTGTGTTTGGAGAGACCTACCTTGGAGTTATATCGGGGCTTCTGACTGTAATGATACTAATCTTTTCTGAAATTATTCCAAAGTCAATCGGAGCAACATTCTGGCGTGAAATCTGCGTGCCCATAGGCTACCTTGTGAACACTATGATATACATTGCATATCCGCTTGTGCTTGTCACCGAGTTCCTCACAAAACTCTTTTCTCGTAAAGATGGCCAAACCATCAGTCGTGAAGAGATTGCTGTGCTGACCAACATTGGCGAACGCGAGGGCGTCTTTGAATCAAACGAAAGCAAAATCATCAACAATCTCATAAAGCTCAAATCCATAAAAGTGCGAAGCATTATGACTCCGCGCACCGTGGTTCTCGCTGCTCAGGAGGACCTTACTTTAGAAGAGTTTTTCTGCAACAAAGATTATTTCAGATACTCAAGAATACCGGTTTATACCGATTCCATCGACAATATAACAGGTTTTGTGCTTAAATCGGACATCCTTCTTCATCTTGCAAACAACAAGAAAAGCATAAAGCTGAAGGATATACGCAGAGATATAATCAGCTGCTACGAAAACACAACTATCTTACGGTTCTACGACTTGATGATAACGCGCAAAGAGCATGTGGCGCTTGTCATCGACGAATATGGCGGAATGGAGGGCATAGTGACTCTTGAAGATGTGATAGAGACAATACTCGGTCTGGAGATAACCGACGAGTGCGACATTCAGATAGATATGCAGCAATTTGCAAAAGAACGCTGGAAAAAACTTTCTGAAAAAATTAACGTTTTCGAAGGTTAATTTATGGCATCTTGACCTATATTCACAGAAGCTGCCTTATGGCAAAAGCAAAGCCTCCGTACAGACTAAACGGAGGCTTTTTAAGTAGATTTAATCAGAATTACACAGTATATAATCTTATGTTTTTTATCCTTTTATTTGCAAAATTCATTCTGAATAATTGTTGTCAGCAGCACAAACGGAGCGTTCCAGTTTATTGCAATCTCGTTTGTAGAGAAACTGCAGGTGCCGTCGTAATATGCCTTTGCCGGGAAGGTTGACGGATATTTGTCCATTCCACAGTCTCTGTCCTGGAAACCTGTGGCAACACCGCCGCTCAGATAGCCCGGAATAGGGTCGTCTATATTGTCAGACTCATTTCTTCTGTCGTGCTGGTTGCGCGGCGACTTTGAGCCGAAGCCCGACAAGAAACAGTAGTTTGTGGCATTCACTCCAAGCAGATAGTCAAAACAGTTCAGCATCTGCACTTTATACTTATCAGCATTGCTTTTCGAGGCATCCTTCTGGTGTCTGTACGCCAACCCAAGAAAAGCCCCAACTGTCGAAATTTCTCCATTGCTGCCCCAGTCAAATTTTTTCACAGGATAACGGCCTGCAGATTTGTTCGCAAGCTCGCAATATTCATCCGCAAGTTCCAGATATTTGCCTTCGATCATAGCCTTATTTTTCCCACCAAGAGGCAATTTATCCAAATGGAAGAAAAGCGTCATCAGCCCTGTTCCTGCCACATATCTCCAAGTTGGCATCTCAAACTTCTGCATAAAATTTATCTTGTTGAAATACTTTTTATCCTTAGTTGTCACAAAAAGCTCCGCCGCCGCAAAAAACCTTTCATCCTCAAAATAGTCGTCGCTATAAGAACCCGTCTTCACATCCGACGGATTGTCAAATTTGATGTCAGGATACTTTTCCGCCCAGTTCCACGCCCTCACAGCAGCGTCGAGCGCCTTCTTAGAGAATCCGGGAAACTCTTTTTCATAATCGGCAAATATACGCGCTCCCGCCGCCATAACTGCGGCAAAATCGAGAGCCGAAGTAGTAGTCTTGCCTATCATGTAACGAGGCTGCCTGTCTTCGTGCGGCTGAACCATTCCGCAAAAACGCAAGGTCGAAAGTTTGCAGTAAACACCTCCGTCGTTAGGGTCCTGCATTGCAAGAAGCCATTCATACTCCCACATTAGTTCGTTCAGAATATCTGGAACATTATCGTTGCTCTCAGGTATATTCAGGTCAAGTTTCTTAAAATAGTCCGGATACATTTCATAAGCCAGCGCAAGGTTATGCACCGTAATGCCCGCGTTTACCACATATTTATTATAGTCGCCAGCGTCATACCAGCCTTTTGGAGCAGAGACAATCTTGCCCTCCGGCAACTTTTCAGAAGCAGCGCTTTTATGTATAAGCACCTCAGTATCAGGGTGTCCTGCCTGACGTGCAAAACTCACCCCCTTAAATGTAGCATATTTGGCCGGAATCTCTGTCGAAGACCTCCAAAGGTAAAACGCCTTCAGCGACCAAAGTGAGATTTCGTCATAAACGCCATTCTGCTTTATCTCGAAAGGGAAAGAAACCGTTTTGCCAATTTGCAAGAAATATCTGCCCGGAGTCTTTAGGGCAGAGAAATCAACCCACTGGATATTCTCTCCTGACTCTTTCCAGTACTCGCTTTTAGTTACGGGAACATTGCTCAGCACGACCTTTCCGTCGTTTGCATTGCAGACTGTGACACTCTTCGCATCAATGTCCGCGACCATCGCCCACTTTGGCGAATCTTGACAGTAGCCAATCTGATTCACGCGAATCTCGCCCTGCGAATAGGCCACTTGCGACAACGAGCAAAGCATTGCCACACATAGGTTTAAAACAACTTTTTTCATAAAAAACTTCAAAAAACATTTATACTGCCGCCAAAGATATATGATTTTTTATTATAAACGAAATTTTTCACGTTTTTTCTCTTCTTGGTCTCGTTACCGTCGCTACGCTTTGCGCTGCTATTCAGGCAGGAAGAGAGACTGCATGGTTCAGATGTTAACAGAATGGAAGCAGAGGTGAAACACAGCACCTCTACTTTCCTAATCCTACAGACAGGATAAGTTCGTGCGATGTTGACGACGTTCGACCGCCAATTTCCAAACAATACCCTACCCTCATATTTTTATATTCAATACCGATCTGTCCGGCTACAGCGGCTCCCTTGAATCCGTCCTTCATGTCAGGACGATACGTCAGTCCGCCCCACAACATCCTTTTGTAAAAAAGCATCGCATTGATGTCAAGCTCCGCAACATCGTCCGCACACATAAATATCAAAGCCGGAGCAAGGTCTAAATTTTCAGCAACCGGGAAATAACCCCTTCCATACAAATAGAAATGTCTCATATTAGAGAACGTAGTCTGCTCATTTTCAAGAATATGCTTTACAGAAGCACCGAACAAAAGATGCTCATTCGCAAGTTCCGCTCCAAAGTCAAAATCAGCGTCCAGCTCGGAGACTTTCTCCTGCGGATATGTTTCTGATGTCTCTCCTTCATCACGTATAGTATGTTTTGACGGATTAAAACTGAAGTTATTCACTCCGCCAGAAACACCCAACGAAAGCAGATAATTATCGCTCAAATCTATATGATACGCATAAACCAGCTTGAAATTGTCGTTCCTCTTAGCTATACTGACCTTATCAGACAGTATAGACAGACCGACGCTCGACTTGTATTTCTCCGAATACCCCGTTCCGTTAAGAAGCAGCGTGCGCGGACTGTTATCCATACCAACAAACTGCAACCGCCCTACCAAGAAAAGGTCTATGCCCTCGTAGTTGCCTGTTCCCGCCGGATTTTTATTTATTCTTGAAAAGAACTGCTGCGAAAACATTATGTCGTGCTGCGAAAACAAAGCGCAGCACATTGCAAGACAAGCTATTGTCAATAAAAACTTTTTCATCTAACGCCCTCCATTTTTATAATTTCCACACGTCTGTTTTTCTGATGCTCCTCATCAGACTTTGCATTCTTCACTGCAGGCTGCGAGGCTCCCAGTCCGTCCTTCTCTAACAGAGACTGAGGCACTTTAAGTTTGATCAGCTCGTCGTAAATTTTAGACGCGCGTCTAATGGAAAGAGCTTTGTTTTCCTTCACATTGCCGCGCTCGTCCGTATGCCCTACAATTTTAAAGCGGCAGTTCGGATTTTCCTCAATATAACGTTTTATAAGACCAACCTTTTTTGCAAACGTGCTGTCACTCTCGTCAGAGTTGTACTTAAAATACACAATCTGCCTATCCGCCAAAGTCACAACATCATCTGATGACACAACCGGAGTTTCAGACGGCTCAACTTTCTTTTCTATCTTATTTTCAAGTCTATACAACTTATTGTCTCTCAGAAAGAACAGAGCGTCCTTCAGCACAACCATATTGCGTTCTTTCTGCTGCGAATTAAACTTTTCAGGGAGATGCTGCGGCTTTTCCGTGCTTCTCTGCTTAGACACCCACAAATCGAAGTCTCCTTTTTTATCGTACGAGCTATAGACAATCTTGTCATTAAAGACAAATGGCAAATCTTCGTCGTGCTTACTATTAATTCGCTGACCTGCAGACCTTGGGGCAGTCCATTTGCCGTTTTTCTGACGGGTGATAGTCCAGATGTCAAGGCCGCCGTTCCCCTGCGTGAAATCAGCCGCAAAAAAGAGCCTTTTACCATTCTCCGCCAAGACTGGATTTTGCAGTCCGCCCTGCAGTTTCTTCTTGTACCTTGTGCTTGCGTGCGAGAACATTCCGCCCTCACGAGTCTCACGTTCCGAGAAAGTCACGTCCTTAATTTCGAGCGGCTTAGGAGAGCCAACCACACCTCCGTCAACTTTAGCTTCGTAGAGCATTCCGCCTTTAGAGAAATAGAGAGTGCCGGACTCTTCGTCGTAAGTGAAACGCCCCTCTATACCTAAAGAGGAGAAGATGCTTGTATGCCTCACGTTTTTCAGGTCTTTAGAAACAGAGTCCACCTCTGCCAGATAAAAACCGCCGTCTATGTTCAGCGCCAGCACGCTGTCTTTGAAGAGCGAAACAGACCTGACAGAGCCTCTGCTGTTCACAGCCGACAAAGCAATGTCCGTGTCCGCAAACATCTTATCCAACGCGCTGGCACTAAACCAATTAAACCAAATCAACCCTATTATATAAAAATATTTTCTCATATTACTGATCTTTATTTTTGAGTCTTTCCATTAATGCGTCCGAAAAGCATTTCATCATTGTGTCCATTTGCGCTTCAGACATAAAGAGAGTGTCACGTTTCAGGCCCGAAATAAAGCCTGTTGTGAGAGAACTGCTGTCCAAATCTTTCTCAGCTATCATAAGACGCCCCATGCAGTTCTGCCCCTGCTGATAGCCAAGTATGTAGTTAATTGTATCAGTATAGTCGCGCAAAGAGAAGTCCGAAACCATCACGTCGCCTTTGGGCGCGCTCTCCTTGCATGAAAGCAGCAAAATAGCCGCCCCTAAAACCACCAAACACTTTCTCATTTCACCACTTTTTTTAGTTCCACATTATAGACAAGAGCCGAATACGGTTTGACATTGTATTTTTTGCCAAAGAATGCAAATTCGTTGAACAAAGTTGGAGAATAAACAATCTCCCACTCAGAACCTTCGGGCATCTGCATTATCACCTCTCCAAGACAATCTATAAAATCGTTGATATAGACAACCTTATCCTTTTTGAATATCTCGAATGTTGTGCCAGTAGCGTCTTTGCCTTCGTAATTTATTATTATATTGTCATACTCCGTTGGACGAATGCCGTTGCCCTGCTTTTTGACTCTGTACAAAATAAAGTCAGAGAATTTCACAACGCCCTCTTTTTTAGCATACTCATCAAAAAAGGCGTTTCCTTCCGAAATATTATCTTTATACTTCCTTCTGTTCAAATATTCATGATAACTGATCAGAAGCATATCCGCCTCTTCTGCCGAAATGTTGACCGACGTGTCGTTTTTCAGTCCGTCGATAAAGCCTTTTATCAGCAGATGGCTTTTAAAAGTCATTGTGTCAGGGAAAAGCGACGCCTGCATTCTTATCGCATCCGCGCTCTTATAACCCATAGCAAAGCAGAGCGAGTCTTGCTCTTGTTTGCCTATGTTTTCCTTAGCCTCCTGCTTGCTGCTGCACGATGCAAGTGCAATCACCAAAGTGGCAAATATAAATAATAGTCTGTTCATTTCTTTTTTACATTTTTATCACCTCAACCGTCCCTTTGCGTTTTCTGCCGTCCTTCAGCTTGACTTTGTAGAAGTAGATGCCCGGAGGGGCTAAGTCAGAGCCTTTGCGGCCGTCCCAGCCGTTAGCCGACGAACTTACAAAATTGCCGTAATAATCGAAGATTTCCACCTCGTAGCCCGGCAAAAAGTCATCGTTCAATCCGTCCTGAGTGTATGGGGTTATGACGGTAGGGATTTGGATGTTGTCCGGTGGTGTTTTGGTTTTGTAGTTAGGGTCGAACCTAACATAGTAATGAAGCAGCCACCTCTCATCTGGAAATTTCTCCCACATAAACCGGTGCCAGATATTCGATGCTGTCCTCGTGTTAAGTTCATCTATAAATATCTCACCATTGTCCGAAGAGAATATGAACTGATACTCTCCTTGCTCCAAATGGAGAAAAAGAGCACGCTCTTTTTGGTCAGAAGAATTCCATTGTTCGTTAAGATCACCACAAAATGTCAAAAGGTTCTCATCGTAAGACTCTTCGTTCCACACCCTTATGTCATGAATTTCAGGATAGTATTTCAGTATATCCTCTGGTTGGAGCAAAGTATCGTTATTAGGGAAGTGCTTGCGGATATCTAAATAGGGATTTGATTTAACTACAAAAACATTCCATAATCTCCGTAATCCATCTTCTCTAATATTACAAAAATGCCTGAAATCACCAAAATCATCAATAGGCATAACCCAATAGATCACTTCTCCTGCTTTCACAGACATACTTATATTTTTTACTCCGTCCTTGAAATATCTCACCGCACCTTGCACCGCCACACGGTACTCTGCGTAACCATCAACCTCGACATGAGCCATGCCGTTGACATCGGTATTTATGTCTGTATTTATGTCCTCGTATTTATATCTGCCTTCTCTTTCGTGCATTTGTGCAATCCATGTTTCCAAATCCTCATAATAGCCACATTCTTTTAGTCCTTCGAGAAATACCTCAACGCATACATCTTTATCTAAACAAGTGTCTTGCCAATCAGGGTTGGCAAAACCTTTAGGAGCAAAACAATCATAAAAATCTATATCGTAGGTTCTGCAGAAATCGTCCTTATCCCACTGCATAACACCCTTCACCTCCACCTTCGCATTAGGCACAGGATTTCCGTCCTTGTCGGTGACATGAATATTGATTGTGGTCATAGCGAAAATAGGAGTCGCCAACAAAATATAAATTAATAAATTTATAATTTTCATAATAATTAGTTTAAATAGCATAGGGCAAAACCCTATGCTATGCTATTTTTTTATTGATGACGGTGGCTTGTGTGTAAATAAATATATTTACCTCCAGCTCCGTCATTCAAGTCGCACCCAGCGTTTCTGTATCCTTTGAGAGTTTTCTTGTTGGATACTGCGATTCCCGTTATATAATTCCAAGCTTTATTTTTTGTAGAACCAAAAAGGTAGATGTATTTTCCACCAGCACCTTCGTTCAAATCAACTTGACGTCCTGTGCCTTTGTATCCAGATCCAGGTAGCTGTGGATTTCCATCTGTCCCTATTTTGAAATAATTCCAATTAAAACTGTATTCCGAAATCTTTAACTTATTTACATAAGACGTATGGTCTCCTCCTTTTTTATGGGATAATGCATAAACATCACGCAAAGCTACATCTGGAAATTTACCTGAGAGCATAGTGTTTGACCTAAATTCCGAAGCATAATACAAGTATATATACTTTCCTCCTGCACCCTTGTTCACGTCGTAATTGATTTTTTTGTATTTGACAGAAGTGCCAAGGTAAGAAGGACAACTGATGTAAGTCGAAGGAGCATCACCTGAGTGTTTAAAAGAACGAGCTTGTATGTCTGTTATCACTTTACATCCATCAGGATCTCCTTCCTCACTATTTACATAACTTCTTAATGTGGATAAAGCAATGTCATTATAAGACGAAGATTCTGCCTCTTCCGCTTCATTTTCAGCCCATTCTGGCTTTTCTCTATACACATCCTTAGAGATAGAATCTCCCTTTGCGACTTCGAAGAACGGAAGAATCTGGATGTCTTTATCCAACTGGCTTTCGCTGTTCAAGTTTTGCACATCCTGATTCAATGCATCATCTTTTTCACACGAAACAAACATAAATGCGGAAAGCATAATTACCCCTCCCCATTTCAAATTAAATGATTTCATTTTTTTAATTTTAAGTTTTTTAAATAATTAATACTGTGTTTAAAATTTGTGTTTAAAATTTAGACGTTGTTTGGTTAAACTTTTCCCCGAAATATTCAAGAAAACAATCCAAGACAAACTTCTTTGCAAAATATCGATATAAAGCCGTATAAACTTTCAACGATGCGAAATTACATATTTATTTTTGAAATAAAAAATATTAATTCACTTTTTTGTTTATTTTTTTCTTTTTACATTTTTATCACCTCAACCGTTCCTTTGCGTTTTCTGCCGTCCTTCAGCTTGACTTTGTAGAAGTAGATGCCCGGAGGGGCTAAGTCAGAGCCTTTGCGGCCGTCCCAGCCGTTAGCCGACGAACTTACAAAATTGCCGTAATAATCGAAGATTTCCACCTCGTAGCCCGGCAAAAAGTCATCGTTCAAACCATCCTGAGTGTATGGGGTTATGACGGTAGGGATTTGAATGTTGTCCGGTGGTGGAAGTGTTTTATAATCTGGACTCCAACTCAAATCCAAAAAATTCTCCCATGGTACTCCATTTGCAATCCATATCCATACAGCGTCATCATAACCGATAATAAAATCTGAAATATAGATCTCACCATTTTCTCTACCGACAATTAACTGATATTCTCCATATTCAAGATAAAAAAACAAATTACGCTCTACATAATATCTGGCTGAAACGTCCATTGTGGAATAAAGAAAAGCAATGCATTCAACAGCCTCTCTTTTAAAGTATCTTACACTTTGCACCTCCGGATAATATTTCAAAACATCTTCAAATTTAAGAAGACCTTTATTTTCTGGCAGTTTCTTCCTTATGTCAAGATACGGATTTTTCTTAACCACATAGACAATATTGACACTATCAATCAATCCAAATATATCTGATATTGAAAATTGCAATCGCTGTTCTCCCGATTTCACCGACATTTTTACATTTTTCAAACCATCTATAAAATATCTTGTCGCACCATTAACAGAAATGCGATATTCTTCAAATCCGTCAGCCTCTACTCTTGCAAAACCATTTTCATCAGTCATATAAGACCCTAAATAGTCATATTCGTAACGACCAGCTCTCTCAGATATGCCCATACGCCATACTTCATAATTATCATATCCGCAGTCTTGCCAATTCCCGATTTTGTCATATTTCAATACATGCTCTAATTCTTTTTGGTTTTTCTTAACACACTCCACGCAATTCTCTAGTCCAATTTGCCTCAAAAACTCTTCTTCAGACAAAAGCACAACGCCACTCACCTCCACCTTCGCATTAGGCACAGGATTCCCGTTCTTGTCGGTGACATGGACGTTAATTGTAGTCACTGCAAAAGAAGTGACACTGACGAATAGCGTCAGAATTGTTGAAAAAAATAATCTCATAAAATGTTTACCCTATTATATAAGTCAGCATTAAACTTAATATTACAAATATATCCCATTTTTTGATAAGAAACAAAAATTTTGACGAAAATATTTTCCATTTACATTTTTATCACCTCAACCGTTCCTTTGCGTTTTCTGCCGTCCTTCAGCTTGACTTTGTAGAAGTAGATGCCCGGAGGGGCTAAGTCAGAGCCTTTGCGGCCGTCCCAGCCGTTAGCCGACGAACTTACAAAATTGCCGTAATAATCGAAGATTTCCACCTCGTAGCCCGGCAAAAAGTCATCGTTCAAACCGTCCTGAGTGTATGGGGTTATGACAGTAGGTATCTGAATGTTGTCTGGTGGCGTTTTGGTTTTGTAGTCATAATTCATATCAACAAAGAAATAAAGCAGCCACCGTCCTGCCGAGTCCTTTCTCCAATCGGTTTTTGCACTATAATTAGACCTCACTGTTCTTGTGTCAACATCATCAACAACAATGCTGCCGTCGTCAGAAGACAGAATAAACTGATACTCCCCCTGCTCCAGATACAAAGAAAAAGATCTGTCCTTGGCTGGAATTGTACCCCAAGAAGTCCATGCCCATCGATTCAAAAAATGTTCTGAGTACGCATCTTTACTCAAAACTCTTATATCATGAATCTCCGGATAATATTTAAGTATATCTTCCGGTCGAAGCAAACTGTCATTGTAGGGGAATGACTTACGTATGTCAAAATAAGGATTGGATTTCACCACATAAAGTGTCCAGTCGCTTCCATCTATTAATACACACCTTTCAAAAAACTCTCCAAAAATCATTCTGACAACGTCAGCCTCTGTCACAACAGACATCTTCACATTTTCCGCCCCGTCCTTAAAAAAACGTACAGAATTTGACACTGCCACGCGATATTCCTCATATCCGTCAACCTCAACGCGTGCATACCCACTTGCATCTGTTCTGACTGTTGTTATATATTCCGACTTGAATCTGCCCTCATATTTACGCATCTGCTCCTCCCAAGTATCTAAATCTTCAAAATACCCGCATGTCTCAAGCTTGTTGAGCACCTCCTTTTTTACTGTAACTTCAGCAACTTCATCAGATTTAACACTCTCAAAATCAGGAGAGAGTGGTACAAGAAAGAAGTCTTCTAATGTATCGAATACATAACCCTTTTCCTCGAAACATTTATGAAAATCCTCCCCTATAGTTTCAAGAAAATCCTCCTCTTCCCATGCATTAACACCCTTCACCTCAACCTTCGCATTAGGCACAGGATTCCCATCCTTGTCGGTGACATGGACGTTAATTGTAGTCACTGCAAAAGAAGTAACACTGACGAATAGCGTCAGAATTGTTGAAAAAAATAATCTCATAAAATATTTACCCTATTATATAAGTCAGCATTAAACTTAATCTAACAGACATAAAAAGCAGGCTAAACCCTCACATTTAAAATCTGTAATGCGAAGTTACAATTTTAATCCAACTAAAAAAATTATTTTTACAATTTTATCTTGATTTCTCACTCATAAGTGTTTTCTTTCTTAAAAAATCTTAAAAAAATAGACCTCGTACATCTTTTTTGCAGACCATATTTTTTATATGCAAGATTGCTTTATCTTTGCTGCGTTTTTTAATTTTACGTTTTCAGATGAATATTGTTTGTTTTAGCAAGGCAAAGGCGTTTGCGGCGGACTTTGCCATATTGTCACGGCTGGTACGATTCGGTCTGTTTATCTTAACTAATGTTTTGGCTCTGTTTTTAATCTCTACAGACGCTAAGGCTCAGTTACTTATAAGCGCTTACCTGCCAAATGCCAAAGGCAGCGACGGCAATTTTGAATATATCCAGCTGATGGCGCTGGACAGCATCGACTTTACCGAAACGCCACACACAATCATCACTTGCAATAACGGAAACGCTTTAAAAACAAACGGCTGGGTGTCCGGACTGACTTGCACATACGCCATGGAGATTAATTCGGGTTCTATTAATCGTGGCGAAACTCTCTATGTAGGCGGAATAAACAGTGTGCTGAACGGACCTGGCAGCGAGGATATTTCTGACCTCAACTGGGTCAAGCAATTCGACTGCCTCAGCATGCTTGGCGACGGCGGCATTGGTAGCCGAAGAGCTAAAAACTTCGGATTTCTTGGTAACGGAGGCGATGCTGACGGCATTGCGGTTTTCTGCCTGAAGGCTTCCGATATTTCTGCCGCAAGCATACCTTCCGACGCTCTTTTTTACGGCGACACTATCACCAAATCAGGCACTTACGGCTACACTTTGCCAAATGGCTCTCTATTTGACAAAGATTCTAAGTTTTTCCCCGCAAATTCTGCAAAAGACAATGTTTTGTACAAAGTTTACGGATGGTACAACCATCTTACGAAAGAGTGGGTTAAGGAACGGAATGTTCTGCCCGTTCCCCTGCTCTCCAGAGATAGTCTCGCCACTGCCATAGAGTTTGTGCCGTTAGTATATGACATCACTAATATTTACGATGACTGCAAACTCTCCGTAAATTGGGAAGCATTTCCTTCTGCCGACTCTTTCGCTGTGTTTATATCTACAGACAAAGGACCTGTCGCCCTCCCGAAAAACGGAACAGAATACGAAGTCAATTCTGCAGAAAAGTGCGATTCCATCGAAAATTCAAGCTGGAGATGCGTATATTCAGGCTCCGAGAAAACAACTATAATAGAGAACCTGCTTCCTGGAGATTATCAGCTTTCCGTTTTCCCTGTTTTTAAAATGGCAAACTACAAAACTGAGTTGTACATGAATGAATATCAGACAATTAAATTCACCATGAAAAAAGACTCGCTCCCTCAAATTATGACAGATTCAACAATCTGCATTCAATCTCCTCAAATATGTCTGAATGCCACAGACTTCGTGTCTGACAATAAACATTTGCTCTCTGTACAGATTGAGAACGAGACATTCAGCTGTCCTAAACCAGATTCAATTTACAAAACTAAATTAACTACATTTTCTGAATGCGGAGAAAGAAACGAATTTGAATTGTCTATAAAATTTAAAACCGACTCTGTCAAATCTATTTTCGCAAATTGTCCGAAAGACACAACAGTCTATGTAAAGTGCGGAAGAGACTCTTTCTACTTTGCTCCGCCACAACCGGGCTTCGATGATATTTGCGGATACTACTCGATAGAGACAAAACACTCCATTCCCGCTTATTATAAAGTTGGAAAACATCTTCTGACTTTCTATCTTACAGATTCTCAAAAGATTAAAATGGATAGTTGCTCATATTACCTAAATGTGGTTAAAACTGCCGAACCTCCTAAAATCATCTGTCCTAAAGACACCACGATATACATTGAAGACGGCGCTTGCGAAGCCTATTTTTCGCCCAACCCACCAATCGCCACGAATGGCACGTTCACTCGCATACAGCCGAACGGAGCAACACTATCTGACGGTGACAAGGCAACTTTTCTGTTCGTTGCAGAAGATGACTGCAAAGAAAGCAGCGACTCTTGCGCAATCACTGCCACCGCTAAGGACACGACTGACGTGCATTTTCTAAATTGCCCGACAGACAAATCTATGGAACTGAAGGACGGACAGCAAGACACAACGCTCTACATGGAAGAGATCCTTATCTCAAAAGACTGCGGCACGTACTATGTGCAAGGAGACCTAAACTCCATAGATCAAACTTTTAATCCCGGACTGTACAATTTTACATACCACATAAAAGACAATGCCGACAATATTGTCAAAACTTGCAAGTTTTCCATTCTTATAACTAAAGAGAGACATGAGCCTTCTTATGATTTTGACGACACCTATCAGAAAAAAATAATAACACCAAACTCCGACGGAATAAACGATTTTTTTGAAATTAATGATATTGACAGCTATCCCGAAAATGAACTGATTGTTTTCAATAAATGGGGAAGCGTTGTTTTCCGTCAAAAGAATTATGCAAACACATGGAACGGTGTCAATATGAGCAATAACAGATTTGAGAGTGGCAGAAAACTGCCGCCTTCAACCTATTTTTATATTTTTTACGGTGAAGAAAATATAAAAAAGAGCGGTTTCATCGAAATATTTTACTAACATGAAGAGGTTCTTTATATCTGCACTGCTGCTCAGCCTTGTCCCGGCCACAAAAGCGCAGCAAGAATTTCACACAATAATGCACCTTTTCGTTCCTCAATTGCGGCAAGTTGCATACAGCGCAACCAAGGAGGAAGTGAATCTGACTTTGCTGCACTGCAACCAATGGAGAGGCATGGAAGGCAATCCGCAAAACACTCTGTTTTCAGGACATTACAAAATAAGATCCGGAGGACTTGCAATCGGAGCCATTGCAAATCAAGAGAAATGCGGCATAAAGACAAACAGCATGGCAGAACTTATATTCTCTTACGGCATCAGCTTAAGAAATAACCTGCTTGCATTTGGCATCGGGAGTTCTTTTAACTCGATGAAATGGGACATTTCAGACTTGTCTGACGAGGAGGTTCACGACTTATCCGCACTGAGCCAAACGCCAGACTGCCGCTTCTTGTCATTCAGAGCCGGACTTTACTTGTGCCTCGACAACTTTTATTTTGGCGCAACAGTGTCAAACCTGAACAAGTTCAAATCGAACTTTTACACTCCAAAACCGCACGGATATATAACTTCAGGATATAAAGCGCAACTCACAAAAAAACTCACCCTGAACATAGAAGGGAACGTGCAGACAGAACGATTTACCGGCTACGCACCCGATATAAGCGCAACACTTGGGTCAGACGAAAAACTATTTGCAGGACTATCTTACAGAGCGGAGAAAAACATCGGATTTCATATAAAAGTGAACTTTAGCCGTCACTTGTACGTAGGCGCAGCATACGAACACGCCGCTAACGCGCTAAGGAAGTCGCACACAGCCTCAACCTTCGAATTCATATTCGGATTCAGGCAACCAGTAAAAAACGAGCCGCCAGCCAGCTGGGACAACGACAGACTACTGTTTTAGCAAAATACGCTGTAAAAGAATCCTAAGCTCGTCATTAGGTTCAGCTCCATTCATCAAAAACTTACCCTCAGGGTCGATAAGAAAATAAGACGGAACGTTTACAGCTCCATAAATCTTTCGGAACGCATCAGGATTAGGCATCTGCCAAAACTTCATCTTCGCCTTAAAATGTGCAGGATAATGAGCCAGATCCTCAACCTCATCATACAAAAACAGATTCACAATCACAAGATTATCCTTATACGCATCATGAAATCTCATAAGCACATTAAGATCCTTCAAAGTCTTGTCCACCTTAGAATTGCACGCGTTAATATATACATACTTTCCTTTCAGGTCAGACAATTTTCTTGCTTTTCCCTCATGGTCAAAAGCCTCGAAATCAGAAGCGTACGTTCCTATAAAATTAGAGCTGACTAACGTTTCGACCGCAATAAGCAGTTTCCTGTTCTCCTCGCTCGACAGCAGTCCGTACATATTGTGCAGAAGATTAAACACATTCTCCTTATTGAAAATCGGATTATTAGCAAGGTCCGCAACAATCTTGATCGCCATCAACTCCATAAGATTCACATCAGACACTCCATACCTGTTTTGCAGCATTGCAAAAAGAATCTTCGCATTCTCCTCCTCCACAATCTTCTTGAATATATAAAACTCCTCAGAGCCTCCAGTCTGAGCAATAAACTCATTCAAAATATTATTAAAAGCGTCCCAAAAAGCAGAATTATAAACATTCGTCCCAATCTTGTTAAAATGCAGCAAGACGCTATCTTTCGACATATCAGAAAGATTTTCTAAGAGCAGGAACCTGTAGTCCATAAACTCCCGCTGATAAGGCTTCGTCAAGTCTGGAAAAATATTCTGCATATTTTCAATTGAAGCCAGCACAGAATCCTTTTTAGCCCCGTACACAAGATGCTTCATGCTGAAATAGTCAAAAGCATCATCGAACTCCATCATCTGAAAGTTAAAGTCGCCCTTTTTCAAACCCTCAATTGACAGCAAGAAGTCCTTAGGCTGAAAATAAGGGTCAAGTTTTTGCGGCAAAGTTCTCTCTTCATATTCAGGCAATGAAATCTTATAAGTCTCACCCGGCTCAAGATATATAAAACCTCGGCACACATCCATCGGCACGAAAGCCTGCACAGGCGAATCCACATCGACCACAAAAGTAAAATTGCCCAATTCATCGACAACTGAGTTTGCCAACAATCTCTCCGTATAGACAATCTGGTCAGAATAACACTTAAGGGAGAGCTCCTTGCCGGCATAACTTTTCGCAACACCAGACACAACCGTTTTCTCCGCCCTTGCGTCAAAAGCCCCAAAAGCCATAACGACAAGCACAGAGATATACAAAAAACGTTGTCTGAAAGAAAATCCAACCATCATGTCTTTAATCAAATTAATCTTGCATATCAGCCAAAACCTGCAAAGCTTCGTTTTCATTAGCCTCCATAATCTCTCTCTCTCCAGGACCCTTGTCGTCAATTCCGCAGAGATGCAATATTCCGTGTATAATCACACGGTTCAGTTCCGACTCATAAGTCACCCCAAACTGCTCCGCATTGCTCTCTATAGTCTCCAGGCTGATTATGAGATCGCCCGAAATAACGTTACCTTCAGTATAGTCAAAGGTGATTATATCAGTATAATAATCATGCTGAAGATACTCCTTGTTGACATTCAGAATATATTCATCTGAACAAAACACATAAGAAATATCTCCAACCTGAAACCCTTTCATTTCAGCTATTTTCTTAATCCATGCCGAAATTTCACGCTTTGAAATTTTAGGCATTTTGACCTCTTCGGCCATGTACGATATTGCCATAAGCCAATAATTTTAAATTTTTAACATAGAGAGCAAAGCCCTCGTTTAGTATAAATCACGCAAAAAACAAATATGCCACCATAATCGCAGCTATAACGCCTCCCAGGTCTGCCACAAGCCCCGCTGTAACGGCATATCTCGTACGTTTAATTCCGACAGAGCCGAAATATAGCGCAATGATATAGAACGTAGTGTCTGCCGCGCCTTGGAACATACAGCTAAGTCTGCCCACAAACGAATCCGCCCCGTATTGAGCCATAGTGTCCAACATCATCGCCTTGGCTCCACTTCCGCTCAGAGGCTTCATGAAGGCAGTTGGCAAAGCATCAACAAAGGTTGTGTCCGGAAGCACAAAATCAAAGACAAACCTCAGCCCGTCAACAATAAAGTCCATAGCTCCCGACGCGCGGAAAACCCCAATACCGACAAGCATACCGACAAGGTAAGGCATCACCTTGACAGACGTGTCGAAGCCGTTTTTTGCACCTTCAATGAACGCATCATAAACATTCACTTTTTTATATAACGCCCCTAAGATAAATATAACAATTATAGAAAACAATAGGCAATTGCTCACAATTTTTGAAACTTGCGCCATTTTTTCTTGTTCCAAAGAGCCAAATCCGCAGACTATCAATGCAATAACCACTGTGATTCCTGTCAGCCAACCAATAACCGTTTTGTTCAAAAGATTTAATTTCTGTTTTATTCCGACAAAAATTATAGCTGTAATTGTAGAGCAATAAGTAGATAGAAGCAGAGGAATGAATATATCTGTCGGATTGGCAGAACCCATAATAGCCCTTTGAGCCATAATTGTTATAGGAATAATAGTCAGCCCGGAAGTGTTCAGAGCAAGGAACATAATCTGAGCGTTAGACGCAGTTTCCTTCTCTTTGTTCAAATCCTGAAGGCTCTCCATCGCTTTCAGTCCGAGCGGAGTCGCCGCATTGTCCAGCCCCAGCATATTTGCCGAAAAGTTCATCAGAAGCTGACCATTAACCGGATGGTTCTTAGGTATTTCCGGAAACAATTTAGAAAAGAATGGCCCGATTATTCGTGAAAGCAAATTTATAGCGCCAGCCCTCTCGCCGATGTTCATAAGCCCCATCCACAGAATCATCACACCGCCCAACGGAAGGGCTATGTCCATCACTGCCGACTCTGCCTTCTCAAACGTGCTTGCCACAATAGCCTCAAACACATGATACTCTCCAAAAAACGCACAACGAGCAATCGCTACCAACATAGCGACAATGAAAAAACCGACCCAAATGTAATTCAAAACCATCGCCTACTCACTTTTTCGCTCAAAATATTAAATTTTCCTGTTCAGACTGAAGAATACAAACAAACACCAGAGAGATTACCTCATCTCCTTTTCGTCAAAAAGAGTTGGATAATCTTCGTCCAGACGCTTCAAGATAGCGGTAAAGAGCGTTTCTCGAACAAACTTCGCCTTTTTCTCTATCTTATATTTTTTGCAAAAATTGTCAAGCACTATTTTCTCTTTGTCATTCAACGAGATCACAATCCGATGCTCTCTTTTGACTTTTGGTGCCAGACGAATTTCTTTTATTTTTTTGTTCGCCATAAACTTGAAATAAACCGTCCAAATTTAGACTTGGATTTTTAAACATCCAAATATATAACATTTTAAAGACAAAATATCACTCTTTGCCGATAAAACTTGCATTTATTCAACAAAAAAGGACGAAAACAAGTTCCGCCCTTTAACTATCCAACCCCAAAGAACTATTATTTCTCAGCGACTTTCATTTTAGACTCTGCCATAGCCTCAACAACATTCAGCACGTAGTCTCCAAGCTTTTCACACTCCGTAACCAAGTCCATATAATGAACACCTGCCTTGTAAGTGTAAAGGTGAGTCTTGATGTCCTGAGCGTTCTTCGCCTTAAGCTGATTTCTCAGATTATTTATTTCGTTCTCAATATTGTACGATTTAACAACATCGACAGAACCACTTTCGAACTGTTCTTCCACCAAAATCATCTGACCAATAGCGTCGTCTGCAAGAGAGAACATCGACTTGACATTCTTGTCAACGTCTTCACCAAAGACAATTTCATCATCATGCTTGCGCGAAATAGTCCTTGCCAAATTGTAGCAACTGTCTCCGATACTTTCTATCTCGCTCACCATCTTCAGCATAGAAAGCAGCTTCTGCTTACTGTCCGCGCTCAGGCGCCCTTCCGAAACCTTTGTCAGATAATTGGCAATCTCAACCTCCACACGGTCACTGATTGCCTCATATTTCTCTATTCTCGTATAAAGTTTGGCGAACTTGCTTTGGTCTGTCTCTTCATAAAGGTCCTTGACCATACCGAACATCTTGCGCGTACGAGTTGCATATACAAGGATTTCCTTATTAGCCTGAAGCAAAGAGAGCTCTGAAGTCGAAAGCATACCTGTAGAGATATGTTTCAGGTGGAACACCTCTTCCGAATCTTCCTTCTGAGGCAAGATGTAAGTCACAAACCTCGCGATTGACTTCGCAAACCAAGACAAAATCAACACATTGCACACGTTAAACATTGTATGGAACAAAGAGAGAGCAAATGTGCAATTTGCATCACCGCCTATTGTTGTTGTGTCGTAGCTAGCATCTCCAAAAACTATATATTTCACAAGGCCTATAAAAGGATAGAACAGCACCAGAACCCAAATAACCCCGAACACGTTGAAAAAGAAGTGAGAGAGCGCCGCTCGCCTTGCAGAGGTGTTACCAGACAAAGCTGCTATATTCGCAGTGACTGTTGTTCCTATGTTTTCGCCAAGCACCATAGCTGCCGCTATTTCAAGAGATATCCATCCGTTGCTACACATAATCAACGTGATAGCCATCGTAGCAGATGACGACTGAACCACAATTGTAAGGATTGTACCAACAAGCAGGAATAACAAAATAGAACCAAAGCCAAAACTTGTATAATCTTGAAGGAAAGATAACATTTCAGGATTACTCTTCAAATCGGGAACAGAAGTTTTAAGATATTCAAGACCTTTGAACAGCAAAGCGAAACCAACGATAAATTCTCCCCAATATTTCAAAATAAATCTTTTCTGGAAAATAAGCGGCAGTGCAAGACCCATAAGCGGCAGCGCAATCGCGCCTATGTCACATTTAAAACCTGCAATCGAGATAATCCACGCTGTGACTGTTGTTCCTATGTTAGCCCCCATTATGACACCGATGGACTGAACTAACGACAAAAGTCCCGCATTTACGAAACTCACCACCATAACTGTTGTGGCGGAAGATGACTGGATGATTGCTGTGACTAGCACCCCCGTGAGAATACCGCCTAGGCGGTTGGAGGTCATTGCCGATAAGATACTTCGCAGACGGTCGCCTGCAACTTTCTGAAGAGCCTCACTCATCAGATTCATTCCGTAGAGGAACATACCTAACGCGCCTATAAGCGTAAGGAAATCACTAAAACCGTAATTCATAATAAAACATTAAACGCAAAGAACAAAAATCACATATTTTTTGTTGTTCTATTTCTGCTATTAACTTTTGCAAAGATATATCAATTTTTCATTTGACTATAATTTTTCCTGCAAAAAATAACCAGTCCCTTTGTATTTTTATAAATTAATTTATGCAATACATCTCCGCATTTTTTCTTTATATCTGATTATCAATTATTTTGAATTTATCCTGTCAAACATGGCAAATCATCTTCTTCCCCTATTTTTTAGTTTCACGCAAACTTTTCTCAAAAAGACTTTTCTTTTTTCTCAAAAAGACAAAGAAAATAATTAACTTCGCGCTCACAAGTTTTGCCTATGTTAATTCATGACTAGGGCGTTGCAATTTTACTGAACTTTTTTTGATTGTATGATAGATTTCTTCAAAAGATATAGACGGTACGGATTATCTTGCGTGGTTGCGCTTACAATCCTCTACCTCAGTGTAGCAAGGACAACACCAGAGATGGATATTCCTAAAATAGAAGGGTTGGATAAGATTGTCCATTTCCTGATGTACGCCGCTTTAAGTTTTGCTTTAAGCCGCGACTTTTATGTCCAGAAAACATCATTTTCATCGGTGAAAATGGTCATGTGGGCTGTTGTCATACCGATTCTGTACGGAGGACTTATAGAAGTCTTGCAGGATAACTTTTTCCCTCCTCGCTCTGGAGACTGGTACGATTGGCTTGCAGACAGCCTCGGCGTTATCGTGGCGTTCCTTTTATGCAGAATATTTGTCCCAAAATTCTTCAAACAGGAAAGTTCTTTCAGGTGTAACTAAAGTTGACGAATGCAAAATTATCAAGGGAACTTCCACAAATCACGTTTTGTTATTTTTATGTCCTGAAATTCGTTTCGGACACTTCTGAATCATTTTATGTGGGTTCTATAAATTCATTTCGAGAAGTTTTTGAATTTATTTCGATGAAATTGCTGAGCGAAAGAAGGTAGCTGTGTGGGCACTGTGACCGACTGACAATCAACAAGTTGCTAAAATAATTCAAAAAGTGCCGAAAAGTTTATCAACCCACGATTTTACTTTTTATTATAAAGGTGAATTTATAGAACTCACCTTTATTCTGTTTCGTAATTTACGATAACTTCTATAAAATGCAATTTTTATTATAAATGCCTTGAAAATCTTCACTCTATAGAAAGCTCTATTCTCGTTTTTATCACATATTCACATACTTATTTGTTTTATTACATTTTTTTCAATACCTTGCAAA
Organism: uncultured Bacteroidales bacterium; assembly: GCA_937915765.1. Taxonomy (GTDB): domain Bacteria; phylum Bacteroidota; class Bacteroidia; order Bacteroidales; family Paludibacteraceae; genus RGIG9379. The sequence goes on along the minus strand of CALGHE010000080.1, from coordinate 65,147 downwards.
AATTAATAGTAACACTATATTTGCAGAGTATTTATTTGTAAGTGCAGAGAGACATGAAAAAAAAGTTTTTACTAAAGTTATTGTTTTTTTTGAGTATGAGTATTTCTATATTTCACATGTTTGGTAATTCCTACAGATTTTACGAAGATGCGTGGTCGTTTGTAAATAAAAATGCAGCAAGCAATCCAGAGACTGCTGTAAAGAAGCTTGAAGAGGTTATAGCACAAGCTGAAAAAGAGAAAAACTATCCGCAGATGCTGGCTGCTATTGTGAAAAAAGGGAAGGTGTCTGAACGCTTTTCAGATTCCTCTTTTGTGGATTGTCTGAATGAACTTCATGACTGTCGCGCGCAGATAAGCGATTCGGCGGCTCTTGCCCTTTCGTACTACCTTGAAGTACAAATGTTGAAAACATATTTCTCAAATAACCGAACTCTGATTTTCAGACGAACCGATTTGGCTGATACTGTCCCTGATGATATTAACGAGTGGACAAAGAATATTTTTGTACAGAAAATCAGGGATTTAACCCTCAAGGCTCTCGAAGAGCCTGCTATAAAAAAAGTGGAGGCGAAATCGTTTGCTCCGTTAATTGTGTTTGATGAGAAAAAAAATAGCATTGGGGAAGGTGCTAAACTATATGATTTTATCGTAAATGAAATTGTAGGAAGTGCGGGGTTGTTGTCTAGTTTCTCAAAAGATGAAGTGCAGAAGTTATTGTCGGATTTGGTGGCGTTCCATCAAAACGATTCGGACAAGACATTGTATGTTCAGGCTAAACTTGATTATTTGGATGAAAAGTTTCCCTATGAAGAGGAACTGGATGATGGACAGTATCATGGTGATGATTTCGTATTGGAACATCCTTACTATAAGGAAATGGAGGCTTTTCTGAAAGAGTTGGGAGAGGACGAGAACGCCTATTTTGTTAGGGAGAATATGTGCTATTATCTCATGGAGTATCTTGAAGGTAAAGAGTATAATCCAGCTTTCAGAAATTCAAAATTGCCTCAGGTGGTTTATGATTTGGCTAATGTGGAAGTGGGGAGTGCTGATGATGTGAAATTATGCGAGTTGAAAAGCTACATTGATGAAATAAAAAGAAAACATATTCGAATAGAACATAACGCAACGGGAGTCTTCCATTCTGGAAAGCCTCTCAAGTTTAGCGTGATGTATGCAAATATGGACAGCCTGAAACTCACAATTTATCGTGATACTCGCTCGCTTTTGGAAAAGAAGCGCGATGAGGACAAAGGTTTGAAAGATAGGGCTAAATTTAAAAACTACGCTCAAAAGGTTGCTGATTATGAATTTAAATTGTCTCCGTCAAATTATTTTATACTGGAAGATACAACGGTTGAAATAGCAGCTTTGCCGTACGGGTTATATTATGTTGATGTAGAAGGGAAAAATAAAGAAGATGGTTATCTTGAATTTTCTGTAACTGATATTTTTGGTTTGAGTTTGCAACAAAAAAATCAGGTGGATTATGTTTTTGTCGATTCAAAATCGGGCGCGCCTCTCGATGGGGTTTCTGTTACTGCATATTGGGGAAGCAATAGAGAAAATGTCTATTCGTTCGGCACTTCTGGAAAAGATGGTGTCTTGGAAGAGGCTAAAATACCTGATGAGGTGATGAAAAATCAACGTAGCAGGGTTGAACACGGATTCAAACGTGGTGATGACGCTTATCATAATTGGGAATATGTTTATAGGAATGGACCTATAGTCAATCAAGGTGATAATGCGCAGGATTTTCGATGTGACATTTTCTTTGATCGGGCAATCTATCGTCCCGGGCAGGTAGTGCGTTTTAAGGCGATTTGCTATAAGTTGGCGGAAAATGGTTCTGCTGTGATTCAAGGGGAGAACTGTAAATTTTATGTTATTGGAGCGAATGGTCAGAGAATCAGCGAATTGTCTTTGGTCTCCAATGAATTTGGTTCTGTTTCGGGTTCATTCGTTTTGCCTCAGGATGCTTTGTCTGGTCGTTATACTATTCTTTCGGGACGCGGTAGTTCAGAACAATTCAGGGTTGAGGAGTATAAGCGACCGACCTTTGAGGTGGATTTAGACAGACCGACGACCAGCTTCTCTTTCGGTGATTCTGTGACGGTTTCTGGTCATGCGGATTATCTGTTCGGCGCGCCGCTGACGGCAGGAAAGGTGAAGTATGAGGTAACAAGGAAATTGTGGTTCTGGCGATGGTTTGGAAGCTCAGAAGCAGAAAAGGTTGTCTCTTCGGGCGAAGTGGAACTTTCAAAAGATGGGAAGTTTGATATTCCATTTGTGGCAGAAAGGGGCGAAAAGAAGGGGCTTTCTTGTTATAGGTATGAAGTGAAGGTGAAGGTGACTGATGAGAATGGGGAGTCTCAGGAGGAACTGCTTTCGGTCTATGTGGGTGATCGCTCTATGGCATTCCGCTCTTCGTTGGGCGAAAGATGTTTGATGGAGGATTTGACGACTGCCAAATTTTATTTGTTAAATTTGGAGGGAGTCGGAATGAAAAATTTCTCAATCCACTATGAAGTGGGACGCTTAGACAAAAACGAGGTCGTGACCACAGTTGCGTCTGGAGAAGTGAAGTCTGATGAGAAGGGTGCATTTACTCTGCCATTGTCCGGTTCTGATTTGTTGTCCGGTTCTTATCAGTTTGTTTTCAAAGCAAAGGATGACAAAAAAAGGGATGTGGAGGAAACTTTCAAAACGATACTTTACAGAAAAGAGGATAATCGTCCACCGGTCTATTCTGTTCTTTGGCAGGAGGATGTGAAAAGTGTGTCGCTTGCTTATGGTGAAAAGCACACCGTTCGTATTGGCTCTTCGCTTAAAGATGCTCACCTGTTGGTCGTTTCAATCAATGCGAAAGGTGAGAAAAAACTTAAATGGGTTAAGTTGAATGACGAAATCAGAACCTTCGACCTTATGTTGCAGAAGGAGGACGGTGAAGCTAAATCAGTTCATTTTTATCTTGTACATAATGGTTCTTTGCATAGTACGAAAATGGATTTGAATCTGAAGGAGGAGGATAAATCTCTTCCGATAGAGTTGGCTGTGTTTAGGGACAATCTTCTGCCGGGCGCGGAGGAGACGTGGACTGTAACTGTTCCAAAAGAGCGTAAGGCAGAAGTGCTTGCCACTATGTATGATGCGTCGCTGGATCTGTTAGCTCCTCTCTCTTGGAATTTCAATCCGAAATACAGAAAATTTTATAATTTCAGAGATTATGGAACGTGCAATAATCGCAATGCACTGTTTTTTGAAACTTATTCTCCGTTAAAAAATAATTGTTCTTTTCTTCATTATGTGAAATATCATTTCATGGATTTGCCGTCGGGTGATTTAAATAGGAAAATGAGAATGTACTCTATTAGTTTGGCTGACGACGGCAACAGCTGGTTTTCTGAAGCAAAGGAATCAGAGGAAGCATTATATGATCATTCCGTTTCAACAATGAAAGCGCATGGTGCTTCGCCTAAATTGGCGATGGGGAATAATTCATTGGCAGAACAAGGAGCTATGAAGAAGAGCGATTTGACGGGTTCTATTTCTGTTACTGAGACTGTGCCAGTGTCAATTCCGACCGAGGAGGTAAAGGTGCGTTCCAATTTTGCAGAAACTGCGTTCTTCTTTCCGCACATGGAGTCGGATAGCGCAGGTAATGTGAAAATTTCGTTCCAGATTCCTGAAAGCCTCACCCGCTGGAACTTCATGCTGCTTTCTCATACGAAGGATTTGTATTATGGACAGAAAAAGGCAACGGTCATAACACAAAAACCGTTTATGGTCTCTACTAATTTGCCTCGCTTTTTCCGTGATGGTGATAAAATCGCTTTAACGGCAAAGGTGACGAATCTTTCGGATGATGATAAAAAAGGTTCTGTAAGGATTCTGTTGCTCGACCCTGTAACGGAGGCGGTTGTGGCTGAAAATAGCGGTTCTTTCGATGTGAAACAGAAGGAGACGGCTGTGGTGTCGCTCTCGTTTGATGTGCCTGATACGCACGACGCGCTGATTGTCCGCACCATCGCAAAAGGTGACGACTTCTCTGACGCAGAGCAGAAGATGGTGCCGGTTCTTCCGAATCGTACTGTCGTGACGCAGTCCATGCCGCTCTATGTGCGTGGCGGTCAGACTAAAACGTGCCGTTTTGAGAATCTTCTTAAAAATCAATCTCCTACTTTGCGAAATAATTTCTTAAAATTGGAGTTCTCAACCAACCCTGTCTGGTATGCGGTGCAGGCAATGCCTTCAGTGGCGACAATTGAACATGAAAATGCGACATCCTTATCGGCTGCTCATTTTGTCTCTTTGATGGCTCATCATATCGCCACTTCAAATCCTCGCATCTTCAAAGTGATCGAATTGTGGAAAAAGAATGGCGGTGATGCCAACACATTGTTGTCTCAGTTGGAGAAAAATCAGGAGGTGAAGAGCATTTTGCTGAATGAAACCCCTTGGGTGATGGAGGCGAAAAACGAAACAGAACGCAAACAGCGTCTTGCCACACTATTTGACTTAAATGATCTAAAGCAGAAGGGTGATGTGTGGGTGAAAAAACTGGCAGACTATCGTTTGGCAGATGGCGGTTACGCTTGGTTTAAAGGTTGCGATTATTCAAGCTTGCATACTTCTCTTTTTGTAACTGACAATATAGGTCGTCTGCGCAAGGCCGGGCTGGATACCAAAGATGTTGAAAAGAGTTTGAATGTGAAGGCTACGCTACACTATTTAGATGGTCGTTTGAGAGAAGTGTATGATAATATGAAAAAGTGGAAGCTTACACCTCATTGCAGCAGTTCCACTTTATACTACTTCCAAGTGAGAAGCCTCTTCCCTGATGTCTCTTTGAAACAGGGTACAAAAGAGGCGTATGATTATTATTTCAAATTGATGGCGGAAAAGGATGAGTGGGAGAGCTTCTCTCTTTATGAGAAATCGCTTGCTGCTATCGCGCTGCACAGAGGTGGTAAGTCGGAAGTGGCGAAAAAGATTGTGGAATCGCTTCGAGAACACTCTTCTACTACCGATGAAATGGGCATGTATTGGAAGAAAAACACAAGTGGCTGGCTCTGGTCAGAGTCTGCCATCGCAACACATACCCGAATCATGGAGGCTCTTGAGTTGGTTGACCCTAAAAGGAAGGAGCAGGACAATATGCGCATCTGGCTGCTGAATCAGAAACGCACGCAGGACTGGGGCAATACGATTGCTAACATCGATGCCCTCAATGTCTTCTTGCTCTCCGGCTCCAACTGGATCTCTAATGACAATGTCGTAGAAGTGAAGATGGGCGATGAAATTGTAAAACCAGAAAAAACAGAGGTCGGCACAGGCTATTTTGAAAAAAACATTCCGGGTGAATTGGTGAAACCGTCGATGGGCGAAGTGACCTTGACGAGCAAGAAAGATGGTAATCTCTCATGGGGCGCGCTCTATTGGCAATTTGAAGAGAATTATGCGGCTGTGCCAAAAAGCAAGACTGCTTTGCAGGTGGAGCGAATGGTAATGCTTGAAACTAAAAATGTCGATGGAACGGCTCTTTTGAAGAAGATAGACAAAAACACTACAGTGAAGGTCGGCGATAAGGTTACAGTGCGACTGACGCTCCGTACAGACCGAGATATGGATTATGTTATGCTTAAAGACCAGCGCGCGGCTGCTTTAGAACCGCAAAAGCAACTTTCAGGCTACAGATATTCCGATGGAATCGGCTATTATTACTCGCCGAAAGACGCTGCGGTCTATTATTTCTTCGACCATCTTGCCAAAGGAACGTATGTCTTTGAATATTCATTGTATTCGACCCATGCCGGAACATTCTCTTCTGGTCTGGCAACTGCTCAGTGTATGTACGCACCGGAGTTCCTATCTAATACAGAAGGATTTGAGATAAAGATTATAGAGATGAGATAATTCAAATTGCGAAAAATTATAGAACGTAATTTAAATTAATGTATTGTTATGAATCATAAGTTAAAGATTTTGCTGCTCTCTCTTCTGTTAGCGTTCTGTTTCCTTTTCTTGCTATTGAAAGATAAGGAGAAAGAGGCTGCCATTGTTCCTGTTGTGAAGTCAGACACTATTAATATTCTGACGGATAAAAGACAACCAAATAGCAATATTGTTCCTGTTGTGAAGCCAGACACTATTAATATTGTCGATGAAAAGGAATCTTTGGAGAAGACGATAGAGTCCGAGAAATCATATTCCAGCAAGATTGTTTACAACAGAATGAAGAAATTTAAAGAGAAAGGAGTTGCCGGTTATTTTGAAGATATGAATTTGCCGGAGATTGAAATCAACACACCTCTTGTAGCGAGAAGTGGATATGATGGGAAAGACTCTCTGAAACGTTTCTTCGAGGAAGATTTATATCTTGTCGAGGATGTAAAAGACAAAGTTAAGGATATTTTAACAGCAGACGTTGGAGACGGAGAGTGGAAGAAAATGATTGAAAATTTTTGCGACTTTTACTATTTTTTCAACAAAGGGAAGAAGGTTGGAGATTTCTATTATTGCATCTGCCATGATAATGGAGATTGTGACACAAGTTTAGACCTGTATATTTTTAACGAGAAGATGGAGATTATATCTTTTAAAGAGTTAGCAAGTCAAGGATGTTACATAGGAAATGAAGAGCCTATAATGGTTGATGATTACGAAAGATGGAATGACGAGGCGGAAATTTATTCGACATTTTTAACCGACACCACATTTGTTACTTCTGACTGCGTCTATTTTTGGCTCAAAGATACTGTTGAAAATACTAAAACATACTATAAAGAGAGTTTCAATGTGTCGTATCTGATAAATAAAAAAGGTGAAATTATAGAAACCAAAAGGGATTCTGTTGTTCAAGAGTGGCAGGAGCCAGAATATAAAAGCATCAATATCTAACGGGCCTGGCTGATGTTCAGACACTAAATATAGCTGTCTCATAGACTATTTTGTAAATAAAGTGAAAGAAAGACAAACATAAAAAAAGCGCTTGCAGTTTTGCAAGCGCTCGTGGGCCCAACAGGACTTGAACCTGTGACCCCCTGATTATGAGTCAGGTGCTACTAACCAACTGAGCTATAGGCCCGATTGCTCAGATTTTTTGTTATCTTTGCAAATCGAATGCAAAGGTAAACACTTTTGCGAAAAAAACAAATTTTTAGAGCATAAAATATGAATGATTTTTTAAATTTTAGTGAGATTGACAATGTCTTTTTCGATCTTGGATCTGTGCTTATAAACCTGGATAAAAATCGTTGTATCCAGAGTTTCAGCAAATTAGGCATAAAAAATATAGAAAATCTGATTGAAAATAGCTTCAAAAAAGGGATGTTTTATCAGATTGAAAAAGGTGAAATTTCTTCTGAAATTTTTCGTGATGAGATTAGAAAATTTTCTGACTCCAGCCTTAAAGACGAAGAAATAGACGCTGCATGGAATGATTTTCTTCTGGACATTCCAGAAAAAACTCTTAAACTGTTGCAGTTTCTGCAAAAAAAAAGACGGATCTTTTTATTGAGCAACACAAATAAAATTCATTTTGACTTTATTGACGAAAAATATTTGCTTTCTCGCTACTTTGAACTCTGCTTTCTCTCTTACGAGCTTAAAGAGGCAAAGCCTGATGACGGAATTTTTGAAAAAGTGCTGAAACTTTCAAAAGTTGACCCTGAACGAAGCCTTTTCATTGATGATAATTTGCAAAATTTGCAAACTGCTGATAAATTTGGATTCAAAACTTATCACACAGTTAAAAACATATCTGAGGATTCTATTTTTGACAGATTTATGTGCTTATAATTTTAGAAAAATGATTTTAGAAGCGATAAACGTTAGCAAAAAGTTCAAAGACAAAAACGCCCTGTCTGAAGTGACGGTTTCCGTCGCAAAAGGCAGCGCCTTCGGGTTGCTTGGACCGAACGGAGCTGGAAAAACAACTCTTATCAGATGCGCAACAAACATAACCAAATTCGACTCTGGACAAATTCTCCTGAACGGGAAAGAGGTCTCTGAAAAGGAGATTATGAAAATTGGCTATTTGCCCGAAGAACGCGGTCTGTACAAAGACTTTGGTGTGGAAGAGCAGATTGTTTACCTATCCAGACTGAAAGGACTTTCAAAAAACATCGCTAAAGAGCGATGCAGATTTTGGCTGAAAAAATTAGATTTGCTAAACACTGCAAAAAGAAAGACAGGCTCTCTATCTAAGGGCATGCAACAAAAAATACAGTTTATTGTGGCCGTAATTCATGAACCGTCTCTGTTGATTCTGGACGAGCCTTTCAGCGGATTTGACCCTATCAATTCAGAACAGATCAAAAACGAGATACAAGAACTTAGAAACAACGGGACAACTATAATATTCTCTTCGCACAATATGGCTTCGGTAGAAGAACTTTGTTCCGACATAGCTCTGCTAAACGACGGAAAAATAATCTTAAACGGTTCTATTACAGAGATTAAACGCAGATTTTCTGACGACTCTTTTGTGATAACATACGACAATGACTCAGTCTCTCTCTCAAACAGCAATTTGTATTCAATTACGGAGTTTAAAGAAAAATCAGTTACAGTGAAAAAAAACAGAGGAGTCTCTACTAATCAGCTGATTATGGAACTTTCAAAAGATTTTGAGATAACATCATTCATCAAAAAGGAGAGTTCTCTAAATGAAATATTTATAAGAACAATAGAAACAACAAAACAACAAGTCAATTTATTATGAATTTCCTTTTAATTATAAAACAAGAATATATATCACGAATTAGACGTAATTCTTTTATAATAACCACATTGGCAACCCCTTTTTTTATGTTTCTGCTCGCATCCCTGCCCTCCTTGTTTTTTGCGGCGGAGAATGACGCGCCGGGCACAGACATGATTCAGGCGGGACTGACGCAGATGACATCGGCAGAGGCCTCCGCATCTCTCGCCATTGTATTTTCCTTTCTTCTGTACATCTTCATATTCACGTACGGTTCTCTTGTTATGCGCAGCATTGTTTCCGAAAAAAGCAATAAAATTCTCGAAGTGATGTTTCTGTCTGTCAAACCGCTGGAAATGATGTATGGCAAGATTATAAGCGTCGTCTTGGTGGGGATTACTCAATTTGCAGCATGGGCTGTAATTTTATTCTTACTGAACTCAATAAGCTCAACAGATAACATATCTTTTATCGCCAGCGTGGCAAGCAATGCCGAATGGGGTTCTTTGCTGCCGTGCATAATCATATATTCGCTCTTAGGCTATCTGCTGTACGCATCATTATTTGCAGCAATAGGAGCAGTATCCGGTCCGGAAACGGACACCCAGCAGTTTTTATTGCCAGTTATGCTTCCGATAGTGTTTGCCATCTATTCAAGCATACAAACAGCGTACTATCCGGATAACGACATTGCCTTGTGGTGCTCTTTCATTCCGCTGACATCGCCCATCGTGATGACCTCACGCCTATGTTACGGCGTTGAAAGCTGGGAGGTGATTCTCTCTATGCTGATACTAACAGCCACAGTAATATTCACTACATATCTTTCTGGCAAAATATACAAATCAGCCATTCTACTTCACGGCAAACGTCTGACATACAAAGACATAAGTGACTTTTTGAAAATATAAGAGCAAGATTAAACCTCCTTAGGCAAATATTCGCTTTGGATGTTAGTCAGCGCACCCCACATGCTGCTGCGGGCGTTCGGATTTAGTTTTTCCAACATTAAAAGAACCTCTTTCATATCCGTTCTGTTGGAACTGCTCTCATACGGGCAGCTCTTTTTCAGTTTTTCGAAATTTCTTAGTTCTGCAAGCTTCTCTATATCAGCCTCCTTAATCAAAGCCATCGGCCTGATTATGGAGATGTCAAACTTAGCCATCTTCAGCAGCGGAGGCATTGTGCTGAACGAACCCTGAAAGGTCAGATTCATAAGCATAGTCTGCAGGATGTCATCCTGATGATGACCAAGAGCTATCTTGTTGCATCCATGCTCCTTAGCGACTTCAAAAAGAGCTTTTCGCCTATTCCATGAGCAAAGGAAACAAGGCGACTTTCTATGGTCTGTAGCCATGTCGAAAGATGTTTCACGCAAAATAAACTCGATGCCGAAACTCTCCGCATAATTTTTCAGATAAGTCAAATCAGATTCATACTTAATGTTGGCCATCACCACATGCACCGCCACAACAGAGAAGCGAGGTTTGAACACCTTCATCTTCTCTCCCAAGAACTCAACCAAAGCAAGAGAATCCTTTCCGCCAGACAATCCCACCAGAATCTTATCGCCCTCATCTATTAGCCCGTAAAGATCCACCGCCTTCCTGAATTTTCGGTGAAGTTTATAAAAAAACGTATTCTGTTCCTTCTCTGTCATACCTTTCAGAATCATGAAAAATAATTATCAAATAACAGTCACAGTCCATTTTCTATTTAAGAACTGAAGCCTGACAACACCAAAACGCACAAAATTTGCAATTAAAGCCTGAACATCACGCCTAAGAAGTCCTGTTTCCTTGCAAAATCTGTTCATAGAAAAATCTCCGTCCGAAAGTTTGTCAAGCAATTTTTTCTCTATTTCCGTGTATTCTATAAGTTTTCCCTTCACACCTTTTTTCTGTTTCCACACTTCAAGATGTATCGGTGACGCAAGAATATTTTCGTCCGCAATTCGCACGTATGCCAATAGTTTGTTTTCTTCGTTTTTTGCGCATACAGGCTTATTCTCTGCCTCCGGAATCGAAACCTCCAGCACAACCCTCCCCTCCACACGATGCTGAGTCATGGAAAATCTGACCTCCGGGGAGCAATAAACATTAGCCGCAGACTCTATCATGTAGGCCTCCTCATCAGAGCGGACACCGGCAATTTTCCCATTATCCTTAACACCTATAAGCAATCTGCCTCCGTCCGTATTAGCAAATGCAGAGAGCGACTTCGCTATCTTGCGAGCATCCGAAATTTCAAATTTAAAATCTTGCTGCTGATGCTCACCTTGCAGAATGAGTTCCTGCACATAATTATCTTTCACTCCTATGTTTTTCATATTACTGCACCAACACTTATTCCTCTCCCTATTTCAATTAGAAACAACAATGGTGCTGCCGTTATCCACCACATGGTCATACACGTAAAGAGGCTCGGTTGCAGGGCCTCCGCATGGAGCTGCAAAGCCAAAAGACAAGTCAAACTTAGACTCGCAGCGCGGACAAACCGCATACGGCATGTCTATTTCAACACGGACAGACCTCATAGCCTCAACGGGGCAAGACAAATCGCACGCCCTTATATTTCCGTCAAAATCACGAAAAACGACTAATCCGCCATATCCCAGTTTTGTATTTGCCGGATAAACATTATTGCCAGTTGTAAATATCTGGTAAGTTCCAGGATTCCGCAACCGTACATAGTCGTCCCACGAAAGTTTCAAATAAACCTCGCTGTCCGGAATCGAAGAATCCTCACGCTCCCTGCAAGAAAAAGAGAGCAGAACAATCAACATAAAAAAAACAAATTTGCGCATCTTGTAATTCACTTTTAACAACTTCTATAAAATACATTTTTAATTTACATATTTAAAGAAGCTGCCTTTATAAAAAAGAGAAAGACGCATTACACGCCTTTCACATTACTTGCAAATATCACAACCATTGCATTTTGAGCTTTCTCCACGGAAACGGCTCTCAACAAGGTGTCGTATCTTAGTTTTCAATGCCTCCAAACGTATATTTTCAATAACATCGTCCGTAAAAGCAAGCATCAGAAGCATCTTCGCCTCTTTTTCAGAAATACCTCTCGCCCTAAGATAAAAAAGAGCCGTTTCATCGATTTGCCCTACCGTTGCGCCATGGCTGCACTTAACATCGTCAGCATAAATTTCGAGCTGAGGTTTTGTGTACATCTTAGCCGTTGCAGAACCGCAAATGTTTTTATTATTCTGCAAAGCCACAGTCTTTTGCGAATCCTTATCTACAAGAATTCTGCCAGCAAAAACCCCCGTTGCCTCGTCATTAAGCACATATTTGTACAATTCTCTGCTATTACAATTAGACTTGGCATGATTTATATAAGTAAAATTATCTATATGTTCCTTTTTGTCGCCAATAGCCATGCCGCAAAGGACCGTCTCCGCATGCTCCCCATTCAGGTTGATGCGCACATTATTTCGTGTCAGTCCGTTATGAAGCGTTATATCATTCACCAAAACATTAGACGCAGCCTGCTGGTCTATAAAAAGCGAGCCAATATTGGTCATGCTGTCATTTGTATTCTCTAACTTATAATGTTCATACACAGCACTTTCGCCAGCAAAGACCTCTGTAACTCTATTTGCAAGGAAATTCACCTTACTATTTGTGTGCCCACAAACCAGCAATTTTGCAGAAGCGCCCTTCTCAAGTATGATAAGATTACGGCTGTTAGCCATAAGGTCAAAACTTGCCGACATCACGTTTACGAGCTGTATAGGCTTTTCTACCGCCACATTTTCCGGCACATACAAAAAGAGACCGTCTTTCGCAAAAGCAGTATTAAAAGCCACAGTAGAGTCACTTTCCATATCAGCAGCCTTGCCGTAATATTTGCCGACAATCTCCGGATACTCTGCCGCACACTTCAAAAGACTGCCTACAATAACACCGCTTTCACGCAGAGCCTCAATCTCAGCCTTAGCCTCATCCGTCTCCTCGCAAAAAATATCGTTTACCACAAAAAAGAGGTGAGAATTAATACCTGGCACATCACATCTGAAAGAAGTATAAGGATTAGCCTTCACCCCCAGCCTGTTTATATCAAGCCCAAAGTCCGTCTCAAAACGCTTGCTCAAATCCGTATGTCTGTAATTTTCAAGACCGCAAGAGGGCAATCCCATGCGTTCAAACACGCTCATCGCCTCATCACGACACGCATTAAGCACATCAGGACAATCCTTCTTGATTGCGGAGGAACAATCTCTATATATATCGATATAAGACTTCTCTATATTACTCATTTGAATCGAATTTAAGGTGGGTTCTATAAATTCATTTCGCGGAATTTTTACATTTATTTCGAGCAGATTGCTGTGCGAAAGAAGCAGTGCGGGCACTGTGACCGACTGACAAACAGCAAGTTACCGAAAGAAATCAAAAAGTACCGAAAAGTTCGCCCCCTTGATTTATATTTCTTAAATTATAACGGTGAATTTATAGAACTCACCTTAACATTTAGCAAGATGAAAACATTTGCACCGCGCAAAATTACTCTCCTAGTTCCTTCTTTATCCAGTCGTAGCCCTTTTCTTCCAGTTCAAGAGCCAGTTCCTTGCCTGCAGATTTCACGATACGGCCTTTGTACAGCACATGCACAAAATCAGGAACAATATAGTCGAGCAACCTCTGATAATGCGTTATGACAATACTTGCGTTATCTGCATTTTTCAGGCGGTTCACCCCGTTTGCAACTATACGCAAAGCATCTATGTCCAACCCGCTGTCTGTCTCGTCAAGGATAGAGAGTCTTGGCTCCAGCATAGCCATTTGGAAAATTTCGTTACGTTTCTTTTCTCCGCCAGAAAAACCTTCGTTCACAGAGCGGTTAGCTAATTTGTTATCCAGCTCCACAACCTCTTTCTTTTCGCGCATAAGCTTAAGGAAATCAGAAGCAGACATTGGTTCCAAACCCTTGTATTTTCTGTGTTCATTAACAGCCGTGCGCATAAAATTGACCATGCTCACGCCCGGAATCTCGACAGGATACTGAAAACTTAGGAAAACACCTTCGCGCGAACGGTCTTCCGGCGAAAGTTCCAAAAGATTTTTACCGTAAAAATTAACCTCGCCCTCTGTCACCGTGAAAGAAGGATGACCGGCAAGCACAGAAGACAACGTGCTTTTTCCAGAACCGTTAGGACCCATTATAGCGTGAACCTCGCCCGGACGAACAGTCAAGTTTATCCCTTTCAGAATTTCCTTGCCGTTAATATTTGCGTGCAAATTTTTTATCTCTAACATTATCTTTATCTTATATCTTTAAATACAATTAACCGACACTACCTTCAAGAGAAACCATCAGAAGCTTTTGAGCCTCAACAGCAAACTCCATCGGAAGCTTATTTATAACCTCTTTCGCATATCCATTCACAATCAGGCCAACAGCATCTTCGTTGCTAATACCCCGCTGATTGCAATAAAACACCTGATCTTCGCTGATTTTGGACGTAGTAGCCTCATGCTCAACAATCGCAGTGTCATTGTTTATGTCCATATAAGGGAATGTATGAGCGCCGCACTTGTCACCAAGCAAAAGGCTGTCGCACTGAGAAAAATTTCGCGCATTGTCAGCGTTTTTCGTCACTTTAACCAATCCACGGTAACTATTTTGGCTAAATCCAGCTGAAATGCCTTTAGAAATTATATGACTGCGCGTGTTCTTGCCAATATGAATCATCTTTGTACCTGTATCAGCCTGCTGATAATTATTAGTAACCGCCACAGAATAGAACTCGCCCACAGAATTGTCGCCCATCAGCACACAGCTCGGATACTTCCACGTAATAGCAGACCCCGTCTCGACCTGAGTCCACGACACCTTGGAGCTGTCGCCCTTACAAAGAGCGCGCTTAGTTACAAAATTATAGATGCCACCCTTGCCGTTCTTATCTCCGGGATACCAGTTTTGAACCGTAGAATACTTGATTTCGGCCCTATCATGAACAATCAGTTCAACAATTGCGGCATGCAGCTGATTCTCATCCCTCATAGGAGCAGTGCAGCCTTCCAAATAAGAGACATAACTATCATCATCCGCCACAATCAAAGTTCTCTCAAACTGACCTGTATTCGCCGCATTTATGCGGAAATATGTGGAGAGTTCCATCGGGCATCTCACACCTTTAGGTATATAGACAAAGGATCCATCACTAAAAACAGCCGAGTTCAGAGCAGCGAAGAAATTATCCTTGTAAGGGACAGCCGAACCCAAATACCTGCGGACAAGGTCCGGATAATTAGCAACCGCCTCGCTGAACGAGCAGAAAATTATACCCAACTCCGCGAGGCTTTCCTTGAACGTGGTTTTAACAGAAACACTGTCCATCACCGCATCCACGGCAATGCCCGACAAAGCGGCACGCTCTTCCAGCGGGATACCAAGTTTATCAAAAGTCTTGATAAGTTCAGGGTCAACCTCGTCCATGCTCTGAGGACCCTTTTTCTGTTTTGGAGCCGCATAGTAATAGATGTCCTGATAATCTATCTCCGGAATATTCAGATGCGCCCACTCAGGCATATCCAAAGTAGTCCAGTAACGATACGCTTCCAGACGAAATTCGAGCAGCCATTCCGGCTCACCCTTTTTCTGTGAAATCAAACGAACCACGTCCTCGTTCAGACCCTTCTGTATAATCTCAGTTTCAATATCTGTAACGAATCCGTACTTATACTCCTCGTTTGTAACTTTATCAACTATACTGTTTGCCATTTTAGTTTATGGAATATAACGAAGCCCCACCGCTCCTTAGTTGCCACAAAGGTACAACAAAATAAAACGTGAAGCCCAATATTGAATGCATTTTTATGAAAAATATTTGTTTAGTGGAGGTAATATTACGGCAATCTTTCAACTCTCAAAAAAATGAAAGATACGTTTAAACAAATTACTACTTTCATATGACACCTATACACATTTACTCAATTATCGCAAATTCATCAATCCATTTATCCGCATACATTCCATAAACATACTGAAGTTCATTGTAGTAAACATATTCTTCGTCTTTGCCTTCGACAAAATTAATATGGAACACAAAAACTTTAATTCCATATTTTCTTATTTGCATCAACAAATCTTTATATTTCTCTATACTGCTACGCGAAATAGCCAAATACTTTATATCATTGTCTAAAATATATTGCAACCTATTTACTTCCTTTATTTGAGGCAACAAAATCTCTGACATCATAAACTCCACTCCGCACTCTTTAGCCTCCTCTATCGCATCAAAAGAAAACAACTCCATCATAAGCCTTGACTTATCCACAAACTGGCTTGCCATTTTCTTAGGCGAATTAATCTTGTCTGTCACCAAAATTGCATCTGGATGCTCTGTAAACCATTTGTTTATCATATCCATACCCATAGGAGTAAACTTGTCGAAAACTTGATGAGTCAAGAAATGTTCCTCTGTAACTGGCAATGTACTATCGCAGCCTGTTATCTCAGCCCAATGCTCCCAGTCGTGCGCTCCTAATATCCTTCCGTTTTTATCTTCCACCAAATCGATTTCAAAGCTACGGAATCCCAGTTCATAACTATAGTTCAACGCTTCTAACGAATTAGTATAAGTATAGCCATCTATTCCTCCTCCTGCATGAGCTATATAACGAGGAACTTTAAAGTATTTGAGCAACACAGTGTCGTGCACCACTACAGTGTCTAAATTTAAAATCGTATCTCGCTGCACTATAGTGTCATGAGTAATCAGAGTATCGTACAGAACTAATGTATCTTTATAACCACGAGGCAAATAGTGTCTCTCTAGGTAATCTTCCTTTTCACAAGAGAAGAATGTGAATAAAATCGACACTGCCAATAGCAGTTTAAATGAAATGTCATTTTTCTTTTTTTTAACAGAACTGTTCATCTTTATTTCTATTTGATTTGCACTTTTTCCTAATAACGTAGAAAACGTGACGAAGATACAAATAAAAATAGATTAAGGCAACTTCTATAAATTACGATTTTTATTATTTGTGTCATAAATTCCGTTTCGGATGCTTTTGAATTCATTTTGCTTAGATCGAATATAATTGTCTAAACACAAAAAAACCGCACCCGAAGATGCGGTTTTAATATTATAAATTCCTACAGAATTACATACCAAGACGCTGTTTAAGAATGTCAAGACGAGCAACAAGTTCCTTAGGAAGGTGTTTGCCGAACTTAGCGAAGTGTTCTTCGATACGTTCAACTTCATCTTTCCACTCATCAACGTTAACAGCAAGAACCTGCTTCATTGTTTCTTCAGTGTAGCAGCTCTTCAAGCCTTCGATGTTGATCTGGCCTGCAGCCGGAACCTTTCCGATTGGAGTGTCAACAGTTTCGCCCTGACCGTTGCAACGATCGAAGATGTAAGCAAGAACACGGCTGTTATCACCGTAACCTGGCCACAAGAATCCGCCTTCGCTCTTAAGAGCCGGATTTTCCTTATCACGACGGAACCAGTTTACGAAGAAGATCTTAGGCATGTTCTTACCGCCCTTAGCCTGTGGCAATTTTTCCATGTCGATCCAGTGCTGGAAGTAGTCACCCATGTTGTAACCGCAGAAAGGCAACATAGCGAATGGGTCACGACGAACACCAGCCTTCAAACCGATAGCAGCAGCAGTAACCTCAGAACCTACGATAGATCCCATGAACACACCGTGTGCCCAGTCTTCAGCTTCGTGTACCAATGGAACTGTGTTAGGACGACGACCACCGAATAGGATAGCATCAACCTTAACACCCTTTGGAGATTCCCAATCTGGGTCGATAGCAGGACAGTTGCTTGCAGGAGCTGCAAAACGAGAGTTAGGGTGAGCGCAAGGTTCGCCAGACTCTGGATTGTAAACACGGTTCTTCCAGTCGATAGTTCCTTCTGGACAATCGTATCCGATACCTTCCCACCAAATGTCACCGTCAGGAGTGTAACCTACGTTAGTGAAGATAGTGTTCTTGCAGCAAGAGTCAAGAGCGTTCTTGTTAGTCTTAGCAGAAGTGAAAGGAGCCACACCGAAGAAACCAGCCTCTGGGTTGATTGCGCGAAGGTTACCCTCTTCGTCGAACTTCATCCAAGCGATGTCGTCACCCACAGTCTTAACTTCCCATCCTGGGATAGTAGGGATCAACATAGCCAAGTTTGTCTTTCCACATGCAGATGGGAACGCAGCACAAACATACTTAGTTTCGTTTGTAGCCTTCTTAGTAAGGCGAAGGATAAGCATGTGTTCTGCCAACCATCCGTCTTCCTGAGCCATCTTAGAAGCGATACGCAAAGCGAAGCACTTCTTACCAAGAAGAGCGTTACCTCCGTAACCAGAACCGTAAGTCCAGATTTCACGTTCTTCTGGGAATTGAACGATATATTTGTCTTCGATTGGAGCGCAAGGCCACTTAGCATCCTTCAATCCGTCTGGCAATGGCTTACCAACAGAGTGGATACATGGGATGAAGTCGCCCTTTTCTTCGATCAACTTCAAAGCAGCGTCACCCATACGAGTCATGATCTTCATTGAACCAACAACGTATGCAGAGTCTGTAATCTCAACACCAAGCTGAGAGATAGGACCACCAAGAGGACCCATTGAGAAAGGAATAACGTACATTGTACGACCCTTCATACAACCGTTATACTTGTTGATAAGGATCTTCTTCATCTCCTTTGGATCCATCCAGTTGTTTGTCGGACCTGCATCTTCCTGCTTCTTAGAGCAGATGAATGTACGATTTTCTACACGAGCCACGTCACTTGGATCTGACTGGAAGTAGTAGCTGTTAGGACGTTTCTTCTCATTCAACTTACGAGCCAAACCGTTAGCCACACACTCGTCCATCAAACGAGTGAACTCTTCGTCAGAACCGTTGCAAAGGTAGATGTTTTCTGGCTGGCAAATATCAGCCCACATCTTCACCCATGCGTTCAATTTTGCATTTTTAGTGTTGATCATAAAAAATTATTTATAATTTGATATTTAACTAATTTTCTGATTTGTAACTGATTGACAGAACCTGACATTTTCCATCCTAAATCAGACGTGCAAAGATATAAAATTTATTGCTAAAATTTTATTTGCTCGATGGTTTTTTATCATCGTATTGCTTTTTTTGTAATTACGGATTGCTTCCGCCATTCTTTTTCTTCTATTTTTGAAACGATTTATTTTTCTTTCTCTTCAGCATATTGCTATCTTTGCACACTGCGGATTCACGCTTTTTATGTAACAAAAATATTTTCTTTTTATGAAACCTATCGTAAGTATCATTATGGGCAGCACATCGGACCTTCCGGTGATGGAGAAGGCTGCGAAGTTTTTAGATGAGATGGAGATTCCGTTTGAGATAAACGCTCTTTCGGCTCACCGCACACCTGACGAAGTTGAAGCTTTTGCCAAGGGAGCGAAGGCTCGCGGAGTAAAGGTGATCATAGCAGGCGCGGGCATGGCTGCGGCTCTTCCGGGTGTTGTGGCTGCAAGCACTACATTGCCAGTAATTGGAGTGCCTATCAAAGGTATGCTGGACGGACTGGACGCTATGCTTTCAATTATCCAGATGCCTCCGGGCATTCCTGTCGCCACAGTTGGTGTAAACGGAGCATTGAACGCCGGAATACTCGCCGCCGAAATGATAGCTCTTGCCGATGACACTCTTGCTCAGAAACTGCAGGAATACAAGTCCGGACTGAAGGAGAAAATTGTAAAGGCTAACGCTGAACTTGCCGAAGTCAAGTATAAATTCAAAACAAATTAAGATGCCGAAACTGTATCTTGGGCTTGGCTCTAACCTTGGCGATAAGAAGCAGAACATAACTAACGCAACAATTATCTGCGGTTCCTTGCTGGGTGATATTGTCGCATTGTCGTCGTTGTACGAAACTGAACCGTGGGGTTTTGAATCTGACAGCGCTTTTCTGAATGCGGCTATTTGCATAGAGACGAATCATCCGCCGCTTGTCTGCCTTGAGATGACAAAGGCTATCGAAAGGGAGATGGGCAGAACACAAAAAAGTTCTGACGGCGTTTATCACGACAGAATCATCGATATAGACATACTGTTTTATGCCGATGAAATCGTGAAAACTGATGAATTGACCGTGCCTCATCCGTTATTGGCGGATAGAGATTTTGTTCTTAGGCCTCTTGCTGAGATAGCTCCAGATTTTATTCACCCGGAAAAGAAAATCAGCGTAAGCAATATGTTAGAGAACTTGGAAAAGAAACTTTAGGCAACTTCTGCAAATTAGGTCGATATGATTTTGAATTTACAGAACTCACTTTAAAAAATTAAAGGCTGCCCACGAAATGAGCAGCCTTTAATATATGCACAAATCTTACTGATTTTTAAAGATTTTCGTTGTTTGCAGGAGCGTTGTAAATGTATTCTTCCTCAGGGTTCACGAAAGGATTTTTACTGTATTTTCCATTCAACCAATTTTTAAACTCTGGGTAAGCGTCGAAAATGCTTTCCTTTTCTGCAAGATACTTAAATCCGCATCCGTAAGGCAAATAGATACCCAAAGCATAGTTGTCATGACCCAAAGCGGCTCCATTTGTGCCGTTAATGAAGTCAAAAACGTTTTCAAGGAAACATTCATCCTTAACTATAACAGAATAGTTTCTGTAAGATGCAGAACCATCTGTAGGATATACTTCGATGAAGTAAATCAACTGGAACTTAACTTCGCACTGATCCATGTTTTCGAAAGTAGCGATAACAGTGTCTTTCTTAGAATAAACATCTGTTTCAACTTCATAACCCTTGATGTTGAACTTCTTAGCTGAACTTTCGTTAACAGTATTAAGCATACCCTTAGTGCCGTTAAAGTATTCGCTACGAACATCCTTAGACAAGATAACTTCCTTAACACCCAAAACCTTGTTTGAACATTTCTGCAAAGCAACAATCTGGCAACCGAAAGCCATGTTGTACTCAGCACCCATGGCAATAGGCTTGATGTTTTGGAACGCTACCTTAATCTCAACATTCTCAGGAGTGATAACACACTGAGTTTTGTTTTTGTCATTTCCATGACCTTTACATTTGTCGTTCTTCTTACCATTTTTCACATAAGTAGTGTCGTAAGTCTGATTCTCGTACATACAAGTATGTACTTTTACAACAAAGTCATTATAGTCTGCGTCGATTCCTTTGCGCAAATCTTCGAATGCAAGAACTGCATTTTCATGATGAGTAAAGTCGAAATTTCCTGTTATCGGAACATACTCAACTGTGTAGTTAAAGTCGTTCAAATCATAAGACGCACGAATTCCGTTAGACAAATTACCCCAAGAAGCACCTAGGAAAGAAGCGTTTTCTGTAGGTCCCGCTTCAGTGTGTACAACTTCACCGTTAAGTTTAACAACTACCATAGAGTCCTTGCCCACATGACCCAACTTAAACTCAGACATCGTTGCCCAATTTGATTCCTTCAACTGAACATCGTTGTTCTGTTCATTTTCTAAACCTTCTTCCTTGTTACAAGCAACTAACGCAGCCAAAGAAGCCAAGAAAAATAATTTCTTCATTTTTTTGTAATTAGATAAATTAAAACTAAAGGTTGTCTCTTAAAATCAGAGACTCCTAACATACTCGGCGCAAAGTTAAACAAATTAATTGTTATACAAAACAACTTTACTAATTAATTTTCTAATTTAGAATATTTTACCGATTGGTAATTTTTCTGAATGTGCTTTATTAAAAGGCTTTCTCCGCATTTTTCGAAGATAAATTTTTTACAATTTAAGGCTGATTCTATCATTTGGTTTTATATTTTAGCATTTGTTTTGGAACATTAACAAAATATATTGTGAAAAAGAACGTTCTTTCTTACAAAGAATCACATAAAAAAATCTATATTTGTGAAATTGAAGTGAACAAATGAATTTAAATACAGTAAAAATATGATAAAGGTTGGTTATATAAAGATCCCGCTATTATTTGTTATGATGTTTTTTTGCATCTCTGTTTTTTCTCAGCATCAGGCAATGCAGGACAATAAAACTAAAAAATGGGGATTTGTTTCTAAAGGTGTGTGGGTGATAAAACCTACTTTTGATGATTGTGACAGATACAATTCTTTCTCAAGAGTGCGCAATTATGCCATAGTAAAGAAAGACGGATATTGGGGCAGCATCGATGAAAAGGGCAATTTTATCTCTAAACCGGTCTTTAAGAGTTCAGCAAGCGCGGTTACTGCCGCGGTAGAGATGAAGAAAAAGACCGCCGTTTCAAACTTCATCTTCTGCGGTTTTGACATTCCTTCTCAGAAGTGGGGTTTTGTCAACTATTACGGAGACTGGGTCATCAAACCTCTTTTTGATGACGTTGATTCTGAGATGGATTTGGAAAAGGACAAAAAGTACGCTCTGGTAAAGTATCAGGGAGTATGGGGGTGTATAGACAAAAAGGGCAAGTTTGTTGTAAAGCCTGTTTTTGTTGAAAAAGACGAGGCTAAAAAAGCCGGAACGGAATGGGCGGCCTACACGCCTCTCGGGAAGAGCGTATATGTGGGCTACGATGTGCAACTAAAAAAATACGGATTCGTCAATTCTGTCGGCAACTGGGTGGTGAAGCCTAATTTCACAGGATACGACCCTTCTTACACATTCAGCGACAACCACCCTTTTGCAGTTGTGAAGTACGGAGCTAAATGGGGCTGTATAAACAGGCTGGGCAAATACACTGTCAAACCGTCTTACCCAAAGGCTGCGGCGGCTAAGTCTGCCGGTTTTGCTTGGCAGAGCAAGTACAAAGCCAGTTTGCCTGCGGCTAATACTTTAGCAAACTATGATGACGGAAAACACAAGCAGTCGCTTCTTGTCTCCGGTTCAGGATACTCAGCCCAGAATAACGTGCCGGTTTACAATAATGTTCCGTATAACAACAATGTCAGTGCAGGCACAAAGCCTCCTACTATCAATATTTTGACTCCTAAGAACGGTGATTCTTACACCGCATCTAACGTTACGTTCACGTATGAGGCTAAGACTGCTGACGGAAAGCCTGCAGAGATTATCGCATACATCAACGGCGAGCTTCAGCCAAGAACAAAGGGTGTCAAGCGCGTAGGCAATCAGATGTCTCTCACTCTGCCGAGAAATGTGGAAGATTGCCGTGTTCAGCTTATAGCTAAAGACGCTAACGGACAGAACAGCGACCCCGCGGTGGTTCTGCTGCATTACAAAGGAAACATGCCAAAGCCTAATTTGCACGTTATGGCAGTTGGGGTCAGCGACTATAACCAGGCAGACTTGAAACTTCAGCACGCCTCTAAGGATGCTAATGATTTTATCAATGCCATTTCTGCTTGCAATGTGCAGAAACATTATCAGATGTTGAAAAAGCCGGTGCTTATAACAGATAAGATGGCGACCGACAAAAACATAAAGAAAGGTCTCTCTAATATTGTAAATTCTGTGGAACAGGGCGATGTGGTGATGCTCTTTTTCTCAGGACACGGAAGCAAAGAGGGCAACGACACTTATTTCCTCTCTGTAAACGCGGAAAGTGACGACTTGTTCTCTTCTGCCGTAAATTTTGACGATATACGTTCTGCTACAAGACGTCTTAAAGACAAGAAGTGCAAGGTGCTTATCTTTATGGACGCATGCCATTCAGGAGCTTTGTACGGACAGAAGTCAACCACAGAAAACTTCGCCTTCTCTGAACCGGGTGTGATAGGTTTCTACTCCAGCACAGAGAGTCAGAAGTCTAACGAAAGTGAAAAATGGTCTAACGGAATATTTACCAAAGCGCTTATCGAGGGCCTTAAAGGAAAAGCTGTTGACGCAGACGGAAACATCACTCTCGATAATCTTGAAAAATATATACGCGAGACAGTTCGTAAAGCGACTAACGGCAAGCAGATGCCTATTTTCGAAAACAAGCAGGGCAACTTTATTTTGTTCGGCAAATGATGAATTTTTGTTTAACAGTTTAAAATGATTAATGTTATGAAACGATTGATTTTTTTAGTATATGCGGCTCTTTTCGCTATGGTTGCGACAGCGCAGGACTTATATGTGTATTCTGTGATAGGGAAAGTTGAGGTTCAAAAAGACGGTTCTTGGTCTCAATTACAGAAACGTATGAAGCTTTCTGCTGATGACGTGATTAAGGTTGCTGAAAATTCGGCTCTTTCCATATTGGACAGAAAGGCGGAAAAGGTCTATTCCGTGGGTAAAAGCGACGCCAAGAAGGTTAGCGCAGTAATTGATAACGTCAAAGGCAATCAGAAATCTGCAACTTCTCAGTTTATGGCTCATGCCTCAAAATCTCTTTTTAACGGCGGTTCGGACAAAATAAGCCATGAGGCTGCAGGTTGTACCTATCGCGGAGATATTATAGAGAATGACATTGCAAAAACTATTCTCGCAAAGCAGAAAGGTGATAAGCTTGCTGCCATAAATAACGCCAATACGGATTATGCAGTCACATTTGAAGTCATAGAGAGAGCTACAGGCAAAGTTGCCGCTCCAAACGTGAAACTGGGCGACCAGGCTTTTTTCCGCATTAAGAATAACAGCGACAAGATGCTTTACGTGAATGTTATTGACATTGATGCGAATGGCAACCTCTTCGACTGTCTTCCTATTGACGAGGCTCACACTTTATCTCATCTGATGATTCCTGCCAACTCAACAGTGGATTTAAAGGAGTTTCCTATAGAATTTGCAGAACCGAAAGGCACAGACTGCATGGTCCTTATCGCGATGGAAGAGCCTTACGACTTGAGGCTTGTGAACAAAATGCTTCAGACTAAAGGAGTTGAACCTTCTGCAAAATGCGCGGTTGGACTTTATAGAAAAGTTTTTGTTGTGCAGTAAATAGGCTCTTATAAAAAAAACAGGCTAAACATCTGAGATTTCGACGTTTAGCCTGTTTTTTTATTTGTCATTGTTAACGAACTTTAGCTTCTCTTTTTTACATATCATCTGAATAGCCCATTTGCCGGACTGTATGGAAGGCGGAATTCCGCCGCCAGGAAAGAGCCAGTGCCCGACCATATAAAATTTGTCAAGCCCAGGAAGCGTAAGGCTTAGCTGATCTGTAATATTTTTTGATGTAGGTCTGAATCCTTCGTAGGAACCCTTCCAAGCCTTTGTGTACCGAACCGTAGTAAGAGGAGTCGCAATATCGCATATCTCCACAAATTCAGAGCTTCCAGGATAGTTCTCTTCCAAAATCTTCAGAGCGTCAGCTTGAATCCTTTCCTTTTCCTGCTTATACTCTTCGCTGTTTCTGTCCATATTTTTCCATTGGTCATAAGGGCTGTCAAAACGTATCACAATGCACGTTTTGTTTTCCGGCGCCATTGTGCTGTCAAAGTTATAATTCAAAATTCTGTAAAACTGAGACAACACCGTGCTTCCTATTTTTCGTCCGGTGGCAAGAACCAACTGAACAGGATATTTAGTTTCAAGTTTTTTGTTCACACCAAAAGAGACCTGCACAAACGAGCAGAACGGGCTCCATTTCTCGTAACTGCTTTTAACCTTAGAGGATGTGTATTTACCTTTAAGCAAATTAAAAATAGTGTTGTAACCGTCGCCTGCGCTTATCACATAGTCAGCTTCCATCACGGTGCCATCATCAAGCACCACGCCCTTTGCGACGTTATTTTCCACAATAATGTCTTTTACCTCTTTTCTGAAGGTGAATTTGCCGCCCAAGTCTGTATATCGCTTGTACATTCTTTCAGCAAGAGCCAGGGAGCCACCGACAGGATAGCCTGCGTTCTTGTTTGTGTACCATCCCAAAATTAGGAGAAAAGCGACCGCCGAAAAGTCTGTGTTTCCGTACAGACTCAGCAACGAGTTTCTTAGCCAGTCATTTTTAAATTTCAAGGCTGAAACATAATTATAAAAAGACTTCTTTCTGTACTTCACAATAGTCATAAGAGTAGGGAAACTTTCAAAAAGAGCCTTTATGTAGTGAAGCGGATTCCTTAAAGAAGGCGCAAGGTCGAAAGAGTTCAGATAACGGCAGCTGTGCATATCCTTGCACATTTTCCTTATTGATTTTTCATCTTCCGGAGCCTTTTCAAGCAAATACTCCTGCCATTTGTCTATATTGGCATAAACAAGAAAATCGGAACCGTCAGGAAGCACCATTCGCGTATGAAAATCTGCATTAAGAATTTTAACGTCGTCGTTTATTACGTTAGTCTCCTTATAAGTGTTGAAAAACGTTCCGTAACGAGTTCCCACAAGCCATTGAACACTATAGTCAAACCTATACTGCTTTCTGTACCACGCAGTACAAAGCCCGCCTGCCAACGAATGAATTTCAACAATCTCAGAGTCAAAACCATTAAGTCGCGCATAGATGCCAGCCGACAAACCTGCCACGCCTCCTCCTATTATGATAATCTTTTTTTGTGCCATCTTCTCTTTTATAATTCGTACCCATCACGGTCCGGGTTTTCGCTCATATTCTATTTTTTTACATAATTAGAAGAGTTATCTGATAGAGCGATAAGATAAGTCTCCTTTATATTTTCTGAAATTCGTTTTTAATACTATTCAAGGTGAGTTCTATAAATTCACCATTTATAATTAAAAAAAGAACAAATCGTGGGTTGATAAACTTTTGTCTATCCATTTCATATTTGCCCTTTCACGACGCGCACGCCGCTTCTTCTCCAATATCTCCAACCTAACGCATTATCTCGACCTAATTCATAGAAATCGCCTTAAGAAAGACCCTGACAATCAATTTCACGAGAGCCGTCTTCTTTTTCTGTTATAAAGACTTTCACAGCATTGTCCGGAATAAGTTCCGCAACCTTTTCAGGCCACTCTATAAAACATAAATTTCCGCTGTAAAAATAATCTTCATATCCAAAGTCGAAAGCCTCCTCCACTTTGTTAATTCTATAAAAATCAAAGTGATAAATTGACTTTCCAGAAATCGTCTCATACTCGTTGACAATAGCAAACGTCGGACTGCTTATAACATCAGTCACACCCAGTTCTTTACACAAAGCCGTTATAAACGTTGTTTTTCCGGCCCCCATAGATCCGTAAAAAACAAACACTTTGTGTTCTCCCATGATAGAAACAAACTCTTTTGCAGTGTCGTTTATTTTATCTAAAGAATTTATCTTCATAATCTAACTATAATCATTTGACAAATGCAATCTTGGAAACCATTTTTTCTGTTCCGTCAGACGTTGTGGCAAATATCAGATATATGCCGGAAGCCACACGCCTGCCAGACACCGACTTGCCATCCCATATAAACGTGCCACCATTTGAAAGTCCGTGATAAATCAGTTCTCCGTTCAGTGTTGTCACTCTGACTTCGCTGTTCTCCATCAGCCCGGTCACGGTTATATCTCCGTAAAAATCCGGACGCACAGGGTTAGGATATACATAAACATCGTCGTAAGTTTCTCTGCCCTCAGAAGCGTCGCTACCAAAAGAGAAAAGTCCTTCCGAAGTCACTATATAGACAATGCCATTTTCTTGGTCGATGTCAATGGCTGTTATAATGTCAGAAGTCAGAGGACTATTTTCCGTAGTGAAATGATATATAGTCTCTTGTCCGTCATCAGAAAGCAGATAAACACCAGAAGATGCGGTTCCTATCCACTTACGATTTGCGCCATCAACAGCAATCGCGTTTATTTGTTCCGTTGCAAGCAGATAATCCGCGAATGCTGCATTATCTTCACGAGTTATTTTGATACGCTCAACAGTGTAGCCGCTATTCATTACCTCTTCAGTATTTTTAAATATTAGCGGACCGACGTCAGTACCTAACCATATATCGCCGTTTTTATCCTCTGCAATGCAGCGGTATGTGCTCGGCACAATAGCTTCAGGCGAGCCGTCGCTGAAAGAAGTGAACAATTTTGTTTTGTCATCGCTGAAATTAAGCGGAGTTCCGTTGTCTTCAATAACAAACACTCCCACTCCCACACGAGGAAACAATATCCACTTTTTGCCGTCAGAAGAGATAAAAGGAGGACGGGCAGTCGCCGTGTTTTGCAGTTTTGAATTGTTATAAGATGTGTGATGCCAGTTACCGTCAGTGTCTTTGACATGAATCAGGTCTCCAGCCTGCATATTCAGCATCCAAAGATTATTATCCTTATCAAATGTCAATCCGTCAATCAAGATAACGTTAGGGTCACCAACCGCAGTGCATAATTCGAGAGACGACTCTTCTGTGAGATACCGTTTCACAACAACATCATCATAAAGTTCAAAGACAGACCTCCAAGTAGCGAGATACATTCTGCGAGGGTCCTTAGGGTCAACTTCCGCATCCAGCAGCGTGAAGAAATACGGCGCGTACTCCTCCCCTATATTCGCCTGCGTAATGTTTTTCCAATTATTACCATCATAAATCTGAAGAATTCCGCCCGTCGAAAAACCTTCTCCATATCCAGTTATAAGACGTCCGTTACGGACTTTAGCAAAAAGCATATCTTTGTAAGAAGGTCCGTTAGGCAGATAACTGTTGCTTATAGCCCCGTTCTCTATCTTGTATAAGCAACCGTGCGCGCTCCATGCGCATTTAGACGCATTATCATAAATGACGTTGAAATTCGCAACGTTTATACTGTCACAAATTTTCAAATCCTTGTCAAAGATTTTTATCAAATTCTCTTTCGTGGAAGAGATCGTCACATAATCGTTCCAAATCTCAATATTAGAGAATTTTCCATTCAAAAAGACCTTCCAATTGCCATCTTGACGATTATACACCGCATCCGAGTCAATCAATAACATATTATTTTTGCCGAAAGAGACAATTTTGGAAGGCGAGTCAGTCTCAACATCAGAAGTCAAAATTTTCCAGTTCTCAAAATTCAGAAGATTAGAATTTACATTTGCCGCCTTTATAGTCTTGTCGCTCATAAGCGCATAGATAGAATCTCCTGCAACAGTAGAAGACAGCACAGCTGCCATGCTCCCGTTTTCACCGATAAAATACGAATCTGCGATTTCCTTTTTCTCAAGATTAAGAGCCACTATTCCAAAGCCGCAAGATAGGTACGCATATTTGCCATGAAAACAGATGTCATATACCCTTTTGCCCGAAATATCTTTACGTTTAAGGTCAGATATATTAAAAACCTCATCTTTGACGATTAAATCTATGTTCATGTTTGCATAAACAACAATCAACGTGTTGCCGTTTCCTTTGATCAAGTCGATTGTTCCGTCAGAAAGACCGGTAATCTTAGAGTAAGTTTCTATGCTTTCATGCTTTTTGTCCACAGAGTACAAAGCCCCATAAGACAGCCCGTACACCTTATCGTTAGTAATAGCAACCTGTTTTGTGTTGCTATACGAAAAGTGCGAAGCCCAACTGTACATAGCTACCTGTCCGTAGCATAATTGCATCAGGCAAAGCAATGAAAGTGACGAGATGAAACATTTTATCTTATTCATAATCATGAATTTTTAAGGAACTCTAAAAGTTTTTCCACGGCACGTCCTCGGTGGCTTATGCAGTTCTTCTCTTCCATAGAAATTTCCGCGAAAGAGAGATCTTTTCCCTCCGGAGCAAATATAGGGTCATAACCAAAACCTTTGCCTCCGTGCCGTTCTGTTAATATTCTGCCGTTGACTATTCCTTCAAACAGATGCTCCTCTCCATTTATTATCAATGCGATAACAGTACGAAAACGAGCCTTTCTGTTCTCTTTGCCATCAAGTTCGGACAAGAGTTTGTCCATATTAGCCTCAGAGTCTTTGGCCTCTCCGGCATAACGCGCAGAACGCACACCCGGAGCATTACCCAGAGCCTCAACCTCAAGGCCTGTGTCATCAGCAAAGCAGTCGCAACCATAATGTTCCCAAAGGTAACGAGCCTTTTGCAAAGCATTGCCCTCTATCGTGTCTGATGTCTCCGGAATATCTTCGTTGCACCCTACTTCAGACAAAGTTTTAAGGGTGAACAGACCGTTTAGTTTCTGCTGCACCTCTTCCACTTTATGGGCATTATTAGTCGCGAATACTAAATTTTTCATCTTTTTTTACAAAATGGTTCTACATTTTTAT
The DNA here is from genome assembly GCA_937915765.1 of uncultured Bacteroidales bacterium. GTDB lineage: Bacteria > Bacteroidota > Bacteroidia > Bacteroidales > Paludibacteraceae > RGIG9379. The sequence continues at coordinate 35,406 of CALGHE010000080.1, read as the reverse complement.
TCTCCAATAGGCAAAGATATATTTTAAATATGCAATATCAAAGAAGATTATATTTAAATTTTGACATAAAAAATAATAAGAGCCCATATTGTCCTAAATAATTTGTATGAAAGAGCTGTGAATTTCCATAAAAGAGACGTGATTTGCATCACACTTTCACTATTTTAAATATTTGCGTCATACCTTTATCAGATATTTTTAAGAAATAGACACCTGCACATTCAAAACCGACAGTTGCGCAACCAGCCTCCTTATCAACCTTGCAGCGAACAGAATTACCCAATTCATCAAAAACCTCTATCAGTTCAGAGCCAGACAATCCGCAAACCTTTGCAAAATCATTAGACAACGAAGAAAATACTTTCAGACCGCTCTCCTTCACATTCCGCACATCTGTATTTGCTTTTCCCTCGACAAAGACAGGAGCGGCTGCACAATTATTGCCTGCGGAGACCCTCCAGTCGTAAAAAAAGAGATACCACGGCTTATTGTCTATCCACGTCAAATTAGAACCAAGAAGAGAGATTACTCCCTCTATTTCGTAAGGGAACTTGATATCGTCAAGTTCGTTGGAATGGCGAAGTTTTCCAGTTGAGCCATACGCATCCATAAAATAGATGCCCGGCAGAAGTTCCGCGTTCACTGCAATTCTGTTAGCTCCCGCTTTAAGCCGTCTGCTCTCCGTCTGGTACAGAACCGTCTCATCTGAGTCCAGCACACGAATTACCACATCCTGCTCATCTACCAAATAGACAGAAACAGAATCTACCGAGAGAGGTCTGAACACTTCGAACTTCATCTTTCTGTCCAAAGCCGCAGAAGTATAAGACTTGGTCACGGTTAATCTCTTCATTCCAACACTTCCGGAAAACGCATCCATATCCTTCACAAATAAAAGTTGTCTGCCCTCTTCCAAAACAGCGCTATATTCCGCGCCCGCACTCAGCAAATAGCCCTCCTCGCTATACCAGCCATAAATAGAACCACCATCCGTCACCTTCAGCGTGAAAGGCTCTCCCACAGCGCCATTCACATCTGCCACAGAAAGCAGACCTGAAGAGAGCTTCACTTCATCAGAAGACGGTTCACAACCGTCTGCCGACACCGTAAGCCTATAAACACCCGCATCCTTTACCATCAGGTAACCCTCTTCTCCAGCCGGTGCACCATCTTTCTCCCATGCGTATGAGAGACCTTCACCCTGCACATTAGAAGAAATTTTTAAGAAAGAAGAGGAGCAAATCTCCCTATCATCGCCCAGATTTGTCAAAATTTTTTCAGATACCACAACAGTATCCTTTTTAGAGCACCATGCGCTATCCACGGTCAGCACATACACGCCAGCCTCTGAAAGCTGCAAAGAAGCCCCATTGCCAATTAGCGAGCCGTCTTTTGACCAGGAGTATCTCTCGCCCTGCTTTTCTTCAGTCTTCAAAACCACGGTCTCTTCTGCGCAAAGAGCACGGTCGCCGCCCAAATTCGGCTTAGAACATTCTCTGAAAGCCACATCGCCATAAACAGTTCCTATACGTATATCATCGAACCATATATGGCAATCATTCTCCGGAGCCCAATCAGCCGAAGAGCCTCCATGAAAAGTAGAGATATAAAGCTTGTCAACCATATCGCCATTAGAAGTAAAACGCAGACTGTCGAGGAGGAGCGTCCGCACGCCATTCACCCATATTTCCACCTCGCCGTCGTAAGACTCGCCATCCGTATTAACTCTCACGCGCTCAGCAACATGAATCCACTCTCCCCTCTCTACAACCACCGCAGAGCCGTCAGGATAAGCAAGTTCATAATCCTCTCCATACTTATCAGGCTTATCCATGTGATAAAGATAAAGAACCAAGCTTCCGCCCGTTCTCCACATCAGCCGAGCGGAAAAACCATTAGTGCCGTCGCACGCCGAGCCGCCCGAACAGTTGTCGCCACCCGTAAGCCCCGGCAATTTTCCGCCCTCGCTTGCAGAGCCAAAGCTGAAATCCTCCGAGAAACGCAGCCAGTAAGAAGCGAAAGCCTCCCTGCGCGAGTCAAACTTCAGTTCCACCTGTGCTCCGTTGTCCGACGTGCCATATTTACCTTTAGGATAAAGAACTCTGAGCGACTTTGTGCCGGAAACCGCAACCGCCGAGTCATCAATCATAGTGCGAGCAGCAAGACCATTGTCCCACGTACCAGGCAGGAAACCCTCCGACTTCCATAAATCGCGCGTAGCAGGAACACAGTCTAACGACTCAAAATCTGTGCTGCTTATCATCTCAGCAGACAGATTGCCAAAAAGAGATATAAGCAATATAAGTGAAACTATTCTTCTCATGACTTTACAATTTCTGAATTTTTAAATATAAGGAGCTGTGCACAAATATATAAAATTATAACAACTTCTAAACACTCTGTTTTTGTGAACATTTATTATTTTCAGAACGTTATATATGTAAAAAATGTTAATTTATGTTAATTTCAGAAATTAAATGATAATAAATTTGTAATTAATATAAATTATTAATATCTTGCAGTTGTAAATAATAGAGTTATAAACAATTAAAATTTCACGTTATGAAGAAAGCTTTTGTAATACTATTAGGTTTGTCTAGTTTTTCTATAGCAAGTGCCGGCAGAGACATCATCACACAAAATGTAAATGAGTTGCCGGAAAAGGCAAGGACTACTCTAAAGGAGCAGTTCTCTAACGAAGAGGTCTCTTTCATCAAGATTGACAGAGATTTCATCAGAAAGTCATACGAAGTTCAGTTTGCGAGCGGCAATGAAGTAGCTTTCAATAACAAAGGCGAATGGACAGAGATTGAATTTGACAAGAGTTCCGTACCTGCAACCTTTATTCCGTCTGATATTCAGAAGTTAGTTGACAGCATGTTTAAAGGTCAGCAGATCAGAAAGATAGAAAAAGATATGTACGGACACGAAATTGAGCTTTCTGATGGCAGAGACCTTAAGTTTGACAAGAAGAACAGACTTTTTAAGATGGACGACTAATTTTTCATATATTTATTAGGCAATTTTTATGAGATTCAAAATCATAGCAACCTAATTCATAGAAATTGCCATTATTTGCAGATTCCGCAGGGTTCAAAACAACTCTGCGGAATTTTTTTTATCACTCTCTTCCTTTTCTTAAGAAGATTTATTGTAAATTGAGCCAGTTTTTAATTCAAGTCAGAATTTATGGACCAACCAAAAATAGAAAGATTGCTGAAAGTGATGATGTTCATGATGGAACCTCATCTGTACACTATAGCCGATATGGCTGAAAAACTCAACGTGAACAGACGTACTATTTACCGATATGTGGAAACGCTGAAAGAGGCTGGATTTTATGTAGAAGAGGTAAAAAAGAGCGTTCCAAAGTTTGGAAAGAAGAACAATTTCTTTAAAGACATCTCGAAGGTGATTTATTTTACAGACGAAGAGGTGCATATTTTTAACCAGCTTCTCGACGGGCTGAGCGAAACTAATGTGCTGAAAAGTAATCTTCGTAAAAAATTGTCAGCGGTATATACCTGCACGTCTATCGAGAAAAGCGCAATAAACACCCAGCTTTCTCAGAATGTGCGGTTGCTAAACGAAGCTAAAGAAAAAAAGAAACTGGTCATGTTGAAAAATTACGCCTCGTCGCACTCCGGCAAGGTGAGGGACAGACTTGTGGAGGTTTTGGACCTGACTCCAAATCATGTGCAGATGTGGTGCTTTGATGTAGAAGACATGAAAAATAAACTGTTCAACGTAACCCGAGTGGAGAGCGTTGAAATTCAGGAGACAGACTGGCAGTTTGAAAATATGCATCAAAAGGGCAACATAGACATTTTCAGAACGTCGGACTACAGCGAGCCGAAAAGGGTCAGACTGAAACTCTCCGTTATGGCGCGCAACCTGCTTGTAGAAGAGTTTCCGCTTGCAGAAGACTACTTGTCAAAGACCGACGAAAACCACTGGCTGCTCGACACGTATATAAGCAATTTCAGGGGGGTCGGACGCTTCGTAATGGGACTGCTGGACGAGGTAGAGATAATAGACTCTCCGGAACTAAAAAAATACATAGAAGAGCAATTAAAGAAGTTTAGCAAAGTGTACGTGTGCTAAAAGTGAGTTCTATAAATTCAAAAATTACGCGAAATAATTTATAGAACTCACTTACAGAAGTTGCCTACAGAACCTTTTCGTAGCAACGCCTACGCAAATAAGGTTCGTTCTCATAGTTGCTCCATACGTTCACCGCATTAATGTTGTTTTCAAGTTGCGGATTGGTGATGGCCACCTTTATGTTGTTTCTTATGAAAGCCTTGTTCATCTCCACGTAATAGAGAGAGTGGACACCTTTTTTCTGCCAGTCAGGATGTACGCCGTTGAGATAGAGATCTATCTCGTCCATATTTTTAAGAGCCTTAAGTATGTGAATAAAACCAAAAGGAAAAAGTTTTCCCTTAGCCTTCTGAAAAGCCTTGGAAAGAGTTGGCATAGATATGCCGAAAGCCACAACTTCGTCCTTTTCATCGACAACAATGCACACTAACTCCGGATTTATGAAAGTGAAATAATTCTTCACAAGTCTGTCTATCTCCTTTTCCGTAAGTTCAGAATAACCGTAAAGATTAGAAAAAGCCAGATTAAGCGTGTTGAACAAAGGCTTTGCGTAAGGCAGCAGTTCCTTTTTCTTTTTAAAAGAGAGTACCTTCAGATTATATTTTTCCTTTATAAGCTTATTGATTCTTTCCATTTTTTCAGGAATAGACTGAGAAGCCTTCAATTTGAACTGTATCCAGTCCTCCTTGCCCTCGTAGCCCAATTTAAGCATCATCTGCGGATAATACGGATAATTGTAAATATTGGCTATCGTAGGCATTTTGTCAAAGCCCTCCACGAGCATACCCTCGTTGTCCATGTCAATAAATCCGAGCGGACCTTGGATTTTCTCCATCCCTTTGTTTCTGCCCCACTCCTCCACAGTTCTGAAAAGAGCCTCAACCACCTCAATATCGTCGATGAAATCGACCCATCCGAAACGCACAAACTTGCCCCACTTCCTGTTTGCAGTATGATTGATGATACCAGCAATTCTACCAGCAATTTTACCGTCTTTGTAGGCAAGCCAATATTCCGCTTCGCAATGTTCGAACGCAGGGTTCTTATCCTTACTCAAAGTTTCCATCTCGTCACTGTCGAGCGGCGGCACCCAGTATTCGTTGCCTCTGAACAGATCATGAGGGAAACGGATAAACTCTTTAAGCTCTTTTTTTGTTGATACCAGTTTAATCTCCACCATTTTATTTCCTGTTAATTAGGATATAAGGCAACTTTCATAAGTCACGTTTTAAATTCGCCATAGTTATGGAAGTTGCCGTAAAAAAACATGACGAACCATAAAAACATTGTTGCAAATATAATAAAAAAATCGGGATTGCTAACACAGCAACCCCGATTCATCAAACTATTAGAAATTTTCATTAATCCATCTTTACGAAAATTCTGGATATAACAGGATTATTGATGCTATAAACCTTGATAATATAGGAACCTACTGGTACATTAGATATATTTATAACTTTTTCGTCAGACTTCTTTACAATCTTTCCTGCCAAATCAATAATCTCCGCATATTCAAAATCATCAGTTTTCACTTCTATGAAATCTTTCGCAGGATTTGGAGAAATAACGATTTCATCGGCATAAATGCCCTCTACAGAAGTAGTTTCTTCCTTGCAATCAGAGCAAGTGAACACTATTTTGTCAATATTCACATAAGAGCCGTCAATCGTAACTCTCAGAATCTGTTCTCCCTCTTCCAAAGACTTTGACAATTTTCCTTCTATCGAAGTGTAAGTATCCCAGTCTCCGCCATTAGGAACATCCAACTTGCCGGTCAGTTCAACCTCTTCGCCGCCATTCATAAGACTTATATGGAAACCTGAATTGTCAGAACCAGAAGCAGCATCGGCAACAAAAGAGTAATTGCCTGCGCTCTTAACATTCACAGTATATTCCATCCACTCGCCCGCGCTTGTGTAACCGATTGCAAGTCCGCCGTTACCTTTAACAACATCCGCACCACTTTCTTCACGATATTTGCCATCTCCCTCATTTTCGTCATCAGAATCGCTGTAAGCAAAACCATTGCAACCTCTGTCAAAATCTTCCAATTCAAGAGTTCCAGGCAACTCTATTGCAGAACCTGAATACGGTTTTCTCTCATCGCAGACAGTCAGCTTAGCCGTTTTTTCAAGAGTATTGCCACTTTCATCAAAAACAACCACTTTGATAGTAACAACACCAGCCTTATCAGAAACAAAAGTCCACTCATAAGGGGCGATGTACTTGTTCACCAGCAAAGAATCATCTGCAAACATATCCACATGATTAATCTTGCCTTCCTTAACAGAAGCAGAGACAGATATTTTCAGTTCATCTCCCACAACAATAGTTTCAGTAGAGAGTTCAAGAGTTGCCGAAATGTTGCTCTTTCCACCACAGAAAGGACCCTTAGCGTTCTTTGCAGCATCAGTAGCCATGTACTCACGCAACCACTTCATCGCAGGTCTGTCCTGACCGTTCTTAATGATACCAGAGTTACCGTTTGTAGTCCAAGTTTTACCATAAATCCAACCCCATAGAGTCACACCTGCAACATAATCAGCCTCCCACATATAAGGAATCTGCTCTTTATAACGCTGCAACTGCAAATTATCATCGTCTGTACCTATGTCGTACTCAGTGATGTACATAGGAATTTTCAATTTTTGCTGAGTTTCGTCCATTGCTCTTTTGAACTCGTCGAACTCCATATCCGTAAGGTCATGAGACTGAGCACCATACGCATCAATCGGAGCACCACCGTCAATCAAAGCTTTAACCAAAGCTATGAACTCGTTTTTCTGCCAACGAAAAGTGTTGTAGTCGTTATAAATCAATTTTGCATTAGGCCAGCGTTCGCGTGCCATGTGGAATGCCTTAATAATCCAGTCATAACCAGTTTTACCTGTACCGCCCAACGCTTCGATGATTTTTGTCTTTTCGTAGCTTGAGTGATATTTTCCACCCGCATAAATAGCTTCATTCACCACGTCGATCAATTCAAGATCAGGATAATGCTCTTTTACCGCATCCATCCACTCTTCAATTGCCTTGTAAGTATCCGCCGCACTTAGACTTTCAATCCAAGAAGGATACTGGCTACCCCATATTAGACAGTGGAACTTGAAAGGAAAGCCGTGCTTTTTCGCATAGTCATATGCGCGGTCAGAATTTGACCAATCAAACTTACCCCATCCTTTGTGGATAGAGCCCCATTTACTACCGTTTTCTGACGTGATTTGGTTCCAAAGCTGGTAATACTTCTCATTCACTCCCTGTGCATCAGCTTGTTCTTGCCAATTGTAGGAAGTTGTAATGTTACCCAAAAATTTACACTTGTTATCCTTAGCCAACTGGGCATTGATGCTAAAGTTAACGCAAAACAATCCGATGACCAACATCGAAAATCTAAAAAATCTTACCATAGTACATAAAATTTTAATTTACAAACCGAGGCGAATCACTACGTAAATAAATGTTTTCTTGTGTATTAGACTTAAAGCAACTTTACAGAAATTGCCCTAAAAAAATAAGATTCACCTCCCACATGTTCAATAACGACGCAAAACTATGCAAGAAACCACTATCTAATTTTGACTTTTCTTTCAAAAAACTATAAAAAAAATATCAAAAACAGGTAAATGCAGTAAAAAAATATGATTTCATCGAAAAAAAAGGAGTTAGCCAATAAATGACTAACTCCTAAAAAAGAAATTATGAAAGTTGAAAAAATTAATTGTTCTTCTTCATTTCAGCAAGTTTCTTTGAGTTTTCAGCGATTTTCTTTTCATCGATGTCGTAGAAGAATACCGCAAGCGCACCTAATGCCGCACCAAACAACGGAACTAATACGAATACGTTCTTAACAGACTCCTTTATATCAGGCGTAATGTTCACATCATTTGCAACAAAACCAACCATCGCAAGTCCGAACAACGGAAGTGAATTTGCAATTGCAAAACCTAATTTCTGAGCCATTGTTGCAGAAGTGTAAATCAATCCTGTTGCACGACGACCAGTTTCTACTTCAGCGTTATCAGCAACATCCGCATACATACTCCACATGATAAATCCGGTAGAACCGATGATAAGGGTGAACAGACAGTTCAACAGGATAATAGTAACAAGTCCATCCTTAGGGATAAACATAAATAACACAGATTCTGCTGCCGCCAACAAGAAGCAAGCAAACCATGTCCACTTTTTACCAAATCTTGAAACAATCGGTTTGATAAGCAAAGTACCCAAAATAGTGAATAATGTTCCCAAAGAAGCGAACAACATATAGAATGTCTCCCAATCAAGTTTGAAGCCGAAAATTTGACCCTCTACTTTATATTTGAAGAAACTTAAATTATCTCCCACTTTCGGAGACGCATCATCACCTCTTGCAACCTTAATATTTACACGATTTCCATCAGCTCCAACCACTTCAAAACATCTTTCGATTGCTACTTTTTCTCCACCTATGTTAAATACACCCACAGAAGCAGTATCTATTCTACCATTTTCAAGAATGTAAATAGGAGTTTTCTTATTGTCGTTAGTTTCAGAAATTTCCAAAATCTTACCACCTTGCTCAACAACCTCTATATCTGCCAAGAAGTATTTAGCGTAGAAGGCAGCAGCAGAGTTATGGCACGCTGTAAATAGAATCAATGCGATACCAGCAATCGAAAGATACCACCATGGACGGTTTTTAACAAGGTCTCCAAGGTCTTCTGCCAAACTGTTGTTTTGCTCCTTAACTGGTTTCACACGCTCTTTTGTGAACTTAAATGTGAAGAAGAGCAAAATTAATGCAACAACTCCGTAGATGAGCATTACATAGAAGAATGAAGTTGGAGTAGTAGTTCCTGTAGCTTCCTTCATATACTTAGCAAACTCCATTACCATGGAGAAACTCAACCAGAATCCTATTTGAGCACCGATGTTTCTGTAGGCAGAAACTGAATCTCTTTCTTCTGGATCTTCAGAAAGCACACCAAGCAAAGCTCCGTAAGGAACGTTTACAACAGCGTAAAGAATTCTGAACAAGAAGAACGAGATATACGCATAAACTAATTTTCCACCCATTGAGAAACCTTCAGGGGTGAAGAAGGCTGCAACACCAGCAATACAGAACGGAACAAATCCGTAGAGAATCCAAGGACGGAACTTTCCGTATTTGGTATTACATCTATCAGAAGCACCTCCGATGAAAATATCAATTACGATATCCAAAAAACTGACAATCATCATCATTGTTGCGGCATCAGCCGGCTCAATTCCGAAAATGTCCGAGTAGAACATACTGGCGATACAGACAATACCCCAGAAGAGGTTGCACGCCAAATCTCCTGCACCATAGGCGCATTTCTCTAATACAGAGAGTTTTTGATTATTACTCATAAATAAAAATTTTTATTACTTAATACTATTATTTCAATTCTTCAGGATTCAATTTTACTGGAGATTTTCCGCTGAAAGGAATCTCTCCGCAAAGTGCCTTCACCACCGCTCTCTGTGAGAATGAGTCGCAACTGTATGCGTTCACCTTCATAGAAGCGATTTCTTCGTAGAAATTCACCAAGTACGGATTGCTGTACGAAACCGCAATACGCTTGTTAGGGTCGAGCATATTGGCAGTCCAAACGCCATACGCCTCGTGTTCTTTGAAGAACGGCGTTCCAATCGGGTGGAAATATCTGTTTTCAAAACAGATGAAGACTTTGTCGTAAGTGTACAAAGAGTCTATCCTCCAACCCCACTGATAGAAGTGAGGACTTACTAACATATCCACCTCGAAGCCACGTTTTTCCAGCTCCTTCTTTGTAAATTCAAAAGTCTTGCCCTTGTCTTCGTAACTGATAGGCATCAGCAGGATCTTTTTGCTCTTTTCCGCCTTCAACGGAATATCGTTGTTTCTGTCCTCCAACAAAGTCACAGCCTTTTCAGCCAGCTTATTACCTGTCTCAAACACCAAATCCTTGTCAGCCTGAGTCATTTCAGTGAACAAAGAGTCGTTTTTCTTAATAAAGTTGAAACGCTCGCGCATAGCCCAAACACGCTTAACGGCATCGTCCAGACGAGACATCGGGATCTCTCCACGGTTGATGCGAGCCTCAACAGTATCCATATAAGCCAAATCCGGCCAAAGGACAACATCGGCTCCGGCAACAAAACATTGTACAGAAACCTCCAATTCAGTCGGATAGTAACCTGCGCAACCGCCCATGTTGAGAGCGTCGGTGATGACAACACCCTCGAAGCCCATTTCACCTTTCAGCAAATCTACCATCAACTCTTTAGACAATGTAGCCGGAGGCAGCAAACCGTTGATTTTCTCTTTCTGATAGAAAGGCAGCTGGATATGACCCACCATAATGGTAGCCGCACCCTCGTCAATCATGCTTTGGAACAACTTACCGAAAGAGGCGCGCCACTCTTTTTCGCACAAGCTGTTGGCGGTAGTCACAAGGTGCTGGTTACGCATAGTAACACCGTCTCCAGGGAAATGCTTTACAGTAGAGATAACGTTTTGGTCGTGCAATCCCTTCATCTGCTTTTTCAGCAAAGGAATAGCCAGTTCAGCGCTGTCGGAAACCGAACGTTCGATAACCAGTTCCTGAAGCGGATTCATGTTCAAGTCGCACACCGGATGAAGCAACCAGTTATAGCCCATCTCCTTTGACTCCATAGCGATTGACTTACCGAAGTTGTAAGCCAGTTCCTCGTCGTTAGCCGCGCCGAGAGACATTCCGGCAGGCATGTGCGTATATTTAGAGTAAGTCTCGCCCATACCACGCTCAAAATCCTCAGAGACGAGAACAGGGTATTTTGCCGCGTCATTATAATCCTTGATAGCCTTGGCAATTAGGGCATAGATATCACCATCTTTTCCTTTATTTTCAACGTAATACCAATTTGGAATGAAAACACTGCCAATAGGGTATTTTTCCATGAACTTCTTCATATCTCCGTCACCAATCTTGAGGTGATTGAAATATAGGGCGTTCACCATCATTGTCTGTCCGATTTTTTCACGGACGCTCAAACTTCTCCAAGAAGTATCTTTTGCCTCGAATTTAAACTTTTCAGCAGATACAGACTGAGAGGAAACATTTCCGTCTTTAGGACCCGAACATTGAACAAACGCCAAGCCTAAAGCAGCCACTCCTAATAGAAATTTATGACTTTTCTTCATACTTTAAACATTAAAAACAAAGACGCCTTATAGACTTACAGCGCCTTTGTCTTAATTATAAATTACTTTGTGTAAAGATGTTCAGGCTTCAATACAGAAGAATCTCTGACACCAGTATTAATAGAAGTTATAATCTTCTTTATGTATTCTCCAGACACAGTAGTGCTGTCCCACTGTTTTTTAGCGCAAGAACCAGGTTTAAGAGCCGAAGACAAACGTTCGTTATCAGAGAAGCTCCAGTTACAGCTACTTACCAGCTGTTTACCTGCGTTGTTACCCTGGAACATAAGCATCCACTTATCTGTGCGCGGAAGGTCTATACCACGGTCGCCGTCGGCATAAGTAACACCATATTCAGAGCAGAATACAGGGAGTTTTCCAAGCACATCGTACATATACGAATAGAAGTTATAATAACCAGGCTTTTCGTCCAGACCTTCTTTATGTTCAAGAGCGTAGAAGTGGAAAGCGTACATGACATTGTCGAACTTCAGACGAGTGTCTTTTTCTGGTAGCGGATCGCTCAAATCCTTTCCATTACCCTGACACATACCGACCTTCAAGCAAGCGTCCACAAGCTGGTCCCACTGAGGAGTGCCCACGATAACGATAGGATGAGCAGCCTTCACGCTGTCAGCAGAAGCATGAATGATAGGAATAATCTTGTTAGCATAAGCAGAGATAGTATCCCAAGTCACACAACCTTCTTTAGTACATTCCCAAGGCTTTTCAGGATTGTTTTTTTCCATACAGTTGTTTGGTTCATTACATATCTCATAGATTACATGGTCAGCCCCTGCATATTTAGAAGAAAGTCTCTTAAAGAAATCTTCAGCTCCAGAGTATTTAGGATCCAAAGGATTACCCGGAGTAAGTATATGCCAGTCAGCTATACAATATATACCCATTTCACCGCAAATATCGATGAAATCGCACATTTTCTTAAAAGTCTCTTCAGGAGTAGTATTATAACCACCCTCTTCAACATACATAGCGAGACGCAGAACATTGATGTTCCACTTTTCTTTCAAGTATTCGAAAGACTCTCTGTTGTAGCAATCACCGCACCAGTGCCATCCCATAGTGCTGACACCGGCAAGCTGAACAGGATTGCCGTTTTTATCGCAAAGCTGCAAACCTTTTACCTGCAGAGCTCCCCACTTTGCGACAGGAGAACCTTCAGGATATGTGAACTTAACAGCAGTACTGTCAAAAGAGCCAACATCTTCTACCTTTTGAGAACCTCCACCGCAGGAGAACATACCCAAAAGAGCTGCCGAAAAAACCGCTAAAAATAACTTTTTCATTATTCTATTTCTTTTTTTAAGCAATAAACCTAATATCTTATATCTCAAGAAATCTATTACTTGTACTAAATAAAACTCCAAATTTTACAAAAAGCCTGAGACACAAGGCAGTGCCCTGTGTCTCAAACTTTATAGATTATCCCATAATAACCTCTACAGTATTTTCACTGCCAGCAGGCTGCATAGGGATTATGTTACCTTCAACCTCTTTACCGTTAACAACCAACTTCTTAACACCCTTCATCACACCGTTGTTCTTAACAGTAATTTCGTAGCTTGCACCACGGAACTTACGAGAAACCTTGTAACCAGTCCAGTCAGCAGGAATACAAGGGTTCACTTCCAAACCTGTGTAAGCAGGCTTGATACCCAAGATGAACTGAGTGATAGCGTACCAGTTCCAAGCCGCAGTACCAGTCAACCAAGAGTTCTTAGCTTCGCCCGGTTTACGAGCATCCTTACCGGCTGTCATCTGTGCATATACGTATGGTTCTACTTTATGCAATTCTGAATTCTTTTCTTCTACGTAAGCAGGACAAATCTTCTTGTAGTAATCCCAAGCGTAGTCACCACGACCAAGCACAGTTTCACCAATAATCACCCAAGGGTTGTTGTGAGCGAAGATACCTGCATTTTCTTTGTAACCAGCAGGATAAGTAGAGATTTCTCCGTATTCAACAACATATTCAGTGAATGCAGGGTTGTTAAGAACGATACCATGTTCGCAGTCAAGCATTTCCTTAACAGAATCCAAAGACTTCTTAACCATGCCGTCTTCCAAACCGATACCTGCCATTGTACACCATCCCTGAGACTCGATAAATATCTTAGCTTCCTTGTTTTCCTTGCTACCAACCTTCTTGCCGTAGAAGTCGTACGCGCGCAAATACCAGTCGCCGTCCCAACCATGTTTCTTAACAGCCTCAACCATATCGTTAACGAACTTTTCTGCGCGAGCAGCCTCTTCGTTCTTGCCTATCTGACGGCAAAGTTCGATATAGTCGCGACCATAAACAACAAACTGACCGGCAATCATCAAAGACTCAGCCTTGCTGCCTTCAGAGTTGTTTTCAGTAGTCTGGAACGATTCGTTAGGGTCCCAAGAGAAGCAGTTCAAGTTCAAGCAGTCATTCCAGTCGGCACGACCGATAAGCGGCAACATGTGAGGACCAAGATTTTCAACCACGTGGTTGAAAGAGACAGTTAAGTGTTCGAACAAGCTAACTTCAGAACCTTCTTTATTGTCAAATGGAACAGGCTCGTCAAGGATAGAGAAATCACCTGTTTCCTTGATGTAAGCCACTGTACCGAAAATCAACCACATAGGGTCGTCGTTGAAACCGCCGCCTATATCGTTGTTACCGCGCTTAGTCAACGGCTGGTACTGGTGATAGCAGCCACCGTCAGGGAACTGAGTAGAAGCGATGTCGATGATACGCTGACGAGCACGTTCAGGCACCTGATGAACGAAACCAACCAAGTCCTGATTAGAGTCACGGAATCCCATACCACGTCCGATACCGCTTTCGAAGAAAGAAGCAGAACGAGAGAAACAGAACGTGATCATACACTGATACTGGTTCCAGATGTTAACCATACGGTCAAGCTTATCGTTTCCAGAATTAACAGTATAGATGTTCAGCAAGTTATCCCAGTATGCGCGAAGTTCCATAAACGCAGCATCAACCTTAGCCGCCGTGTCGAATTTTTTAAGAACTTCCTGAGCTTTACATTTGTTGATGATAGGAGAAGCCATAGTAGAAACCTTCAAGCCTCCGTCAACAATTTTCTTTATATCTTCCTGAGTAGTAGCCTGGAACTTTTCATTCTGTTCCATTTCGATATAACCAAGAGTGAATACATAATCTTTGCTTTCACCAGGGTTCAATTCAACTTCGATATAGTGAGAAGCGATTGGAGACCAACCCATTGCAACGCTGTTGCTTGGTTTTCCGGCTTCAACAACCTGCGGTTCGTCAAAACCGTTGTAAAGGCCAAGGAAAGACTCGCGGTCAGTGTCAAATCCGTTGATAGGAGCGTTCACACCGTAGAAAGCATAGTGGTCGCGACGTTCCTTGTACTCAGTCTTGTGATAAATAGTAGAACCATCCACTTCGATTTCTCCTGTAGAGAAATTACGTTGGAAGTTCTCCATATCAGAAGCCGCATTCCACAAACACCATTCCAAGAAAGAGAACAATTTGATGCTCTTCTTAGCGTTAGACTTGTTTGTAAGAGTCAACTTAGTAACCTCAGCATGCGTTTTCAAAGGAACAAAGAACAAAGCAGACGCTTCAATTCCGTTCTTTTCTCCAGTGATGATTGTATAGTTCATACCATGACGGCACTCATACTTGTCAAGCTCAGTCTTAGTTGGTTTCCAACCTGGATTCCAGATAGTTCCGTTATCGTTTATATAGAAATAACGACCGCCTGCATCCATAGGCACACCGTTGTAACGGTAACGAGTGAGACGGCGGAACTTAGCATCTTTGTAAAAATCATAACCCCCACCGGTGTTAGAAATCAATCCGAAGAAATCTTCGTTACCCAAATAGTTGATCCAAGGCCACGGAGTGCGTGGATTCGTGATAACATACTCACGACGTTGGTCATCAAAATGTCCAAACTTCATAATCTGATTTGTTAAATTTATTAATTACTTTTAAATTATTTACTCTGTTTTTTTAAGACGCAAAAAACATGCAAAGACGGCTTTTTTAACTCCGTCAATGCCTACAGTCTGCGAAATTGCACAAATTTAAGATTAAAATTCAAAATCTGCTATTTGTTGCGCGTTATTTTTCACATAAAAGTGTTTTTTTTAAAAAAAGCCAGGTTAATTTAAGCAACTTCAAAGCTAATAAATCACTTTTTATAATACAAAAACTTAATTAAGGTGAGTTCTATAAGTTTGCCAGCCGGTCTGCTCAGCTCAGTGATTAACCCTAAATAAATTCAAAAATTTCGCAAAATGAATTTATAAAAAACAACCTAACGGAAAAGATTCTTCCGTTTAAGACAATTTCTATACATTATTTTACATTTTCTGCATAAAGCCTTAGTTTTTTCTGCACATACTCGTATCCAAAATCTTTCCTGTGCGGAATGTCGCATGATGAGCAATCTTTAACCCCGTTTTCAAGATAAACAAAATTACCTCCGCAACTGTCGCCTAACATGTATAGCGGACAATAACAAAAGAGACAATTAAAATTGTTCAAATCATCATTTTTATGACAAGGAAAATATTCGCAATCTTTATTACTAAAAAATTTATAAGACATTGTTTTTATACTTATAAAGTTAATTTCAATTTTCATAAGATTCGCAAATCTAATAATTTTAAACTCAACTTAAAATCCTTGCGATATTTTTTTTAAGGTCAACACACTCAATCAAGATATTATAATATAAATAAGTCTAAAAAAGTAAAAAATGATCATTTTATCTTATTAACTCACTATAAATCAATTACTTAAATTGATAAAATATATATAAAATTTACATACAGAAAAAATATCAAAATAGACAAAAAAGTCCCATTTCATCGAAAAATTTTAACTTTTTACCATAAATTTCACATTTCTTAAAAAAATTGACAAAATATTAAAATTTTCATGATTTTTTAAATTTTCTTAGTTTTGCCAAAAATATAAAAAATGGAAAAAGAAAATACTCGCATAAAAGAGATAGTGCTCTCTCTTCCAGAAAGTCCGGGCATATATCAATATCTGAACAATAAAGAAGAGATTATTTATGTAGGCAAAGCAAAAAATTTGAAAAGACGCGTATCTTCGTATTTTAACAAATTTCATGATTCGCCAAAAGTTCGTGTGCTTGTGAAACAAATAGCGGACATAAAATACATAGTTGTCCAGACAGAACAAGACGCGCTTCTTCTTGAAAACAGCCTGATAAAAAAACATCAGCCGCGTTATAACATATTGCTGAAGGACGATAAAACCTATCCGTGGATATGCGTAAAGAACGAACACTTTCCGCGAGTATTTAAGACCAGAAACGTAGTGAAAGACGGTTCAAGATATTTCGGTCCTTACACATACATTCCGGCAATGAAGACAGTGCTGGAACTTATACATAACTTATACTCTCTCAGAACTTGCAATTTGAATCTTTCTCCCGAATCCATCGGACAAAAAAGGCATAAAGTTTGTCTGCAGTACCACATAAAAAAATGCAAGGGATGCTGTGAAGGATTGCAAAGCGAAGAAGAATACAACAAAAACATAAGCGAGATTAAATATATACTCAAGGGAGAAATTGAAGTTATAGAAGATTATCTCACAAAAGAGATGATGAAAGCCGCAGAAGAATTACGTTTTGAAGATGCGCAGATTGCAAAAGAAAAACTCGATTCCATCGCAAAATATCGTTCTAAATCCACTATCGTGAATCCTGCTCTCACAAATATAGACGTGTTCGCAATAGAGATAGATGACGACGAAGCATTTGTGAATTTTCTGAAAGTGACAAACGGAACCATATCACAAGCCTACACTTTCGAATATAAGATAAGAACAGACGAAGAGAAAGAGGAGATACTTGCGAGCGCAGTTGTAGAAATGAGAGAAAGGTTCGGAAGCAAGTCCAGAGAAATAATAGTTCCCTTTGAAATTGGCTTTGATATAGAAAATGTATCGTTCACAATACCTCAGAGAGGCGATAAAAAGAAGCTTTTAGAATTGTCTCAGCAAAATGTGAAACAGTATAAGTTTGACAGGATGAAGCAGATGGAGAAATTTAATCCTGAGCAACGTGCCACAAAACTCATGAAAGAGATTCAGAACAGGCTCAGGCTTGAAGAACTTCCGGCTCATATAGAATGTTTTGACAATTCGAACATACAAGGTTCTGATGCGGTGGCTGCGTGCGTCGTTTTCAAAATGGCGAAACCATCGAAAAAAGATTACAGAAAATATATAATAAAAACCGTAGAAGGTCCCGACGACTACGCCTCTATGCGTGAGGTTGTTTTCAGAAGATACAAGAGGATAATGGACGATGGAGAAAAACTGCCAAACTTGATTGTGGCAGACGGCGGCATAGGACAGATGGAAATCATACGTCAGGTTGTAGAAGACGAATTAAAACTTAACATACCTATAGCCGGACTTGCAAAAGATTCAAAACACAAGACAAGAGAGATACTTTTCGGATTTCCGCCAATGGTAATAGGATTAGATCCCAGCGACCAACTTTTCAAGTTTTTTGCAAATATGCAAGATGAAGTTCATCGATTTGCAATAAAATTTCACAGAGAAAAAAGAAGCAAAAGTCAGATTAAATCTGAACTTGACATAAAAGGCATAGGTCCAAAAACAAAAGAGATACTTCTTAAAAAATTCAAAAGCGTAAAACGTATAAAAGAACTTACGATAGAAGAAATGGCCGATGAAATCGGAATTTCTAAAGCAAATATAGTTTATAAACATTTTAATGAAGAAAAATGAGAATTGTAATTCAAAAAGTGACGCATGCTTCTGTTACTATAGAGGGCAAAATTAAATCTGAAATTAAAAAAGGTCTTTTAGTTTTTGTAGGAATAGAAGATAGAGACAAGGACGATGATATAGACTGGCTCGCTAACAAAATAGTCAACATAAGGATTTTTGAAGATGAAAACGGCGTGATGAACAAATCTGTAATAGATATGGACGGAGAAATATTAGTAGTAAGCCAATTCACACTTCATGCACTAACAAAAAAAGGAAACAGGCCATCTTACATCAAAGCTTCAAAACCTGACTTTGCCATTCCAATGTACGAAAAGTTTTGCAGAAAAGTAAGCGAAAATTTAGGCAAAGAAGTTAAAACAGGAGTATTTGGAGCGGACATGAAAGTAGAACTTCTTAATGATGGTCCTACTACTATATGGATAGATTCACAGAACAGAGAATAATTTTTTTCTTCAAAAAAATGAAAAAAGACAGATAAAAGGCAACGATTGACGTTGTCTTTTATTTTTTTGCTTTTACAATTTCTATAAAATAACAATTAAAGTAATACCTTTGCAAAGTGCTAAAAAAACGGAATGCACTACTCTATTTTAGATAATAATAAAAAATAGCAATATATGAATCATAAAAGAGAAGAATTCGAAATTATGGCTCCTGTAGGCTCATACGAAAGTCTGCAAGCAGCCATACAAGCAGGAGCCAATTCAGTCTATTTCGGTATAGAAAAACTGAATATGCGTTCACGTTCAGCAAGTAATTTCACAACAGACGATTTACGTGAAATAGTAAAAATCTGCAAAGAGAATGGGGTTAAAAGTTATTTGACATTAAACACGGTAATGTATAATGATGACCTTGCTCTCATGCGTGAAATAATAGATACTGCAAAAGAGGTTTCAGTATCAGCTATAATAGCGGCAGACGTAGCCGCCATGCTTTACGCTTTTCAGCAAGGTGTAGAAGTACATCTTTCGACCCAGTTAAATATTTCTAATGTTGAAGCCTTAAAATTTTACGCACAATTTGCAGATGTGGTTGTTTTGGCTCGCGAACTTAATATGGAGCAAGTAGCAGCTATATATAAAGCCATAAACGAAGATCAAATAAAAGGTCCGAAGGGAGAATTGATAAAAATAGAAATGTTCTGTCACGGAGCTTTATGCATGGCTATTTCCGGCAAGTGTTATATGAGTCTGCACGAATTAAATGCTTCAGCAAACAGAGGAGCATGTTATCAGGTATGCAGACACAGTTACAGACTTATAGATGATGAAAGAGATATAGAAATAAAAGTTGAAAATAAATTTTTAATGTCGCCTAAAGACTTAAAAACTATCCATTTTTTAAATAAACTAATAGATTCTGGAGTAAGAGTATTAAAAATAGAAGGAAGAGCAAGAGGACCAGAATACGTTAAAACAGTTGTGGAATGTTACAACGAAGCAATTAATTCATATATAGACGGAACTTTCAGCGAAGAAAAAATAATGAATTGGGACGAAAGACTGAAAACTGTATTCAACAGAGGTTTTTGGAATGGTTATTATTTAGGTCAACGATTAGGAGAATGGAGTTCTACCTACGGTTCTGAAGCTACAAAAAGAAAAGTATATATAGGAAAAGGTATGAAATATTTTTCAAAACTTGGAGTTGCTGAATTTTTAGTAGAAACAAAATTTGGAGTTAATAAAGGAGATGAATTACTAATAATGGGACCAACAACAGGAGTAATAGAATTAAAAGCCGAAAATATGCAAGTAGATTATAAAGAAGCTGACAGATGCGAAAGAGGTGAATTATTTTCTATTGCAGTTCCTTGCAAAATAAGACCTTCTGATAAACTATATAAATTAGTAAATGCTTCAGAAGTACCAAATAATCAATAAAAACATAACGTTCCACGTGGAACAAAAAAAACTTATATTAAATATTAACACGTTCCACGTGGAACATATCTAATAAAATATGCAAATAGATAATATAAAATTTAATAAATATCCTCTATTTTTAGCACCAATGGAAGATGTTACTGACCCTGCTTTTAGACTATTATGTAAAGGTTTCGGGGCAGATATGGTATATTCGGAATTTATTTCTGCAGATGCTTTAATCAGAGATATACAAAGAACAAAAGAAAAACTTACCATACACGAAGAAGAACGTCCGGTTGTTATACAATTATATGGCAGAGAACCAGAACCAATAGCCGAAGCAGCTAAACGTGCAGAAGAGGCTAACCCTGATATAATAGATTTAAATTTTGGCTGTCCTGTTAAAAAAGTTGCAGGCAAAGGCGGAGGTGCAGGACTTCTAAAAGATGTACCAAAACTATTAGAAATAGTTAAAGCAGTAGTTAAAGCAGTTAATAAACCTGTCACTGTAAAGACTCGTTTAGGGTGGGATGAAAACAGTAAAATCATAACAACTTTAGCAGAACAAATACAAGATTGCGGTGCTAAGGCTTTAGCTATACACGGAAGAACTCGTTCTCAAATGTACACAGGAGAAGCAGACTGGACTCTTATAGGCGAAGTAAAAGCTAATCCAAGAATAAAAATTCCAATAATAGGAAACGGAGATATAACTACTCCAGAACGTGCAAAAGAGTGTTTTGAAACTTATGGCGTAGATGCTATAATGATAGGACGTGGAAGTATAGGCCAACCATGGATATTTGAAGATATAAAACACTATCTTGAAACAGGTAAAAAAATAGAAAAAAAGCCATTTGAATTTTATTTAAACATATTAAAACAACAAGTAGAAAATAATGTAAACTGGCTTGATGAAAGAAGAGGAATAACACATTCAAGGAGGCATATAGCCGCTTCCCCACTCTTTAAGGGTATAGATAATTTTAAACAAACTAAAATAGCCATGCTGAAAGCAGAAACAAAAGAAGATTTGTTTAAAATTATGGATAGCATAAAAGAAAATTTCAATGTATAATAACGTTCCACGTGGAACAAAAAAGGGACGTAATAAATTACGTCCCTTTTAAATTAATGTGCAATTAGCCAATTTTCGCCCATACCATAATCAACTTTAAGAGGTACTGAAAGTTTAAAAGCAGATTCCATTTCTTCTACTATTATATTTTTTATCACTTCTAATTCATCTTTATAAACATTAAAGTTCAATTCGTCATGCACCTGCAATATCATCTGAGATTTTAAATTTTGTTTTTTAATTCTTCGATGAATATTAACCATAGCTATTTTTATAATATCGGCAGCTGTTCCTTGTATAGGAGCATTAATTGCATTTCGTTCAGCAAAGCCTCTCACCACACTATTTTGAGAATTTATATCTGCTAAAAATCTTTTTCTATTTAGCAAAGTTTCTACATAACCGTTTGCCTTAGCATCTTCTACACATTTATCCATATATGTTTTTATAGACGGATATGATTCAAAATAACCTTCAATAAGTTCTTTTGCTTCGCCGCGAGTTATACCTAAACGTTCTGCAAGACCAAAAACTGAAATTCCATATATTATTCCAAAGTTAGCTGTTTTGGCTTTACGTCTCATATCTTCCGTAACATCATCTATAGAAACTTTATATATTTTAGAAGCTGTTGCTGAATGTATATCATAACCTGCCTTAAAATCTTCTATCATATTTTCGTCATTGCTAAGATGAGCCATTATTCTAAGCTCTATCTGAGAATAGTCGGCAGAAAAAAACAGACAATCATCACTTGCTACAAAAGCTTTACGAATTTCCTTGCCAAGTTCATCTCTAATCGGAATATTTTGCAAATTAGGATTACTTGAACTTAAACGACCTGTAGCAGTTACAGTCTGATTGTAAGAAGTATGTATGCGTCCTGTCTTTGAATTAATCAAAGAAGGCAAAGCCTCTATATAAGAAGATAATAATTTCTTCAAACTTCTAAATTCAAGTATTTTGTCTATTATAGGATGTTTTCCGCGAAGAGACTCAAGCACCTCTTCTGATGTAGAATACTGTCCTGTTTTTGTCTTACGAGCCTTTTCGTTAATTTTTAATCTTTCGAAAATAATTTCGCCTACCTGCTTCGGAGAACTTATATTAAATTCAGTACCAGCAAGAGCAAATATGTCACTTTCTATTTTTATAAGTTTTTCGGATATAATAACCGAAGATTGCTTTAAAGAATCTGTATCAATACAAACTCCGTCATATTCCATTTGCACAAGAACCTCCATCAAAGGCATCTCTATTTCGTAAAACAATTTTTCGAGATTATTTTCTTTAAGCTCTTTTTCAAGAATATTTTTAAGTCTTAAAGTTATGTCCGCATCTTCGGCAGCATAGTCGCAAATTCGAGAAAGTTCAACAGAACGGATAGGTCTCAACTCCTTGCCTTTTCCGCAAAGTTCTTCATAAGTGATAGTTTTATAATTCAGATAAATTTCTGCAAGATAATCCATACCATGACGAAGTTCAGGCTGAATCAAATAATGAGCTATCATCGTGTCAAACATTTTGCCTTTAACTTCTACGCCATAATTGCGAAGAATCAAAATATCAAATTTCAAGTTCTGACCTATCTTAAAAACAGACTCATCTTCAAATACAGATTTGAAACGATTAACTAAAATTTGAGCATCTTCACGTTTTTCTGGAACAGGAACATAAAAAGCCTCTCCTTCGTTCCAACTAAATGAAAAACCTACCAAATCTGACGAAAAATAGTCAATACCTGTAGTTTCTGTGTCAAAACAGAAAATTTTCTGACATGAAATTTTAGCCAAAAAATCAGTTATTTTTTCCTCATTATCAATAAGTTGATATGTGTGAGGAGTCGATTTTAAGTCGCTGAGATTTGAATATTTAATTTTGCCCGATTGCTCGTCCACATATTCTTCAAAGAGAGACGGTTGAAGAGGTGATTTTTTTTCAACTTTAGGAGCAGAAAAATATTTCTTAAGCAAATTTTTAAATTCAAGTTCTGTAAATATATTTTTCAATTTTTCTAAATCAGGAGATTTCAGCAAAAGTTCATCTTCATTAAATTCGATAGGAACATCCTGACGAATCTCAGCTAAAAATTTTGAAAACTTAATTTGCTCCACATTCTCCTCCACCTTCTTCTTCAAAGCCCCTTTAAGAGAATCTGTATTTTTTAACAAATTATCTATAGAACCAAACTCGTCCAGCAATTTAGCAGCAGTCTTCTCCCCCACTCCCGGACAACCCGGAATATTATCAGAAGAGTCACCCATAAGGCCAAGCAAATCTATGACCTGCTCCGGAGACGAAAGTCCCCACTTCTCCTTCACACCCTCAACACCAAGAGTTTCATAACCGCCTCCGTGTTTCGGACGGTAAATAAAAATATTTTCAGAAACAAGCTGAGCATAATCCTTGTCAGGAGTCAGCATAAAAACGGTAAAATCATTTTTTTCGGCAATCTTCGAGACAGTTCCTACAACATCGTCAGCCTCAAATCCGCTAACCTCCAAAATTGGTATATTGTAAGCCGAAATCAAATCCTTAAGAATTGGAACAGAAGCCCTTATATCTTCCGGAGTAGCCTCCCTCTGAGCCTTGTACTGAGGATAAGCCTCATGTCTGAAAGTCGGACCGGAAGGGTCAAAACAAACCGCTATATGTGTTGGCGACTGACTTTTAAGAATATCCTCAAGAATATTTACAAAACCTAAAATAGCCGAAGTATTGAAACCCTTAGAATTAATTCTCGGATTCTTTATAAGCGCATAATAAGCTCTGTAAATCAATGCATAAGCATCAATCAAAAACAATTTTTTTTCTTTCATATACAAAATTTCAAATATTTCTAACACTGAAGCAACCTACATAAATTACAAGCTATAAATTACATCAAATTGCATTAACAAAAGTAAGAAAAAGAGATTTCATAATAACGTTTTAGAAAAACAAAAATCTTAATATTTAGACAAAAAAGAACAAACAAGAAATAAAAGCCAAACTTATGAAATAATAAAATACTCAGTAAAACCTAAATATTTACGATAAATCACTATATTTGTAGGAATTTTAGACTGATTGAAAATAAATAAAAAGATGATTTCAATTGAGCAAATAAAGGATCCTATCAGAGAAGAATTTAAGTTATTTGACAAATATTTTGAAGAGGCTTTTCAGACTGAAAATGAACTTCTTAGTGTTGTCAACGGTTATTTGCATGATAACAAAGGCAAACAGATACGCCCCATCATGACTTTTCTGGCAGGAAAAATTTGCGGCAAAACAAATGACGCAACTATAAACAGCGCAATAGCGCTGGAACTGCTGCACACAGCAAGCCTCGTTCATGACGACATAGTTGACGACACTTACGAAAGACGCGGAAAAGAGTCTGTTAACGCTATATGGAAAAATAAAATTAGCGTGCTCGTAGGAGATTATTTACTTTCGCAGTCTCTGTCAATAGCAAATAAAACACAGAATCTCAAAATTCTGAACGAAATAACAAATTTAGGAAAAGAACTCTCTGAAGGAGAACTTCTGCAGATAAGCAATACAAAAAATATTATAGTTGACGAAGAAAAATATTTGCAGGTGATAAGGAAAAAGACGGCTATGCTTTTTTCAACATGCACAAAATCCGGAGCGATATCTGTAAATGCGAGCGATGAAAATATAGAAAAACTGAGACTTTTTGGAGAGCTTTACGGAATATGCTTTCAAATAAAAGATGATATTTTCGACTATATCTCGTCAGAAAAAGAGATAGGAAAACCAGTCGGAAACGACATACGCGAAGGCAAAATAACACTGCCTCTGCTCTACGCCCTTAAAAATTCAGAAGATGCTGATGAATATATTAAAATACTGAAAGACAAAGACTTCAGTAAAAATAATGTAGAAAGAATTATAGATTTCTCAATCAAAAACAAGGGTATAGAGTATGCTGAAAAAAGAATGAACGACTTCAAAAATGAAGCTATAAAAACGCTCGACTCTTTTGAAGACAGCGACATAAAAAAATCGTTGATAATGACACTCGAACACACCATACAAAGAAAAAAATGACGGTCTGAAAAAACCGTCATTTTTTTATCATCATGAAAAGATAACACATCAGAAATATTTAACCTCATCTCCGACCAAAGAAGAGAGCAGACTGTTCACAAGCCTGCTTGCGCCTATGCGGAAAAGCTCAGGCGAAAGCCACTTTTCGCCCAACACGCTCTCAACAACAGAATAATACTTCACAGCATCAGAAGTTTCAGAAATTCCGCCGGCAGCCTTAAATCCAACTTCAGCCTTATTTTTAGAGTTAAATTCCTTAATCGCAGAACACATGACATAAGCAGCCTCAAGAGAAGCCCCCTGACCCACTTTTCCCGTCGATGTTTTAATGAAATCCGCTCCTGCAACCATAGATATTACAGAAGCCTTTTTAATAGCCTCAGAGCTCTTTAAAAGGCCTGTTTCCAAAATCACCTTCAATTTAGCTGAACGACAAGCATCCTTGATCTCCTTAATCTCATCATAAACCTCTTCATAATTGCCCGAAAGGAATTTTCCGAGCGGAAAAACGACGTCAATTTCAGTGGCGCCTTCCATCACAGCCATTGCAACCTCCGCAACCTTAACTTCGAGGAAGGTCTGCGAATGCGGAAAACCTGCCACAGCCGCAATCTCGATATCCTCGCTCAAAGTATCACGAACAACAGGAACCATAGAAGGATAAACACATATAGCGGCCGGGTGAGGCAATATTTCAAAATTGTCGTCAAAATTATTGACCTTTTCAGTAAATTCAACAATGCTGTCAGCAGAATCAGTTGAATTCAAAGAAGTTACATCTATAAAACTGAGAATCTTGCTATAAACAGCCTTTTCGTTATTTCTGTCAAAGTTATCAGAAACAATCTTATCGACAGCAGCCTTGACCTTAGCGTCGGTCAAAGAAAAATCATACTGTTCAAAAAGTTCTTGAAATTT
Source organism: uncultured Bacteroidales bacterium (assembly GCA_937915765.1). Classification (GTDB taxonomy): domain Bacteria; phylum Bacteroidota; class Bacteroidia; order Bacteroidales; family Paludibacteraceae; genus RGIG9379. Next base: position 9,418 of record CALGHE010000080.1, on the reverse strand, counting down.
ATCGTTCATTCTGTAAAAAATTTAAATCTATACAAGTTTGATATTATTGATATGACGTTCAGAATCTCTTTCCGTCTTTTTCCTAATATTATTTTCAAAAGCCTCAGCAAGGTTCACACCAGTCTGATTAGCAAGGCACACGAGAACCCATAGCACGTCGGCCATCTCATCTTCGAGCGACTTGTTCAGGTCGCTCTCCTTGCAAGACTGGTCGCCATACTTCCTTGCCATCACACGAGCAAGCTCTCCCACCTCCTCCATCAGCAAAGCAGTATTTGTAAGCTCGCTGAAATAACGCACGCCGTACTCCCTGATCCAGTTGTCAACGCGCGTCTGCAAATCGTCCAAAGTCATGTCAAAAAATAATTAAAGACCAAGTATTTCACTAATCTCAAGCATCTTCTTTATAGGCTTAACAGCCTTTTCAGAAAGTTCCTTATCAATTATAATTTCCGGAGTTTCGTTCTTCAAAGCATCATAAACCTTTTCTAAAGTATTCATTTTCATATAATTGCAATCGTTAAGCGCGCAAGAAGAATCTTCAGGAGGAGCTGGAATGAAAGTCTTTTCCGGAGCCTGTTTCTGCATTTCGTGCAATATTCCGCTTTCAGTAGCAACAATAAACACATTGCTGTCCGAATTCACAGCAAATTTAAGCAGAGCCGCAGTAGAGCCGACCTTGTCCGCAAGCCTCACCACACTACCCTTGCACTCAGGATGCACAAGCACCTTAGCATCAGGGTAAACCTCCTTCAGCTTTTCAATTTTCCTCACAGAAAACTGTTCATGCACATGGCAAGCGCCGTTCCACAGCAACATATTCCGTCCGGTCACGCTATTTATATAATTACCAAGATTTCTGTCCGGTCCGAAAATGATTTTCTCATCTTCAGGAAAACTCTCCACAATCTGCCTTGCGTTAGTCGAAGTCACGACAACATCAGTCAGAGCCTTTACCTCAGCAGTAGTATTCACATAAGAAATAACCTTATGACCCGGATTTTTTCTAATAAATTCGGCAAACTCGGCAGCCTTGCAGCTATCAGCCAAAGAGCATCCCGCCGCAACGTCCGGAACCAGCACTTTTTTGTCTGGCGAAAGGATTTTCGCAGTCTCTCCCATGAAGTGCACGCCGCAAAGCACGATTATGTCCGCATCAGTCTTCGCAGCCCATTGAGCCAGAGCAAGGCTATCGCCGATGCAGTCAGCAATATCCTGAATCTCCTTTCTTTGGTAATAGTGAGCCATAATCACAGCGTTTTTCTCTATCTTCAGCCTGTTTATTTCGTTTATCAAATCCGTTTTCTCCATTTTTCAACTTTTTATTATAAATATAAATAATCTTTAAATTTAAATAAACTTATATGATGATGATAATAGTCTGTTAATAAGGTTGAAAAAAAATGAATTTTTTTCTTGCAAAATTCAGTATTAAGATATACGAAACAACTTATCAAAAGAAACCTTTTTCGTAAAATACTGAAAACAAGTCAGAAACTATAGTTATCAACATTATTAACAACAATGCAAAGTTAATGATAAAAAGCATTCAAAAGTATTGATAAGTGTTATAAATTAGGTTGAATGATTAAAGAAAAAAAGAGGTTAAAAAATTTTGAAAGTTCATAAGTAGATTTCAATATACAAAAAAACGGATTTTAAAAATTTATTTTTTAGAATTTATCCATACCTAAAAAATAGTTATCAACAATGTTTTTCAACAGTGTTTCTAAGTTGATAAAAAAATTAATTAAACCAAAAGACTATTATTCAAAACCTTTTTATTATTTTTGTTTGTTTTTATAGATTTTTATTTTAAAAATACAGTTTTATGGTCGTATTAATGGTGGCTATGTTCCTTATAGGTTATGCTGCAATCGCCTTGGAACATCCGCTGAAAGTAAACAAAGCAGCTTCTGCGTTGATACTTTGTTCAACGCTATGGACGGCGTACATATTTTATGCGCCTGAAATTCTTCCGTCTTCAGAAGAGTTTTTAGAATATTTATCAAAAAAAGCAAGTTCGTTTGCAAGTCAGGAAGAAGGAATAGTTTCTTTTGTGACAAAAGTTCAGATAATAGAGTCTGTAGGAGATGTTGCCGAAATTCTGTTCTTCCTTATGGGCGCCATGACCATAGTGGAGATTATAGATATTCACGGAGGTTTCTCTATAATAACGGACAGGATAAACACAAAAAATAAAAAGAAGCTGCTTTGGATTTTATCCGGAATCACATTTATAATGTCTGCAATACTGGACAACCTGACAACTTCCATAGTTATGGTTATGCTCCTCAGAAAGCTTATCTCCAACTATAAAGAGAGATGGCTTTTCGCCTCAGTTATAATAATAGCAGCTAACAGCGGCGGAGCGTTCTCGCCTATAGGAGACGTTACAACCATAATGCTTTGGGTGAACGGAAATGTGACGACCGGAGGTCTTATACCTAATTTGATAATACCTTCTATTATATCAACCTTGATACCTGTATTCATAGTTTCCAGACTGTTGAAAGGAGAAATAACATCGAGGGTTTCTAAAGAAACTAATTTGGCAAGCAATCATATAAAGGCCTCTGAAATAATAACAAAGAAAGAGCAGAAAATTATATTCGCGCTTGGTGTAGGCAGTTTGATCTTCGTTCCTATATTCAAGTCAATAACTCATCTGCCTCCTTTTATAGGGATACTTTTAGGTCTTGGTGTTGTGTGGATATACACTGAAATATTGTATTGCAAGAAGGTTCATGTTCCGGAGTCATGCAAAGCGCGTATTTCTAACGTGTTAGGAAGAGTTGACTTTGTTACTATCCTCTTCTTCATGGGGATATTGATGAGTGTTTCCGCTTTGAAATGCGCCGGAATATTAGACAGTCTTTCTGTATTTTTGGATGAAAAAGTGGGCAATATCTATGTGATAAACATAATAATAGGGGCTTTGTCTTCTGTTGTTGACAATGTGCCTCTTGTGGCTGGAGCGATGGGTATGTATGACATAATTCCTACAATTGGAGCTACGGCTGAAATGCTTCCTTACACTCAGGACGGAACGTTCTGGATGTTCCTTACATATTGCGCAGGTGTCGGAGGCTCTATGCTCATAATAGGCTCTGCAGCAGGAGTTGTTGTGATGGGTCTTGAAAAGGTAAGTTTCGGCTGGTATTTCAAAAACATATCGTTGCTTGCTCTGTTAGGGTATTTGGGCGGAGCTTTGTTCTTCATATTGCAGGAAGAAATTTTATTTCCGGCCTTAGGATTTTAGAAATAACCTTAAGTAAGGAAAATAAAAAAATGCTGAGTGTTTTTAACACTCAGCATTTTTATTTTAAAGGAGATTAAAACTATATGTACTCCTCTCCTATCTTCACTTTTGTATCGTTTACAAACTGTCTGATTCTCTGCTCTTCAGACTTCTGGCAAATGAGCAGAGCGTTGTCAGCTTGCGCTATGATATAATCGTCAAGACCCTGCACAACAGCGAGTTTACCTTCAGGAATAGCTATTATGTTGTTTTTGCTTTCGTAAAGCAGAGACTTTCCTTTCAGTGTGACGTTGTTATTTTCGTCCTTGTTCGAAAGTTCGTATAAAGAGCCCCATGTGCCAAGGTCGGACCATCCAAATTCGGCAGCTATCACGTGCACGTTTTTAGCCTTTTCGAGAATTGCGTAGTCTATAGAGAGATTTGTGCAAGACTGATAGATGTTATTTATAAAATCTTGCTCTTTGTCTGTATTGTAAAATTCTTTTCCGGACTTGAATTTATTAGACATCTCTATTGCGTAAAGGTCGAACGCCTCAGAAATAGTTTTTCCGTTCCACAAGAACATGCCCGAGTTCCACAAGAACTCGCCGCTTTCCAAGAACACCTTTGCAAGCTCCAAATTAGGCTTTTCAGTGAAAGTTTTAACTTTATAGAAATCTTTCTTGCCGTCGTTTCCGTCCACTTGGATATAACCGTAACCTGTTTCCGGGCGGCTTGGTTTAATACCAAGAGTGAGGAGGCAATCATTATTTTCAGTAAAATTAAGTCCGCGTTTCACAATTTCCACAAACTCGTCCTCTTTCAAAATAAGGTGGTCAGAAGGCGAAACCACTATGTTAGCGTTTTCGTTCAGAGCCATTATTTTGTTCACAGCATAGCAGATACACGGAGCCGTGTTGCGTCGAGCAGGCTCAAGAAGCACCTGATTTTCAGTAATTTCTGGCAACTGCTCAAGAATCAAGTCTTTATAAAGAGTGTTAGAAGCTATGTAAATATTTTCCACCGGCATGATTCTTTTGAATCGGTCAAAAGTCATTTGCAGCAAAGTGCGCCCCATTCCGAACAAGTCAAGAAACTGCTTAGGTCTTTCGTTAGTGCTGAAAGGCCAGAACCGACTGCCTACACCGCCAGCCATAATTACGCAAAAATTGTTTTTCATAAAGTAAAACAGTTTTTTATATTAGTTATATTTTGTTTAATGTTTATTAGGCAAAAAAGATTGCCGGCAAATTTTACTTTGCTCAGCAAAGATAAATGAATTTTAGGTAAACAAAAAGTTAAAAATCAAAAAAAAGGATTTTAGTATCGGCTCTTTTCATTTAGAGATATAGTGATGAGAACAGCCTTGCTTGCTCCTCATCTTTCCAGAAAGCGTCAATTTGCTTTTGGGTGTTTAGGTGAATAGTTTTTTGAGAATAGAGGTCGATGACCTTTTGGTAGCGGTCGCGCAACTCTTTTTTTCGTCCGCCGTACACTACCCTCCATATAAAATTTAAATCAAGCTTTTCATGGCAACCTTTAGCCATGTCGGGGCGGTTGCTTTTGCCTTTGTACGTTTGGTAACGTCGGATGACCCTCAAAAAGGATTGCAGTCTGCTGAACCGCATCATGATGATTTTGTCCGCCTGCTCCATACGTTCCCAAAAAAGAAGTTTGCCATAGTTGCCGTCGATGACCCACGAGTCGTTATGCGAAAGGAACTCTGCAATCATACTCTGTTTTTCCGGAAGACTGCGAATCACCCAGTTTGGCTTAAATTCTACTGTATCTATATGCAGAACCGGCAAGCCATATATTTCGCCCAACTTTCTGCTGAGCGTCGATTTTCCTGAACCACTATATCCTATCACTGCGATTTTCATTTGCGGACAATTTTAAGGCGGGTTCTATAAATTCATTTCGAGGAATTTTTTAGTTTATTTCGAGCAGATTGCCGAGCGAAAGGAAGGAGCAGCGCGGGCACTGCGACCGACTCACAAACAGCAAGTTGCCGAAAGAAATTAAAAAGTGCGAAAAGTTCACCCACTTGATTTATATTTTCTTAATTATAAGCGATGAATTTATAGAACTCACTTTACTTATCTTGTTCATATTCACTTAGTAATGATGCCCGCACTGCTCCCTCGCGAATATAATAAACCTAAGCAAAATTATTTTCAAAATTATCGCTCCCTAATTTATAGAAACTTTCTGTAATAAAAAAAATAGCGCTTAGTTTAAAAAAAATACATATTCAAGGTTTATTTTATGAAATAATTATTACTTTAGCGGACAAAATTCACGTGGTGGCTTTCATAAGCATTTAAAAATTGCAAATTTTGCTTATAAAGGTTGCCTTATATTTTAACGAAATATGATTGTTTATGAGATGTATTTTTTTTAAAGTTTTGAATGTCTTGTTTTTTAGTTCGCTTTTTTTAGGTTTTGTTTCGTGTGGTGAAGATGATGGTTCGGTAAAAAACGGAGGAGACGGTGAAGATACAACAAAAAAAGTAGTAGATTATTCAAAACATGATATTTATGTCTCTTTATACTATAAGGATTTGAATAAAGAGAACGGGAATTATATTGCTGCATATTGGCATAAAGACTCAATAAAGGTTTTATCTGACCCTGAATATGACGCTTATGCTTATTCTATGTTCGTTGACGGTGATGATGTTTACGTGGGAGGGGTTTCTAACAATGCTGCTGTTTACTGGAAAAATGGCGAAGAGATACCTTTGCCGCAGGGTACGGCTGTGAGTTCCATTTATGTTAGAAACGGACGTGTTTACGCTTGCGGGCATTACGGTTCCCTTTTGGGTGACATTCCGATGTGCTGGGTTGACGGATCGCCGATTGAACTGAGCGGAGGAAGACGCGCAAACTCTATTTTTGTTGATGAGGATGATAATATCTATGTAGCAGGATTCGGGCTGACTCAGGATTATGATGACATAGTGTACTATTGGCAAGGAAAGGAGTCTAACATTTCAAAAAACGCCTTCATGATAGGCGGAACAAAGGTTAATAACAAGAATAACCCTACATCTGCCAACGGTATATCTGCAACGTCAGACGGCTCATCTTTCATAGTGTGCGGAGTTGAGACAGATAACAACGCCAGAAAGTTCATTGCTAAACAGTGGATAAACCGAAGAGGTCATTCGCTTACGCTCGGAGAGAACGGAACAGAGGCGAGAGCCGCGTTTGTAGAGAATGGCGTTTTCTATGTGGCAGGAAAAGAGGCCAGAAAGGCTTGTTACTGGAAAAGCACTTTAAAGGAAGACAAAATGACGGTTAAAGATGCTGTTATCAATCCTTTGTCTGACGGAAAAGTGGATACTCATGCAAGTTCAATTTTCGTCAAGGATGGGGTTGTTTATGTGGTTGGTTATGAAGCTGGAGATGTGAAGAACAAGCCGTTGCTGTGGAGAGAAAAGCAAAATATAAATTTTATAGATTCAGATGCTATGAATCTGGACATAACAACATCCGGAATCTTCGTGGCAAAAGAGAAGTAATTAGCGGTTTAAGTTTTAAGGTGAGTTCTATAAATTCACCATTTGTAATTAAAAGGAATATGGCGAGCTTATTTTATTAGTTCGCCATATTTTTTTTATATTTTTTAGGGCAACTTTATAAATTAGTTCGATATAGTCATTACTAAAAGGATAAAAAATCAGAACATTGTATAAAAAAATTATCCTAAAAAGGATTTTTTTTGGTATATATAGTTATTTTTGCAGAACATTTTGGAATTATTTTTAAGCCTGGGTTATTTTATAGTCAGATGTTTTTCTTTAATGGAAGCATGGCTTGCAAATTTTTCTTGAATAAAGGCAACTTCTACAAATTAGGTTTCAGAATAGCATGGAATTTTAAAATTAGATTTGTAAAAGTTTGTGTAAAGAGTTTAAACACATAATAGAATTGAAATGCTTTCCGGAGAGGTTTGCGTTTATAAAGTAAATTTGATTTGTATGATAAATAAGATTCTTTATAAGTTAAATAGTGGTAAGAATAGAAAAATAGGCTATTTTGTTAAGAATTACGCTCGGACACTTGTGCCGACATCGTTTTACAGGGCAAAGCTAGAAAAAGCGCTTGAAGAGTGCAAGAACAGACCTGATTACGAATATATAAAAGATAGGGTTGATTACTACAATAAATTGTCGTTGCCGGAAAAGGAACTCATAAAAAATGCAAAAATAATAGGAGAACATAAGATAGAAAGTCCTAAGGTTTACTTTTTTGACAGTTACATATACACAAGATGGTTTGACAAAAAGCTTAGATGGCACTTTTTACCGGGAGACATAACATTCGTGCCAGAATGTCCGGGAGTGGTAAAAAGCCGTCCTCTGACAGACAATAATCAGAACTCGGTGCTGCTCAAGTTGGACAAGGTGAGGCATTTCATCTTCGTGAAAGACAAGAAACGTTTTTCGGAGAAGAGCAACCGTGCCATATTCATGGGCAAGATAGGAAAGAAGGAAAACAGAGTGAGATTTATGGAGATGTTTTTCGGTCACCCTATGGTAGATGTCGGAGACGTGAGCAGAAAGGCGGTCAAGCCAGAATGGAAGGCCGAGAAGATGACTATATCGCAGCACTTGGACTATAAGTTCATAATGGCTCTCGAAGGCAATGACGTGGCAAGCAATTTGAAATGGGTCATGTCGTCCAACTCGTTGGCAGTGATGCCGAAGCCTACGTGCGAAACATGGTTTATGGAGGGCAGGCTCATACCTAACTACCACTATGTAGAGGTGAAGCCGGACTTTTCTGACTTGGAGGAGCGCATGAAATATTATATAGAGCACGAAGAAGAGGCAGAAGCCATAATAAAAAATGCGCATGAGTATGTAGAACAGTTTAAGGACGAAAAGAGGGAAGACCTTATATCGCTTCTTGTGCTGGATAAATATTTCAAATGTACAAAGCAGGACATCTAAAGAGTGAGCTAAAGTGTTGAAAGAATTGGTGTTATGATTTTTTTATTAAAAAAATCTTCAATTTCTTTGATTTGAAAAAAAATGTGCATATCTTTGCACCGCAAAAAAGGAGAAGCATTGCTCTCTTGCCCAGATGGCGGAATCGGTAGACGCGCTGGTCTCAAACACCAGTGGATTCACTTCCATCCCGGTTCGACCCCGGGTCTGGGTACAAAAAAGAGAGAAAGTTTAAAACTTTCTCTCTTTTTTGTTTGGTTTATTTGTCATTCTTGCTTGAGCAGCTCCGCTAATTTAGCAGACAAAGCTTCACCTCTTAAGTTTTCACCAACCATGATGCCATTGGTATCAATCAGATACATGGTAGGAATCATCTTTACCTTATAGGTAGCAGCTACATCACCGTTGTCCAAATAGTTGGGCCATACCAGTTGTTCTTCTTTCAAGGCCTTTTCCCAATCAGCTTTCTTTTTGTCGATGGAGATGCTGATGATTTGGAAACCTTTGTCGGCATATTGGGCATAAAGTTTCTTCAAGTTCGGAATTTCCTTGCGGCATGGGTTGCACCAGGAAGCCCAGAAGTCAATCAAGATGTATTTCTTGTCCTTGCACAACTCGGCCAACGAGATAGCCTTGCCTTCATTGTCCATTACACTGAAATCAGGTACTTTGGTTCCTTCCTTTCCTGCCGGATACAATTCGTTCTTTACCATTTGACCATAGCGTGAATCCTTGGCTTCCTGGCTGAAAGCTTCGTAAGTAGCCTTTTGGTCGTCGGTCAGATAAGATGTCAAGCTGATGAGCATCAATGGGCCCCAATAAGTGTCCTTGTTGTCCATGAATACCTTTTCATAAGTCTTATCTACTTCTACGAAGAATTCATGGTCGGCTTTCAGCATCGCTTGATATTCTTCCGATGCTTTCACTTCTTCCTGCTTCTTCTTGTCCTCAGCGGCGTTGGCTTCGGCTTCCTTGACCAGCTTGTCGATCTCGGCGTCGGTGAGGCCGGAAGAGGACTTGATCTGGATGGACTGTTCCTTGCCGGTGCCCATATCCTTGGCGCTGACGTTTACGATGCCGTTTGCGTCGATGTCGAAGGTGACTTCGATCTGGGGAACGCCGCGGCGTGCGGGAGCGATGCCGTCCAGGTGGAAGCGGCCGAGGCTCTTGTTGTATGCTGCCATCTCGCGCTCGCCCTGCAGAACGTTGACCTCAACGG